>NZ_JAXDEQ010000002.1:0-365864 GCF_035065025.1 Pseudomonas sp. YuFO8 | reverse complement strand
GGCGTTGGCCTGGCGATAATCCCGGTTGAAGTAAAAGTTGCGCAGTTCCAGGCTGGCCTTGCTGTCTGCCAGGAAATCCGCATGGACGTGGGTGGCAAGGCTGCTGCCTGCCAGGAACAGGGTGAAGAGGGTAGGTTTCATTGCTTGTCTCTTGTTGTTATGGGCAGTGTTGTTATGGGCAGTGTTGTTATGGGCAGTGTTGTTATGAGCAGTGTTGTTATGAGCCAGCCGTTCCCGCACTGGCCGGGGCCGGTGGCGGGAAGGCTGGTTGAAGGTGCCCTGCGCCGGGCAGCGCAGGGCGGGAGTAAAAAAGCGCGAAGCAAAGGAGCGGACTCGCGCTCGGGGCCGGTGCCCCGCAATGCTGCAGCGTTAGTGACTGCTGGCCATGGCAGCCCCCAGGCCGGTCTGGGCGCGGACGAACTGATCGGCATAGGCCGCGCGCTCACGGTCGGCGCGCTCGCTGCGGTCCAGTTTGGACGCCACCACGATGACCAGGAAGGCCAAAGGCATGGAGAACAGCGCCGGCTGGTCGTAGGGGAAGATCGCCTGGGCATGACCCAATACACCGACCCACACCGACGGCGACCCGATGACCAGCGCCAGGGCGCTGACCAGGCCGGTCAGGCCGCCGTAGAGGGCGCCACGGGTGGTCAGGCCACCCCAGTACATGGCCATGATCAGTACCGGGAAATTTGCAGAGGCGGCGATGCCGAACGTCAGGCCGACCAGGAAGGCGATGTTCTGGCCCTCGAACAGAATGCCGAGGGAGATCGCGACAATGCCCAGGCCGACAGTGGCGATACGCGACACGCGCATCTCCTGCTTCTCGTCGGCCTTGCCCTTTTTCAGTACCGAGGCATACAGGTCGTGGGAAATCGCCGAGGCGCCAGCCAGGGCCAGGCCGGCCACGACTGCAAGGATGGTGGCGAAGGCGACGGCGGAGAGGAATCCGAGAAACAGATTGCCGCCCACCGCTTTGGCCAGGTGCATGGCCACCATGTTGCCGCCGCCGATCATGGCGCCGCCCAGCTTGCCATCGACGTAGTACTGCGGGTCTGTGCCGACGATGACGATGGCGGTGTAGCCCAGGATGCACACCACGAGGAAGAAAAAGCCGATGAACACCGTGGCGAACAGCACCGATTTTCGCGCCTCCTTGGCATTGGGCACGGTGAAGAAACGCATCAGGATGTGCGGCAGGCCGGCAATGCCGAAGACCAGTCCAAGGGACAGTGACACCGCGTTGATCGGGTCGGCCAGCAAGGTGCCCGGCCCCATGATTTGCACGCCGCTGGCGTGCACCGCTACGGCTTGGGCCGACAGCGTCTCGAAGCTGAAGCCGAAGCGGCTCAGGGCCATCAGCATCAGGGTCGTTCCGCCCGCCAGCAGCAGGACCGCCTTGGTGATTTGCACCCATGTGGTGGCGAGCATGCCGCCGAAGATCACGTAGACCAGCATCAGCACGCCGACCACAACCACCGCCGTGCGATAGTCGAGGCCGAACAGCAGCTTGATCAACTGGCCGGCGCCGACCATCTGAACCACGAGGTAGCAGCACACCACTGTCAGCGAGCCGAGGGCGGCGAAGCTGCGTACGCGCGTCTGATCCAGGCGAAAGGAGACGATGTCGGCGAAGGTGTAGCGGCCCAGGTTTCGCAGGCGTTCGGCCATCAGGAAGGTGACGATGGGCCAGCCGACGAAGAAGCCAATGATGTAGATGAAGCCGTCATAACCCCGGGCGAACACCATGCTCGAGAGGCCCAGCAAAGTGGCCGCCGACATGTAGTCACCGGCGATCGCCAGGCCATTCTGGAAACCCGTGATACCGCCACCCGCGCTGTAGAAATCGGCAGCGGAGCGCGTACGCCGGGACGCCCACCAGGTGATCAGCAAAGTGGCAAGGACGAAGACGAAGAACATGCCGATGGCATGCACATTGAGCGGCTGCTTCTGCGCGGTGATGGTGTCGGCGTTGGCCAGCACAGGGCTGAGGGCGAGAAGGGGGAGTAGGCGTTTCATGCGCGGGTCTCCTGCAGGATCTGCGCGCTGAGCGCGTCGAAACGGGTGTTGGCGGTGTGCACGTACCAGGCGGTGAGCAACCAGGACAGCAAGATGATTGCCACGCCAACCGGCATGCCGAGGGTCAGGTGACTACCGTCGTACAGCGGCAGGTGCAGCCAGGCAGGTGCGAAGGCCACTACCATGATGAAGCTGTAATAGACGGCCAGGACCGCACCGCTCAGTGACCAGGCCAGCACTGAGCGCTGGCGGCTGAGGCGCTGGAATTCAGGATTGGCCCTGACCCGGGCGCAGGTCTGGACGTGGTTCGGATGGTCAGTCGTCATAGTGAGGCTCCGCTTTTAATTGTTGTTGTATGTCGGCCTTTTGAGGGGCGTACGGGTACCCGGGCGACATCCCTGGGCGGGACATCACCTGAATGCTGCTGGAGTCGTTGCTGCCCTGGCGATCTTCCGGAGGCGAGGGGAACGCATGGCACCGGTTTGGTGCCGACAGGGTGCCCGCCGGATGTGTCCTCGGCGGGGGCGAATGCGACAGTGATTGCGCTGCCGCGCAACAGCCATTTTTCGCCTTGAAAACAGGTTTTTTACCCTGCATTCAGGCCGTTAGCCCTGATTGAAATCGGGGCCTTTCCGGTGGAGAAACGATGCTGGTCAAACCAGGCTGAATGCGAGTATATGTTGGCTAATTTCCAATAAGAATTGGCAGAAAAGCCTGATGAATATGCAAAATCGCACAACGCAAACTCACGTGAATTGGGACGATATGCGTTTCTTTCTCGAGGTCGCTCGTGCTCGCACCGCCAGTGGCGCAGCACGCCGCCTGGGGGTGGACTACACCACGGTGTCGCGGCGCATCCGCGCCCTTGAGCAAAGCCTTGGCGCGCTGCTTTTCGAGAAGTCCCGAGCGTCGGGTTTCGTCATGACTGTCGAGGGGCAGCGCCTGATCAGTCATGCGGAAACACTGGAAAGTACGCTGCTGGCAGCTTGTGGGGAGGTTTCGGGAACCACCGGGGGGCTTGCCGGGCACCTGCGCATCGGCTGTACCGAAGCCTTCGGCTCGTGCTTCATCACCTCGCAGATGAGTCACTTCATCATTCACTATCCGCATATCTCAGTGGACATTTTGCCGGTCCCGCACTTCGTCAACCTGTCACGACGCGAGGCGGACATTGCCATCACCCTGGAGCGTCCCGAGCGCGGTCCCTACGTGTGCTCGCGCCTATGCGACTACCGCTTGCGTCTGTATGCGACACCGGAGTACCTGGCCAATCATCCACCGATTACCCATAGCGAGGACTTGGCGAGTCACCCCTTCGTGACCTATGTCGAGGACCTGGCGTTCAGCTTCAAGCTGCTCTACCTGAACGATCTGCTGCCCGGCGCGCAAAGCCGCCTGCGTAGCACCAGCGTAGTCTCCCAGTATCATGCAGCGCTGGAGGGGCGCGCGCTGGCCATCCTTCCGTGCTTTCTCGCAGGTCCCGACCCGCGCCTGTGCGAAGTATTGCCGGACCAGGTGGAGGTCACTCGACAGTTCTGGATGTACTACAGCGAGGACCTGCGCAAGCTCAAGCGGATCACCTTGGTCGCCGAATACCTGCGCGCCTGTGCGGAGCTCAATCATCCGCTGTTGATGGGCGAATCGCGCGCGATGGCCTACCTGCCGTCACCCTGAGGTAGCAACGCTGATCCTCGGCTGACAGCATGTCATTCAACCGACCTTGACGATCAGGCGTGAGTTTCGTTCATTGCGAAAGGCCAGTTGTTCAATGGTCTGGGTCGCGTGCTCCGCCTCTTCGCGGGCCTTGAGGATCACGCCGTGTTGAGGCGACTTGCTGCACACCGGGTCGGCGTTGCTCGCGTCACCCGTGAGCATGAACGCCTGGCAGCGACAGCCGCCGAAGTCCTTTTCCTTCTCGTCGCATGAGCGGCACGGCTCGGGCATCCAGTCGTAACCGCGAAAGCGGTTGAAGCCGAACGAGTCGTACCAGATGTGCTGCATGCTGTGGTCGCGCACGTTGGGAAACTGCACCGGCAGCTGTCGGGCGCCGTGACAGGGCAGGGCGGTTCCGTCCGGCGTCACTGTCAGAAAAATACTGCCCCAGCCGTTCATGCAGGCTTTCGGGCGTTCTTCGTAGTAGTCCGGCGTGACGAAAATCAACTTGCACGGATGACCTTCGGCTTCCAGTTTGGCGCGGTATTCATTGGTGATGCGTTCGGCGCGCACCAGTTGCTCTTTGGTCGGCAATAGCCCAACGCGATTGAGCTGAGCCCAGCCGTAGAACTGGCAGGTGGCGAGTTCGACGAAGTCTGCCTCCAGGGCGATGCACAACTCGATGATGCGGTCGATCTTGTCGATATTGTGCCGATGGGTCACGAAGTTCAGCACCATCGGGTAGCCATGGGCTTTGACGGCGCGGGCCATTTCCAGCTTTTGCGCGAAAGCCTTTTTCGAACCCGCCAGCAGGTTGTTCACCTGCTCGTCGCTGGCCTGGAAACTGATCTGGATATGATCGAGCCCGGCCTTCTTGAAATCGCTGATTTTCTGCTCGGTCAGGCCGATACCGGAGGTGATCAGGTTGGTGTAGAAACCCAGCTTGCGTGCCTCGGCGATCAGCTCGGCAAGGTCCTGGCGCACCAGGGGTTCGCCGCCGGAAAAACCCAGCTGCGCCGCGCCCATCTCCCGCGCTTCACGAAAGACTTTGATCCACTGCTCGGTGCTCAGTTCTTTGCCTTGTTCGGCAAAATCCAGCGGATTGGAGCAGTACGGGCATTGCAGCGGGCAGCGATAGGTCAGCTCGGCCAGCAGCCACAGGGGCAGGCCGATCTCAGGTGTGGGCGGCACTTGCCTGGATGAATCAGGCAAGTTCGATCCAGTGCTGCGCACGGGCAACCTCCATGAATTGCTCGATGTCGTCCGCGAGTTCGGGCACGCCCGGGAATTGCGTGTCGAGCTCATTGATAATCGCGGCGACGTCACGCTCGCCGTCGATCAAGCCGCCGATCAGCGCGGCGCTTTCATTGAGCTTGATCATGCCTTCGGGATACAGCAGCACATGGCCTTTCTGTGCCGGTTCGTACTGGAATCGGTAGCCAGGGCGCCAGGTCGGGGTCTTGCTGCGATCGAAGCTCATAGGGTGATTCCTTTATGCCAGACCCGTTCCCCGGTCACGCTGTGATACGGCGGGCGATTGAGTTCGTAGGCCATGCTCATGGCATCGAGCATGCTCCAAAGAATGTCCAGTTTGAACTGGAGAATTTCCAGCATGCGTTCCTGGCCTTCCCGGGTCTTGTAGTGCTCGAGGGTGATGGCCAGGCCGTGCTCGACATCGCGCCGCGCCTGACCCAGGCGCGTGCGGAAATATTCGTAGCCGGCGGGGTCGATCCATGGGTAATGCTGCGGCCAGCTGTCCAGGCGCGATTGGTGGATCTGCGGCGCGAACAGTTCCGTCAGCGAGCTGCTCGCGGCCTCCTGCCAACTGGCCCGACGGGCGAAGTTGACGTAGGCGTCGACGGCAAAGCGCACGCCGGGCAGCACCAGTTCCTGGGAGCGCAATTGGTCCGGGTCGAGGCCGACGGCCTGGCCCAGGCGCAGCCAGGCTTCGATGCCGCCGTCTTCGCCGGGGGCGCCGTCGTGGTCCAGCAGGCGTTGAATCCACTCGCGGCGGATCTCGCGGTCCGGGCAGTTGGCCAGGATTGCCGCGTCCTTCAGCGGGATGTTCACCTGATAGTAAAAACGGTTGGCGACCCAGCCCTGGATCTGCTCGCGGGTCGCCCGGCCTTCATACATCGCCACGTGATACGGGTGATAGATGTGGTAATAGGCGCCCTTGGCGCGCAGGGCGGCTTCGAATTCGGCGGGGGACATCGGGGTGTCGGTCATCTGGGTTCTCCGGAGTACAGCCGGTGGATTCTTTGGCGGCTGGTCTGGCCCTTTCGCTGGCAAGCCAGCTCCTACAGGGGAATGCGGTCAACTGTAGGAGCTGGCTTGCCAGCGAAGGGGCCGTCAGTTACAACACAATATTCATGCCGTCATACGCCACTTCAACTTCACGGACGCAGACGCAGCACCACGCTAAAGGGTTAGCGGTTGGCAAAGTACATGGTGACTTCGAAGCCAATGCGCAGGTCGGTGTAGGCAGGTTTGGTCCACATGATCGAGTTCCTCTTTTTTTGAATGGATGGTTTCAAAAGCTGATCGGGCATCCTTGCCCCTTTGCGCTACCTCTGTGCAATCACGGCGTGGCCTTGGTCGCAACCGGTTGCTGTGCCTTGAGGTATTGGGCGTACTCCTGGCTCATTACGTAGTGCTTGATCTTCTCGACATCGGCGGGCTCGAGGCTGTCCTTGAAGGAGGGCATGCCCAGAGGCCGCAGTACGCCATCCAGGACGATCTGCTGGAACAGGTTTCGATGGGACTCGTCGGACTTGCGCAGATCGGGGATCAAGCCACCACTGATCGCACCCACACCGTGGCAGACGGAGCAGTAGGCGCCGTACAGCTGCTGGCCGGCCGCGATATCCGCAGCGGGAGCGTCGACCGGTTTTGGCGTGCGGTTTACCGCCACCACTGTTTTTTCTGGTAGCGGCGGCAGAGAGGCCTTGCCGTCGAGTTTGAACACCAGCAGGCGGCTGACGTTACCCGCCCCCGGCGCCAAGGCGGCATCGCCTCCGATCAGCGGGGCGACACCACCCCAGCCGGCCATCACGGCGATGTACTGCTCACCCTCCAGGCTGTAGGTCATGGGGGCGGCGACGATGCCGGTCTGTGCGCCGAACGACCAGAGCTTTTTGCCCTTGTCTGCAGAGTAAGCGATGAAGTTGCCGTCGGCCGTACCCTGGAACACCAGGTTGCCGGCGGTGCTCAAGGTGCCGCCGTTCCAGTAGTGAGCGTAGGGCACGCGCCAGGCTTCCTTCTGCTTGACCGGGTCCCAGGCCAGCAGGGCACCGGAAACGGCCTCGCGGGGAATCTCGGTGGCGTCGGAGAAGCCCGCGCCGGTGTTGAAGCCCTTGCGCTTGACGAAGTCCTTGCCTTCGTTGCGATACACACCCGGGATCTCCTGGTAGGGGATATACACCAGGCCGGTTTGCGGGTTGAACGACATCGAATGCCAGCCGTGAGCGCCGAAGGGGCTCGGCCACATGACGATGGGCTCTTTCTGGTAGCGCACACCGGGCGCCTCCACCGGCTTGCCGGTAGCCAGGTCGATCTTCTCGGCCCAGGTGACCTTGCCGAACTTCTCGGCAGAGAGCAGCTCGCCGGTCTGGCGGTCAATGACATAGAAGAAGCCGTTCTTTGGCGCTTGCATCAGCACCTTGCGCATTTTGCCGGCGATCTCCAGGGTCGCCAGGGTAATCTGCTGGGTGGCGGTGAAGTCCCAGGAGTCGCCCGGTGTCACCTGATAGTGCCAGGCCAGCCGGCCGGTGTCCGGGTTGAGCGCAAGGATCGAGGACAGGTAGAGGTTGTCGCCGCCACCGGGGCTGCGCAGTTCACGGTTCCACGGCGAACCGTTGCCGGTGCCGACGTACAGCAGGTCCAGTTCAGGGTCATAGGCCATGCCGTCCCATACGGTGCCGCCGCCGCCGAGCTTCCAGTACTCGTTACCTTTCCAGGTCTTGGCCGCCTCGGCCAGCTCGGGATGTTCATAGGGTTTGTTCGGGTCGCCGGGCACGGTGTAGAAGCGCCAGGCTATCTCGCCGCTCTCGGCGTCATAGGCGGAGAAATAGCCCCGCACACCATACTCGGCGCCACCGTTGCCGATGATGACCTTGCCCTTCACCACACGCGGCGCGCCGGTGATGGTGTAGGGCTTGCTGTTGTCGGTGGTCTGCTGGCTCCACACCTGTTGGCCGGTTTTTGCGTCGAGGGCAATCAGCCGGCCGTCCAGGGTGCCGATGAAAACCTTGCCGTTCCACAGCGCGACTCCGCGGTTGACCGCGTCACAGCACGCGTCGCGGGCCTTGTCGCGGGCGATCTGCGGATCGAAGGTCCAGAGCGTCTTGCCGGTGCGTGCATCCACCGCGATCGCGCGGCTCCAGGACAGCGATGCGTAAAGCACGCCGTCGGCGAATAGCGGCGTGGCTTCCAGGCCGCGATGGTTATCAAGGTCAACGGACCAGGCCAGGCCCAGCTTGTCGGCGTTCTTCGCGGTGATCTGGTCCAGTGGGCTGAAGCGCTGTTCGTCATAGGTGCGGCCGTGGCTGAGCCATTCGCTACCGTCCTGCTTACTGGCAATGATGGCGGCCTGGTCGACGTGTGCGGCGACGGCCAGCGGCGCCAGCAAGGCGAAGGCCAGGCCAGCGAGAATTCGGGATGCAGACTGCGTGTTCATAGACGCAGGACTCCTGTTATTTGAATTGGAATGAGACCCTGGCGAGCGGCGATGGCTAGAACAGCTGCAGGATGCGCAAGTTGATGCGGCTGTCCTCTTCGAAGCCGTTGTCCACCGCGATGTCCTGCCCGTAATTGACCATCAACTGGGTGCCCGGGGTGACGAAGTACGACGTGCCGACCGTGAATTTGCTGGTACCCGGCTTGTCGTCCATATCTATGTCACTGATGTTGCTTTCACCGCCCCAGAGCTTCGAAATGCCCGCACGCACATCGAAACGCTCGGTGAAGTTGTAGCGTAGAAAAGCCTGGCCCTGGTAGAGCGGGTCCTGCTTCTGGGTGTCGCCAGCGCTACCGAAGTCGTTGTTGTGGCCAAAGAAAGTCACGTCGCCGACCAGATCGAGGGTCAGCTTTTCGGTCAGGCCGGTGATATAGCCCGCTTGCAGGGCGAGCTTCCAGCGGTTCTCGCCGAGGTTGATCGCGCGGTCCTTGTCGTAGCTGCCGGTGGGCACGTAGAGGAACGGGGTGATACCGAAGTAGCGGCGATTTTTCGGTTCATTCAGCAGCCAGACGGTGGCGGCGAGGATCAGGTCGCCAGTGCCGCTGTCGTTGCCCAGGTCTTGCAGATCATCCTTGGCCCGCACGTTGCCGAACGGCAGGAGGAACTGCGGGTCGACGATGTAATCGCCGATCCTGGTGAAGTGCACGCCGCGCAGGATACCGATGTCGGAATCCAGACCGGCATCGATCGGCACCTTGTGGCCGTCGGAGTAGAGGGCATTGCGCTCGGCATGTTGGTAATAGACCAGGCCCAGGTTGGTGCCTTCGGGAAGGGCGGTGTAATCGCCGGCATCGACGTCCACCGCCATGGCGCTGCAAGAGAAACTGGCCAGCAGGCCGAAGAGCGAAGCGTGAAACAAATGGACCAGGCGACACTGGTGTGGCGGCCAGCCCGGGCTGCGACGAGCCGGCCCTGTGCTCATTTTCATGACATTACCTTTATTGTTTTTGTTTATGATCGACTTAGTGCCGGAGCGGTTATCCGGACTAACGTGAAGTCATTGAGCAGAGCTTGTGCCAGCTTTTTATGGTTTATAAAAAAAGCTTTTAAATCAATGGCTTGAGTAATAATAAGAAGTGTCGAAGGCCGCGCGGGAATTGTCCCGCTGTATCGCTGGCTCAAATTGAGACAGTGGCTTGGGGTCGAGCTGGCCCACTTCGAGACATTCGGCCGCGAGACGCATGCCATGCCCAAATTCAATAGCCCCGCGACACCTTCCTCGCGCAAGCGTTTCGTCGATTCACAAGTGATCGAGAGATCCTGGCAGCGCTCGCAGAACTACGGCCTGTGCCCGCGCGACAATCTGCTGTTTGACGCGCCAGTGGTTGCCAGTCGCGCGCAGATCGCCGAAAGCAATCGCCTCTTGCTGACCTGCGCCGCCCCGGAGATGGAGCAGCTGCACGCCGCCCTGTCGCCGAAAGACTGGGTGCTGGCCTGCCTCGATCTGGAAGGCGTGGTGCTCAGCAGCCTGGGTCGACTCAGCCCGGACAACCGCGAGTTGAATCAGGTGTTCCGTGTCGGTGCGCAGATCTCTGAACAAAACGTGGGCACCACCGCGCCGAGTTGCGTCCTGACCGAGCGCGATTCGGTGTTTTTTGTCGGCGAGGAGCATTACCTGGAGGAGGCTCGCCAATTCTCCTGCCTGGCCACGCCGATCTTTGGCCTGGACGGCGGCATCGTCGGGGTACTGGACGCCAGCAGCAAACATGGCGTGCCCTCGGTCTATACCCTCGATAGCCTGGTGTTCGCCGCTCGCGCCATCGAAAACCGCATGTTCGCCCAACTTGGCGACGTGCTGCTGGTGCATCTGCACCATCGCCTGGACATCCTCGGCACGCCACTGGAAGGTCTGCTGGCCTTCGACCCGGCCGGTAAGCTTCGCTGCGCCAACCGCATCGCCGGTCAGTTGTTGAAGCTCGGCGAGAACCACGCCGGCCTGGACTTTACCGAGCTGTTCGACATGCCCTTCGTCCATGCCACCTGTTATTGCCGCCACGACCTCAGCGCACCGTTGCGCCTGCGCGGTCACCACTGCGGCGACCTGCATGCTTGCATCACCCTCGGCCCCGAGCGCAAACCGGAACGGGGACAACGTCGGCTACCCTTGCCTGCGAGTACCGCCGAGCCGCTGCCAGCGCCGCAATCGGGCCCGTGCCTGCAGGATCCGGCCCTGCAGGACGCTCTGTCCCGCGCACGCAAGGCCTTCGCCCGCGACATCCCGGTGTTGATCAACGGTGAGACCGGCACGGGCAAGGAGGTCTTCGCCCGTCTGTTGCACGAAGGCAGCAGGCGCGCCGGCGAAGCCTTCGTTGCGATCAACTGTTCGTCCATCCCCGCCAGCCTGATCGAGTCGGAATTGTTCGGCCACGCCGAAGGTGCCTTTACCGGCAGCCGCAAGGGCGGCGCCAGCGGCAAGATCGAACAGGCGCACAAGGGCACCCTGTTCCTCGACGAGATCGGCGACATGCCCCCGGAGCTGCAGGGTCGCCTGCTGCGCGTGCTGCAGGAGCGCAGCCTGACCCGGCTTGGCAGCAGTCAGTTGATCAAGGTGGATTGCGCGTTGATCTGCGCCACTCACCGCGACCTCAAGCAGCTCAGCGCCAACCAGGGGTTTCGCGAGGATCTCTATTACCGCATCAACGGCCTGCGCGTGGTCCTGCCGGCGTTGCGTGAACGCCACGATCTCGACGCACTGATCCAGCACCTGCTGCGCGCCGAAACCAACGCGCACCCATCGCCCAGGCTGAGCAAGGTGGCGCTGCAGGCGCTGTTGGCGTACCGCTGGCCGGGCAATGTTCGTCAGCTTTACCAGACCCTGCGCCTGGCCGCTGCCCTGGCCGAGAATGAAGAGGAAATCGGCCTGCAGCACCTGCCGGACGACGTATTGGAGGATTGTGATACCCCGGTCGAATCAGCGCCAGGTACGCCGCAGCCGCAGCCGAAGGCGGGGGATACCTTGCAGGTCTCGAAGCTGCGCGCGATCAAGGCGGCGGTGGAAGCGAGCGGCGGCAACCTCTCGGCCGCCGCGCGCAGCCTGGGGATCGGGCGAGCGACCCTGTACCGCAAGCTCAAGGCAATCGAGGAGGGTTATCAACTGCCGTCGGATTGAGACGTGAGAAACCACAGAATCCAGGCACTGACACTGATCAAGGCCCCCAGCAGGCTGACGGCCTCCCAACCCCATAGCGCATAAACCTGGGTTGCGGCGGCGGCTCCCAGCGCGCTGCCGACCGAGTAGAAGCACATGTAGGCGCCGACCATGCGGCTTTGGGCGTCGGGTCGTGCGGCGAAAATGATGCTCTGGTTGGTGACGTGCACGGCCTGCACCGCGAAGTCGAGCAGGACGACGCCGCAGACCAGCGCGACCAGCGACGTC
Organism: Pseudomonas sp. YuFO8; assembly: GCF_035065025.1. Lineage (NCBI taxonomy): Bacteria > Pseudomonadati > Pseudomonadota > Gammaproteobacteria > Pseudomonadales > Pseudomonadaceae > Pseudomonas > Pseudomonas sp. YuFO8. The sequence goes on along the minus strand of NZ_JAXDEQ010000002.1, from coordinate 354,078 downwards.
TCGGCAACGCTGATGGGCAACCAGGACAGCGTCAGGAGCCCCAGCGCAATGCCGGTCACGCGTTGCCCCAGGCCTTGGTCGGCCCAGCGACCGGCGCGTCTGGCAGCCAGCGCACCGGCGACACCGGCCAGGCCGAACAGGCCGATGGCGGTGTGTGAAAGCGACAGCGGCGGGGCGCTCAACGGCAGGACCATGGCTGTCCACAGCACGGAAAAAGCGGCGAAGATCAGCAGCGCCAGCAGGCCCCTGGCGCGCAACGTGGGTTCGCTGATGAACAGTTTGAACAGCGAGCCGATGAGCGCGAGGTAGGTATCCTTTTGCCTGGGGGAGGGTGTGACAGGCACTACTTTCCACAGCACTGCCGCGAGGGTCAGCATCAAACCTGAGGACACAAAGTAGACAGCGCGCCAGCCTGCGATGTCTGCGATCAAGCCGGAAGTAAATCGCGCCAGAAGGATGCCCAGGACAATCCCGCTGGTGACCGTCCCGACTGCTTGCCCGCGTTGCGAGGGCGTTGCCAGCACAGCGGCGTAGGCCACCAGCACCTGAACGACCACTGCCAGCAAACCCATCACGATCATGGCAGCCAACAGGGCCAGCCATTGCTGTGCTGCACCGACCGCCGTCAGCGCCACCGCAGACAGCAGAACTTGCGTCAGCATCAGTCGCTTGCGGTTGACCAGGTCCCCCAGCGGGACGATGAACAGCAACCCCAATGCATAACCGACCTGAGTCGCAGTCACCACAACCCCGATCATTGATGAGGCCACACCCAGGCTCTGCGCCATGGAGTCGAGTAATGGTTGGGCGAAGTAAACATTGGCCACTGCCAGCGCGCAGGTGATGGAAAACAGCAACGTGAGCGATGGCGAGAGCCCTTGAAAGCGGTCGGTTACCGCAGGCGATATTGGCGAAGGCTCCCTGACCAGACATTGGCTGGCTGAATCGACATCTGCTGTCATGTGCGCCTCCATGGGCTAAACTGGTTTCAATTGAAAACTGGATTCAATTGTTGGTGTATTCGGTTTCAAATTGCAACCACATTCCGCAAGGTCAACAAAATGCTCGAAGACACCTCACCGCCAGGCAACGAATGCCCGGTAGCCAGAACACTGGAAGTCATTGGCGATCGCTGGTCACTCATGATCATCCGCGACGCTTTCGACGATATTCGCCGGTTCAGCGAATTTCAAAAGAGCCTGGGCGTGGCGAAGAATATTCTGGCGTCGCGATTGAAGGCGCTGGTCGAGGTCGGGATATTCGACGTTCGACCGGCGTCGGATGGCAGTGCCTACAAGGAGTACGTGCTGACGGAAAAAGGGCGGGAGATCTTTCCGGTGGTGGTCAGCATGCGGCAGTGGGGCGAACGTTTTCTGTTCGAGCCCCAGGAGACCCGTTCCGTGCTGCTGGACAACAGGTCCGGCCAGCCGCTGATGCCGATTGAGGTTCGCTCAGCAAGCGGGCAGAAGCTGGGACCTGCTGATTGCCACAGGGTTAGGCGCCTTGATGGCGAATCGTGAATTGAGGGGCAGACCGGCACCTTTGGCGCCCGCCGGTTAATTTTTACGCTTTTTTTACGGTAGGCGGTTCAGTCTGCAACGATACTGGCCGCGATTTTCAACGGTCCATGCATCTGCATTTTTAATGGCACTGGCAATGTATTGCCCAAGGATGACGTGAACTTCCTCCCCCGCCATCCGAGAGAAGCGGCTCTTGAGTAAAACAGTGACCCTTGCACACACAGATTCCCCATCCAGAACCTCAGGGGTCGGCTTGCTCGTCGCCGCTGTCGGGGTGGTTTATGGGGACATTGGCACCAGCCCCCTCTACACGCTCAAAGAAGTCTTTTCCGGCCACTACGGCGTCCAGGTCAATCACGACGGAGTGCTGGGCATTCTGTCGTTGATCTTCTGGTCGCTGATTTGGGTGGTCTCGATCAAGTACGTGTTGTTCATCCTGCGTGCCAACAATCAGGGCGAAGGCGGCATCATGGCGTTGACCGCGTTAGCCCGTCGCGCGGCAGCACCTTATCCGTACATGAGCAAGGTACTGGTGCTGCTCGGCCTGTTTGGCGCGGCACTTTTTTACGGGGACAGCATGATTACCCCGGCCATTTCGGTGCTCTCCGCGGTTGAAGGACTGCAGCTGGCGTTTGACGGAATCGAACACTGGGTCGTGCCCTTGTCAGTGATCGTGCTGGTGGCGCTGTTCCTGATACAAAAACATGGCACGGCTCGAATCGGCATCCTGTTTGGTCCGGTCATGGTGCTGTGGTTCGTGGTGTTGGGTGCGCTTGGGATCTATGGGATTTTGCAGCGCCCAGAAGTGTTGCAAGCGCTCAATCCTGCCTGGGCCGTGCAGTTCTTCGTGGTTCATCCGGGAATCGGGGTGGTGATTCTGGGCGCTGTCGTGTTGGCACTGACTGGTGCTGAAGCACTGTATGCCGACATGGGCCACTTTGGCCGCAAACCGATCTCGCGCGCCTGGTTCATGCTGGTACTGCCCGGTTTGGTGCTCAATTACTTTGGCCAGGGCGCCTTGATCCTGGGTAACCCGGAGGCTGTGCGCAACCCGTTCTATCTGCTGGCGCCGGATTGGGCCCTGCTGCCGATGGTCGCGCTCTCCACACTGGCCACCATCATCGCTTCTCAAGCAGTGATTTCCGGTGCGTTCTCCCTGACTCGCCAGGCCATCCAGCTGGGTTATATCCCCCGCATGTTTATCCAGCACACCTCCAGTCAGGAGCAAGGGCAGATCTACATCGGCACGGTCAACTGGGCATTGATGGTCGGTGTAGTCCTGCTGGTCATCGGCTTCGAGTCGTCCAGTGCGTTGGCCGCAGCCTATGGCGTCGCAGTGACGGGGACCATGTTGATCACGACAATATTGTCCTCGGCGGTTGTCCTGCTGCTATGGAAAACGCCGCGCTGGTTGGCCATTCCAATGCTGCTCGGTTTCCTGCTGGTCGACAGCCTGTACTTCGCGGCCAATGCGCCGAAGATTTTCCAGGGCGGCGCGTTCCCGGTGATTGCCGGCATTGGCCTGTTCATTTTGATGACGACCTGGAAGCGCGGCAGGAAAATCATTGTCGAGCGCTTGGATGAAACCGCACTGCCGCTCCCGCTATTCATCGACAGCATCCGTTCGCAACCTCCCCATCGTGTGCAAGGCACGGCAGTGTTTCTGACGGCCAGGACCGATGCTGTTCCTCATGCGCTGTTGCACAACCTGCTGCATAACCAGGTTTTGCATGAGCAGGTGGTACTGCTCACCGTAGTGTCTGAGGACAGCCCTCGCGTGAGTGCGCAACAGCGGTTCGAGGTTGAAGCCTATGGTGAAGGGTTCTTCCGGGTCAGCCTGCACTTTGGTTTTATCGAGGAACCCGATGTCCCCTTGGCCTTGAGTCTGTGCCACTTGACCGACCTGGATTTCAGCCCGATGCGCACGACCTATTTCCTCAGCCGGGAAACGGTGATCCCGACCAGGCGCATCGGCATGGCCCGTTGGCGAGAAAGCCTGTTTGCGTTTTTGCTCAAGAACGCCAACAGCAATCTGAAGTACTTCAAGTTGCCGTTGAATCGGGTGATTGAGCTGGGCACACAGGTTGAGATGTAAAGATCTCGAGCGTTCAATGCGGGCCATTGATGCTGGATGAGCCCCGTGTCAGACGCTTGAGCGCGACGACCATCAGGCCCCCCGCAACCAGCATTCCCGCGAGAAAAAGCGGATAGGCCGCGTTGAATTTCTGCTGCAACTCGCGAGCCGCCTCGGCCTTGGCAAACAGCTCCTGGATCAGGCGGAGGCGTGTGTGCGCGCTCACGACCGCGCCTACCTGCGACTTGAAGTGCGGCCGGATAATCCCGTCGCGATCAGCCTTTATGAGCGTAACGGTTACCAACGCTTCGCTGTGGTTCATGACTACTACGAAGACCATGCGCCTGCATTGCGTCTGGAGAAGCGCATTTTGAGCAGTTGCTGATGTGTCGTGACACGGAAATCCGGCACCCATTACCAGATTGCTAAACCAGCTGGCGAATTCCCAGGGACAAAATCAACCCACCGCACAGTCGATCGATGGCCTTCTTCCTCCCTCGATACGCGCCAGCAATCCTGGGTTGCGAAAGGGCGATGGCGACCATGCCATACCAGGCCATCGACACCACCACGACAACCGCCAGCATCGACGCAAAGGTGCCTGGCGAAACGTGGGTGGGGGCGGCGGCTGAAAAAACCGCGGCATAAAAGGCCATGGACTTGGGGTTGCCAATATTGGTCACCACCCCGTGGATAAAGGCCTGCCTGCAACTACCCGCGACGGCATCCTCTGGCCGGCCAGGCGCATGCTTCCCCGCATTGACCAGCAGGCGCAAGCCGAACCACATCAGGTAGGCGGCCCCCAGAACCTTCACCACAAGCGCAGCCCAGGGGAGCGCAGCAAAGACAATCCCGAGACCTGCAATGGCACAGGTGGACCAGAACAGGTTGACCAGCACGATCCCTGCTACCAAGGCCAGGGCTTGCGACCGTGTAGCCGCAACCGCTTTGTGGACCACTGCGACGAAATTGGGTCCAGGGATAACGACGCCGGCCAGGTAGACCAGAAAAACCGTCAAAACGGCAGAACCATCGATCATGTGCTTCCTCGCAAGTCCCGCGGACGGTGATTATGACCAGGCAAACATTCCATTATCGTCCGGGCTGCCATTGTGAATACTCAGGCAGTCCTTTCCCATTCAGCCACGCTACGTCCTGCTCCGTCCAGATGTGGAACTCGGGCCTGGCGCCAGGCTCCTCATCCAGCGTGGCTACGCGCACGATCATCGCGGCTGAACCGTTACGCTCAGCGGCAAGGTGCGATCCGCAGTGGCAACAGAAGTGTCGCAGCTTCCCGGGCGATGACTCGAAAACCCGCAATGCCTCCAGGCCTCGAGTCCATCGGAAATGCGCTCTCAGCACGCCTGCCGTGGAAACATAAGCGGCGGCATGGGTCTTGCGACAGGTACTGCAATGACAATGGCTGATGGGCATATCGATGCTGTCGATCTCATAACCTACCGCCCCACAGGCGCAGCTTCCTTTCATTTCATCCTCCGGTTTTGTCACTGTGCGCAGATCAGGGTGTGATTCGTTTTTGCGGTTTGCTACGCAGCAAGCTCGACGTAGCTCGACTCGCCACCTCCAGTCGCACCCGATAACCAGCCCCATACGAAGGCCAGCGTGGTATATCCCGTGTGATCAACGCCCACCGTGCCACGGGACCAGCCGGAAAGAATCTCGCCCTCCGTGGTCAGGCAATGAAACAGCAGCTCGATGGTATCGGGGCCTGTCACGCGGCCGACTTGGTGGCCCATGCGGATCTTGCCGCCCTGGTAAGTCCCCGAAATGGCATCGCCCTCGACCTGGTAATGAAAGACCGTGCCTGCGCCGGATAGCCCGTGGGTGTTGCCCGCTACCGTAAATCGGCGATCGTGCAAGCGCTCGCTGAGTTGAGTAAAGGGGATTTGCATAATGTCGCGTCCTTGTAGTGGAGAGGGTCCATTCCAGCGTTGGCTGCATCGCTGGTCGTAATTTACCGACGAATCATCCCTGCCGGGTGGAAAAGATTGCCGGCATCTGCAGATGCTTGTAAATGGCCAAAAACCGCAGGCCGAAGGTGAAGATCAAGGCAATCCAGCCGGCGACCCAGATGGTCGGGAACACGTCTCGCAACAGCACGTAGAGGGTACAGCCCAACAGAATGGGTGTGGCGTAAATTTCCCGCGACATCAGCAGCGAAACCCGACCAGCCAGGACATCCCGGACGATACCGCCGCCGATGCTGGTCAGCACGCCCATCATCACCGCCAGGGGGGCAGCCAGCTGCAAGGCCAGGACTTTTTCGGTGGCCGACAAGCCGAACAGCGCCGCTGCCAGACCGTCGAGATACAGCAGGATACGGTAACGTCGTTGCAGGCGTTGCGTGCAAAAGAACGCCAACAGCGCAGCGAACAGGGCGACCCAGATGTAGTTGAAGTCGGCGATCCAGAAGATCGGCAGATCGAGCAGCAGGTCCCTTATCGTGCCACCCCCAATGGCGGTGATGATCCCCAGCACTACGGCACCAAATAAATCCACATCGGCTTTCTTGATTGCCAGCACGCCGGTGATGGAAAACACGGCAATGCCCAACATTTGCTGGAAATAAAGCATCTGGTATTCCTTTCAGGTGGCGGCTGGCCAATGCGCCTGCGAACAGCCTCCTGAGTGTAATTCAGTGCAAGCCCGGATTTGCGCTTGTCACAACGATAACCGACCTTTTCACAACCTGCCTGTCAGCGGGTATTCGACCGCCAGGCGTATCTGGTCCGTGTCCAGTTCTGCCTGGGCCGTATTGCCCCGATGCACATTGTGCCTCAGCGAAAACGTGGTGCCTTTCGCCGCGCCACCTTGCACCACATAACGCATCTCCAGGTCGCGCTCCCAATGTTTGCCGCCTTCGCCATAACCCAGATAGGCATAACCACCTTGCGGGTCGACGTGGCTGCCATCGATCTGGCTGCCGCGTACATAAGCGGCGCTCATGGACAGGCCCGGCGCGCCCCAAGGGCTGGCATCCAGATCGTAGCGAGCCTGCCAGGATCGTTCATTGGGTGCGTTGAAGTCCGACAGCTGCACGGCGTTGCTGATGAAGATTGCACCACGGGTGACGTAGTCGAACGGCGTGTTTCCATCGACCTGCTGATATCCGAGGCTGAAGCCATGGGGCCCTTGGGTGTAAGTGGACATCAGGCTCCAGGTGGTATTGTCGATCGTGCCGGATAACGACTTGCCCTCATCAGTGGTGCGGTACAGGTTGAGGTTGAATGCCAACGAGCGCTGTTCACCCAGCGGCTGGAGGAAGGTGCCGCCCAGGTAGTGCTGGTTCCAGGTGTCCTCGTAGCGCGATGAATAGAGGCTGAGGTTCAGGTTCTTTGCCGGTGCGAAAACCATGCCCGCGAGATCGAAGGTCTTGCCTTTCACGGCGTTGGAATAGTTGACCACGAGGCCCTGGTCATGACTGCTGGCATTGCGATCGGTACTCTCGGTGAAGTGTCCTGCCACCAGCTTCAGTGCCGCGAACTCGTTGCTGGTGAGGAACAGGCCGGTGGCGGTTTCCGGCAGCAGTCGACTGTCGGATGAACTGAACACCGGGGTTTTCACCCGCTGCTCGCCGTAGCTCAGCACTGTCGATGACGCGCGGAATTTTATCGCGGCACCGCCACGGCTGAACTCGTCCTTGGGATGCCCCTGGTTGTCGAGCCCAAGCAATCGCGCTTTCCCTGCGCGGCCACCGCCGCTGTCCAGTTGTATGCCCAGATAGGCATGGGCATCCAAACCCACCCCGATCAGGCCTTGGGTGAAGCCCGATTGCAGCGTACCCATCAGCCCGTAGCCCCATTCCTCGGCGTAGCCATTACGCTCGTCACGTGGCTTGTAGGCGTTACGCGCAGCGCTGTTGCGGGCGCCATGACGGTACTCGCGATGGTCGTAGACCGTGCGATTGAGCACACTCCAGGCGCTGTCCTGGACAAAGCCATTGGCTTGCGATTGCGCCGAATCAGCCAGCGTGAAGGGACTGGCCAGGGCCAGGAGAAAGGCGGATCGGGTAGGCATTTTCGCGGTGTCCACAAACAAAATCAGGATGAACGCAGGCGCAGGATCTGCGCGCCGTCAAAGGGGTCGATGAGGTAGTGCGCATGGACGCCGAAGGTGTCCAGCAGGCGTTGTGGGGTCAACACATCAAGCGGTTTGCCCAGGGCCACCAGGCGGCCCTTTTCCAGAACGGCCAAACGATCACAGGTGAGTGCCTGGTTGAGGTCGTGCAGGGCAATCACGGTGGTCACCGGCAATGCGTGAACAACCTGCAAGATCGCCAGCTGGTGCTGGATGTCCAGGTGATTGGTCGGTTCGTCCAGCAGCAGGATCCGCGGGCGCTGGGCCAGGGCGCGAGCGATATGCACGCGCTGGCGCTCGCCACCGGAGAGGCTGCGCCAGGTGCGGGTCCGCAGATGAGTCGCATCCACATCGCGCAAGGCCTGATGGACGATGTCATCGTCTACAGCCGACCACGGACTCAGGGCCGACAGCCACGGCGTGCGGCCCAGGGCCACGGCATCGAACACACTGATCGCATCCAGGGTGTCGGCCTGCTGTTCAACCACCGCCAGGGTTTGCGCGATGGTTCGCCGTGACAGGGTCTTGAGGTTTTGGCCGTTGAGGTGGATGTCCCCCCGGCTGGGGCTGCGCACGCCGGCCAGCAGTTTGAGCAACGTGGATTTTCCCGAGCCGTTGGGCCCCACAAGGCCCAGGGTCTCGCCGGGGTGGATGTCCAGGTGAATGTCGCGCAGCAACTCGGCATCGCGGATCGAGAACCCGAGACCGGCGCAACTCAGCACGGGGTCGTGCAGAACAGGTGCAGCCGCGTTCATCGGGCATTCCTCCGACCGACCAGGATCAGCGCGAACACCGGCGCGCCGACCAATGCGGTAATCACACCGACCGGTATCACCTGGCCCTTGATCAGCGTGCGCGAGAGCACATCGGCGGCGATCAGGAATACCGCGCCACCCAGCGCACTCGCCGGCAGCAGGCGCGTATGCCCAGTGCCCAGCAACAGCCTGGCGGCGTGGGGAATGACCAATCCAACGAAACCGATGGAGCCGACGATCGACACCATCACCGCCGTCACCAGGGCGGCACAACCGATTAACAGAAATTGCACGGGACGCACTGCGATGCCGAGCGAGGCCGCAGAATCCGCGCCAAAGGTGAAGGCATCCAGCGCACGCCGGTGCCACAGGCAAACCGCGAGGCCGGCGAGCGCAACCGGCACCGCCAGCCACACCGAAGGCCAACGCACGCCACTGAGATTGCCCAGCAACCAGAACATGATGCCGCGGGCCTGTTCGGAACTGGCCGACTTGGTGATCAGGAACGCCGTGAGCGCATTGAACAGCTGCGAACCGGCGATCCCCGCCAGGATGATCTGCGAGGTGCTGCCAGGCGAACCGCTGGCCCGGCCGAGCAAGACAACGACGGCAAAGGCCGTAACGGCCCCGGCAAACGCCCCGGCCGACATCGAAATGGCTCCGGCGCCCAAGCCCAGCAACGCCACCAGCACCGCGCCCGTCGAGGCCCCTGCGGAAATGCCCAGCAGGTAAGGATCGGCCAAGGGGTTGCGCAGCAGCGATTGCAGGATCACCCCGCAAGTCGCCAGGCCCGCACCGCAAGCCGCCGCCACCAGCGCGCGGGTCAGGCGGTAGTTCCAGACGATGCCCTCGTCGATGGGATCGACGGCAAAACCTGCAGACCACAGTTTGTTGGCCAGCACCTGGAACACCACCGCCGGTTCAATGTTGGTTTCACCGATGGCCACACCGGCGCTCACGGCCAGCAGCAGTATCAGCAACGCGAGCAGGGTGCGAATCAACGTCCTGGTCATTGCGGCAGGTCGTAGCCGTTGATGGCGGTGGCCAACGCCTCGAGACCGTCGAACGTTCTCAGGCTGGCCTGCATGGCCATGGCGTCGAGGATGATGATGCGGTTGTTTTTCACCGCGTCCATGTTGCGGGTCACAGGATCGCTGCGCAGGAATTGCAGTTTCTTTTGATAGTCGTCAGCGGGGAAGCGCCGGCGATCCATGCGCGCGATCACCAGGAACGTCGGGTTGGCCTTGGCGATGGTTTCCCAGCCAACCGTTGGCCACTCTTCGTCGGACTGCACCACATTGCGCACGCCCAGGGTGTTGAGCATGAAGTCGGGAATGCCCTTGTGCCCGGCGACATAGGGGTCGATATCCAGGCTGGCGCTGGAGAACCAGACCAGCGCGCTGGTGTGCTTGAGGTCCTTGCCTTGCACCAGGGCCATGGAGCTGGCCAGGCTGGCCTGCAGTTGCGCGTTCAGCTGCTGCCCACGGGCCTGGACGTCGAAGATCTCGGCCAGTTGGGTGACGCTTTTGTAAATGCTTTCAATCCGAAACGGCTGCAGGCGAGTGCCGTCGGCCCCGACCAGGTTGTCCTTGGACTCGCAGTCCGAGGGCATCAGGTAGGTGGGAATCTGCAGCTCGTGAAACTGCTCGCGAGTACCGACTGCGCCTTGCGGGCCGACCATCCACTCAAGCTCCACGGCGACCAGCCCCGGGCGCTTGCCGATCACCGATTCGAAACTCGGCTCGTTATCGGCCAGGCGTTCGATCCTGTCGTTCTGCGCCTTGTACTGAGCCAGCACATCATTGAACCACAGCGAAGTACCGACCAGTTTGTCGCCCAATCCCAGGGCGAAGAGCATCTCGGTGCCGGCCTGGCCGATGGTCACCGCCCGGGCAGGGGCGTGGGCGAAGGTCAGCGTGCTGCCGCAGTTCTCGACTGTAAGCGGGTAATGAGTAGGGGAGGCACAGGCGAGGGAAGTAAGACCCAGGCCAGTGACGAGGGCGACAAAGCGGGGCAGCAGCATGATGCAATCTCCATTTGAACCGTACACGGCGCAAGGGTCTGGAAACACATCATCGAACGCTGCCGGAAAGGCAGAGCAGGGCCCGTCACCTGGGTGACGCGCGCACAAGGATGTCCTCCCCGGACACCCCGCCGGTTAGTGATTGTTGCTTGGCCGGCAGGTCTCCTGACTGGTGCGTCATCGCCTGCTCCAGCCTTCCCGGGATTCGATCCCAGTGGCAATTGAGGAGCAGGCTCAGCACCTACAGTTGCGGGGGCAGTTCCGTTTGATGCGTTGGCAGCATCACGGATTCCCTATTAATCCCATGTGGAAACCGGCGGCGGCATGGTAGTCGATCATGCCGCCCGAGGCGAACCCATCTCCTGATCAGAAGTATTTAAGCCAACCGATATCACGCCGACGCGCCTTCAATGCGGCGAACCAGCGCACCGGCAGATACAGCGCCGCAGCCAGCAGCACGGCGGTCAGCCACACGGCCCAAATGCCATCGAACCCGAAGTAGTCGCCGTGGTTCAGACCGAACAACGCCACGCTGACCAGGTACAGCACTTTCAGCACATAAAGATGGAGCAGGTAGAAGAACATCGGTGCCGCGCCAAAGACCGCCAGGGTGCTGATCCACTTGCGTTGTTGGGCGCGCTCGAAGCCCAGCAACAGCAAGAGCCCAATGCCCAGCGTCAGGCCCAGGAACAGTAGGGAAGGTGGGTATTTGGTGATGTTGAAGAAGCTCATGAGGGTGTATGTGGTGCTTTCATGGACCGCCCAGTGTGCCTCGCCATAACCGTTCACCAGGCGCAGGAGGACGAAACCGATCAGTGCGCCGGCCCCCGCCAGCAACAGATAACGCTGACGTTGGGCGGTCGAGGCGGGGCGCGCGAACCAGGGGCCGATGCAGTAACCCAGGGCGATGACCCCGATCCACGGCAGCACCGGGTAGGACGTGCGCAGGCGCAGGCTGTCGGAGAATTCGATCCAGCCGCGATCATGCAGAATGGCCCAAGGGATGTGCAGCGCCGAACCAACCGGGAAGTGCAGGGTGTCGAGCAGGTTGTGCCCGCCGACTATGACCAGCCCCAGGCCGCAGAGGATGGGTCGCGGCAGCCAGACCAGTGCCGCGAGGGCAATCATGCTGACGCCGATCGCCCAGATCACCTGCAGGTAAATCACGGTGGGCGGGAACTGGAAGGTCCAGGCGAAATTCACCAGGGTGAACTCCAGCACCACCAGGAACAGGCCACGCTTGAACAGGAAGGTCGACACGGCGTGCGTGCCCTGATGCTTTTCACCGTACAGAAACGCAGACAAGCCCGTGAGCAGGACGAACACCGGCGCACACAAGTGGGCGAGCGTGCGGCTGAAAAACAACGTCGGTTCAGTGCTGTCGATGAGCATCGGGTCGGTGACCTGGCGGTGCAGGAAGAAGGTTTCGCGCACGTGATCCAGCAGCATGAAGATGATCACCAATCCCCTGAGGGCGTCGATGGACATCAGGCGTTGGTTTGCGCGGGTGACGGGCGGGGTTTGTATGAGGTCGGTCATCGAAAGTCGCAGGCAGGGAGTGGACAGCGCTGTCGGTATGCGACCGGCAGCCAAGGTATTGATATAACGTAACATTAAAACCTGGCAAAAGAAAAGCACGACGCCAGCGCCAGGTCCTTGTGAAATGACAATTACGTCAATATTGAAATATCTCTCAATATTGCATGCCTTGACCCTGCCTGACGATGAGACCTGCGCGTCTCACGACTTCAATCACAACAAGGGCTCGAGATGAACAACAACAAGAAAGTTTGCGAATCGCTTCCTTCCACCGTCGACGTGCTGGTCATCGGTAACGGCCCGGTCGGTGCAACCATCGCGGCGCTGCTGGGCCGCTATGGGGTAACGACCCTGGTGCTGGACAAGACCCATGAGGTCCTGCTGATGCCGCGTGCCATTGCCCTGGACAACGAGGCGCTGCGCATCCTGCAGCTCGCCGGCCTGGCGGAAGACGCTTTCGAGAAGATCGTCATTCCTGAAGTGAGGATGCACTCCCCGGTACTCGGGCAATTCGGTCGAGCCAATACCCAGGGCTGCATCGACGGCCACCCGAAACTCGTGACCTTCTATCAACCCGATCTCGAGCACGCGATGCGCGGCCAGGTATCGCGGTTGAAGTCGGTGACCAGTCTGGGCGGCTTCGAACTTGAAAGCCTGGTCGAGGAGGCGGATGGCGTCATTGCCACTGTGCGGGATCAGAATGGGCAGGCGCATAAAGTTCGCGCCCAGTACCTGGTGGGGGCGGACGGCGCAAGCTCCAGGGTCAGGGCATTGATTGGCCAGGAGTTCGAGGGGCAGACTTATGCGCAGGATTGGCTGATTGTCGATGTCATGAACCGGCATCAGTCAGCGATCGATCACATTGAATTTCTCTGTGATCCACGGCGCCCGACACCGCACATGCCCGCACCCGGCGGCAGGGAGCGTTGGGAGTTCATGCTGCAACCCGGTGAATCCCGGGAAGAACTGGAAAACCCGGAAAGCATCGCCCGGCTGATCGCGCCATGGATCAACCCGCAGGCGCTGCAAATCGAGCGCAAGGCGGTGTATCGGTTCCACGCCCGTTGCTGCAACAGGTTCAGCAAGGGCCGCACTTTCCTCGTAGGCGACGCGGCGCACATCACACCGCCTTTTGTCGGGCAAGGTCTGGTCGCGGGCCTTCGAGACGGTGCCAACCTTGCCTGGAAACTGGCCTGGGTCCTTCGCGGTCATGCCGCGCCTGTAATACTCGAGACCTATGACGAAGAGCGCCGCCCCCACGCCCAGGCGATGATCAATCTGGCGAAGCTCATGGGCCGCCTGGTGATGCCCAAGAACAAGGTCGCCGCTTTCCTTATTCACGGCCTGATGCGCACCCTGGCGTTGACGCCCGCTACCAGAAAGTACTTTGAACAGCTGGACATCAAGCCGAAGAACACCTTCAAACACGGCCTGTTCATGCAGCAGCGTCGGGGCGAAACGTTGGTCTGTGGCAGCCTGTTCCCCCAGGCTTGGGTTCGCACCATGCAAAGGCAGATCAAACTCAGCGACGATGCCCTTGGCGACAACCTGACCCTGGTTGGATTGGGTGTCGACCCCTTGTCGCTGCTGACAACCGAGCAGATTGTTTCATGGGAAAAAATGGGCGGTCACTTCCTGGAAGTCAGGACTCGAGGCCAACGTAACGGCGGCAGCTGTGATTTCATCGAAGACATGAACCATGAGATCCTGCCGCTGGCTGCCAAGGGGACGCTCGTTGCGGTTCGTCCTGACCGTATCATCATGCACCAGGTCCCTGGCGCGCAGGCAAGCCGTCTGCTTCTAGACTGCAAGGGCCTGCTGGCTAGCGAAGATGTCACCCTTGACGGCATTTCCGTTACCATCGACGAGCCCACCCGATTACGAGCTTGATCATGCATTCCCCCATTCCTGTAGAAGCGACTGCGCCACCACCTCTCACGCGAGGCCACAAGAAGCGTGAGCGCACCCGGCGCGGCCTGGTGGACGCGGCATTGCGTCTTGTCGCACGCAAGGAGGTGGGGGAGATCGCACTGCTCGAAGTGGCCGCGGAGGCAGACGTCTCCAACGGCACCATCTACAACTATTTTCGCACTCGCGACGAAGTATTGGAGGCGGTGGGCATCGCCATGGCCGCCGAGTTCTCCGACGCCATTTCCGTCTTGAACGCCGACGTGCAGTGCGGTGCGCAGCGGCTGTCGATTGGCGTTCGCCTGTTCGTCTGTCGGGCCGCCGCCGACCACCCATGGGCGAATGCGCTGCTGCGCATCATCCATTTCGACCAGGCCATGCGCTCGCGCCTGGCGGCCCATGTGCTGGGCGATCTGCGTGAGGGGCTGCTTGCGGGCACTTTTGCCTACGCGGACGAAGGGATCGCCCTGGACCTGGTCTTGTCATGCACAACCGGGGCGATGCGCGCGGTTGTCGAGGGACGTGCAGTGGCGGAACACGATGTGCGGGTCGCCGAAATGGTTCTCCAGGCTTTGGGTGTAACACCTGCCAAGGCCAGGAAAATCGCGGGCAAGCCGCTACCTGCCTGATCTTTCTCCTCCTGCCGAAGACGCTTAACGCAATGAACATGTGTGTTCATCAATTGATCCTGCCTTCTCGGTGGAATAAGAGGGTGGATGCCGGTTTTCGTCGGGAAAAATTCACTTATTGAAAAACCTTGTTGACGTCAACTGAACACGCGTGTTCAATTGCTCCATAAGGTAATTCTGGAGAGTGAACCGTGCAATCCCTGAATCCAACACAGCGCCGCATTCATCAAGCCGCCTTTCGCCTGTTCGCTGAAAGAGGCACCTCAAACGTCAATATCCTCGACCTCGCACAAGCGGCCGGCGTGGCGCGCGGAACGGTCTACAGCAACATCGACAGCATGGAAGGCCTGTTCGAGGCGGTCGCCAGCCAGCTTGCGAAGGAGATGCATGAGCGCGTCAACAAGAGCTTCGACTCAGTGTCCGATCCCGCCCAGCGCCTGGCCAATGGCATTCGCCTGTTCATTCGCCGAGCCCACGAAGACTCCCAATGGGGCGCATTCATCCACAAGTTCGCCATGAGCAATTCTGCGTTGCGCGAAATGTTCAGCAGCCAGGCGACCACGGATCTTCTCAGCGGGCTTTCCAGCGGGCGCTACAGGTTTGCGCAGGAGCAATTGCTCTCAGTGCTGACCCTGATATCGAGCAGCGTCCTGGGTTCGATTTTCCTCGTGCTGGAGGGTCACCGGACCTGGCGCGAATCGGGTTCCGACACCGCCGAGCTGGTGCTGCGCGCCTTGGGGGTACCACCCGAGGAGGCGCGTGTGCTGGCGACTCTGGAGCTGCCGGCACTGCCGCCTCTCGACTGACGCCCCCTCACTGACTCAACCAGACAAAACCCCTGTTTTTACAGGGGGTCGGGACTGCTTCGCCCTAAAAACCCGGAAAACAACAACAATGAACGACAAAAAACCATTGCACCGGTTGACGACACAACAACCCGCCCGGCATCCGCAGCCGACGGTGAAGGCCCGGGACCTGACGCATCTGATCTTTCAAAGGCCGGACTTGAATGAGGCTGCGGGTTTCCTCACCGACTTCGGCCTGAAGGTCAGTCGCCAGGACGCCGATACGCTCTATCTGCGCGCCACCGATGCCACTTCGTACTGTTACCGTGTCGAGCGTGCCGAACGTTCGCGTTTTGTCGGGTTCGGCCTGGCGGTCCAGTCCATCGGCGATCTGGAAAAACTCTCTCGAATCCCGGGTGCGTCACCGGTGCAGAAGTCGGAACATCCTGGCAAAGGCTGTTACGTCAGACTGACCGATCCTTCCGGCTTCATGGTGGAAGCGGTTTGCGAGCAGTCTCCAGGCAAAGCGCTGGATCACAGAGCGCCTCTGCGCTGGAACCTGGCGCACGAGCAACCGCGTATCAATGCCACGCAACGCCCGCCCGTTGCGCCGCCCGATGTCCTCAAGCTTGGCCACATCGTGATTGAAGTGGCCGACTACCAGGCGACCTGTGCCTGGTACACGCGGCATTTCGGCTTCATTCCCAGCGATGTGCAGACGCTCCCCGATGGCACCCCCATCGTCACCTTCATGCGCCTTGACCTGGGTGGAACGCCAACGGCGCACCATACGCTCGCGATAGCGCAGGGGTTCATGGCTGCCTACAGCCATAGCGCCTTCGAGGTCGTCGATGCAGACGCTGTGGGCATGGGCCAGCGCGTCCTGCGCGAGCGCGGCTGGAAGCACTCCTGGGGCATCGGTCGACACATTCTGGGCAGTCAGATCTTCGATTACTGGCAAGACCCCTGGGGTGACAAGCACGAGCATTACTGCGACGGGGACATCTTCACGGCCGCACACCCTATCGGCATTCACCCTGTAAGCCCCGAAGCCATGGCGCAGTGGGGGCAGCGCATGCCCAGGAGTTTTACCAAACCCAGACTGAGCTTCACCCATCTGCTGGCGCTGATCCGCAACTTGCGACGCAGCCCGGACTTGTCCATTCGCAAGTTGATAACCCTCATGCGGATGTTCGGGTAGCGCCACCGCCATGACGGTCCCCCCACAGAACAACACCACCAAGCCTGCTCCAGGAGTACCTTCAATGTCTGCTGTACACGTAGTCCGCTTTGAATTTCAGAACGGTATCCACTGGGGCGTGCTTCGCCAGGGCCGTATCACGGTTGTCCCCGGTGTTTTCGAAACCACCGGTGACTTCATTGCCCAGAACAGTATCGACGACCTCGCTCAACTCGAAGGCCCGGAGCTTGCGCAGGAAGAAGTGAAACTGCTGTCGCCGGTGACCCGTAACCAGCAGTTCGTCTGCCAGGGTGCCAACTACCGTCAGCACATGATCGAGTCGGGCATGGACCCGGACGCGAAGAAATTCAACATGATCTTCACCAAGGCGACCAGTTGCCTGGTGGCAGCTGACAGCGACCTGATCAAGCCGCGCACCGTGCGCTTCCTCGACTACGAGATCGAACTGGGGCTGGTGATGAAGCGCGCGATCAGCGGGGCTGTTTCTGTCACCGACGCCAATCTGCATGAGTTCATTGCCGGCGTCGTCATCGTCAATGACTACTCGGCCCGCGACATCCAGATTCCCCAGATGCAGTTCTACAAGGGCAAGAGCTTCCGCACGTTCGGCCCGGTTGGTCCTTACCTCTGCCTGCTGGGTGCCAGGGACATGCATTACCTCAAGGCACTGCAGCTGCGCCTGACCGTCAACGACCAGCTGCGACAGAGCGACAGCACGGCCAACCTGGTTTACGGTCCCGCCGAAACCCTTACCGAACTTTCCGAAGTGCAAGATCTCGCCGTCGGCGACCTGATTGCCACCGGTACGCCTGCCGGCTGTGCGCTGACGATTCCTTCGCCTGCCAAACAGCGCATCGCGGCGCTGCTGCCGGAAGCTACCAAGTGGAAACTGTTTCTCAAGGCGCAGGAGGGCCGCACGCAATATCTCAAGCCCGGTGACGTGGTCGAGGCGCGTATTCGCAGCGCCGATGGCGTGATCGACCTCGGTGTGCAGCGCAACCGTGTCGTGGAGCAAGCCTGATGGTGATGCAGACCCTGAACGACATCGAAAGTCTCGAGCGAGTCCCCTTGACGGAGCGAGGTCTGTCCTCCAGCACGTATGAAGCACTACGCCAGGCGGCCGAGCGCACCCCGCAGGCACCGGCGCTGAGCTTCTTCGCCGATGCCGCCCATTTCAAACACACCCTGGAGTGGAACTACTCCCAGCTGTTCGCCGATATCACCCGCGCGGCCAATGCCTTCCATGACCTGGGCATTAGACCGGGTGAGGTGATTGCCTTTATCTTGCCCAACCTGCCGCAAACCCATTTCACGATCTGGGGCGGGGAGGCCGCAGGCATCGTCATGGCGATCAATCCGCTGCTTGAGGCCAGGCAGATGGCTGACTTGCTGAATGCAGCGAAGGCATCCGTGGTGGTGACACTCGCGCCGACGGCGGGCAGTGATCTGTGGCCCAAGCTGGCTTCGCAGCTGGACCAGTTGCCCACGGTCAAGTCCGTGGTCTGGGTCAGCATGGAGCCCTGTGTCGACGCATCAATATGTGGGACTTCCGAAGCCACGGCACTGCAGGAACGAGACGATATCGCGATCCACGATTGGCAATCGTTGATGGATGCCCAGCCGCACACACACCTCAAGAGCGGTCGGCAAATTCGCCCGGACGAATGCGCCTCCTACATCTGTACAGGCGGCACCACCGGGCTGCCCAAGATCGCCGCGCGTACCCATGGTTCGGAAGTATTCAACGCATGGTCTGTGTCTGCTCATTTGCAGCCACGCAGTGGTGGCCAGGTCATCTTTTGTGGCCTGCCGCTGTTCCATGTCAATGGCCAACTGGTGACCGGGCTGATGCCCTGGACCCAAGGCGACCATGTGATCCTCGGCACGCCCCATGGGTACCGTGGCGAGGGAGTCATCCCACGATTCTGGGAGATGGTCGAGCACTTCGGTATCAACCTCTTTTCCGGCGTGCCGACTGTTTATGCAGCACTGCTGCAACATGAATGGCAGGGCCGCGACCTGTCCAGCCTGCGCTTTGCCATATGTGGTGCCGCGCCAATGCCAGCCGAGCTCTTGCGCGAATTCGAGCGCAGCACAGGGGTAAGGATCCTTGAAGGTTACGGTCTTACCGAGGGCACCTGCGTTTCCTCGATCAATCCGCCCCATGGCGAGCGCCGTATCGGCTCCATCGGCATGCGGATCGCCTACCAGCCTATGCGCGCGGTCGTGCTCGATGATTGCGGGGAGTACCTGCGCGATGCCGATGTGGATGAAATCGGTCTGATCACGATCAGTGGCCCGAACCTCTTCAATGGCTATCTGGAGGCGCGCCATAACCAGGGCCTGTGGATCGATATCGACGGTCAGCGCTGGCTCAATACCGGCGATCTGGGCCGCCAGGATGCCCAGGGTTACTTCTGGCTGACCGGACGCAGGAAGGAGCTGATCATTCGTGGCGGCCACAACATCGATCCCAAGCAAATCGAGGAGGCTCTGCAGGCGCATCCCGCCGTCGCCTTGGCTGCTGCCATCGGCAGCCCCGATGCCTACTCGGGCGAGGTGCCGGTCGCCTATGTTCAACTGCGTCCCGGGCACGGCTGCAACGCCGAAGAACTGGAGGCGTTCGCCCATCTCAACATCAGCGAACGGGCCGCCGTGCCCAAGCGCATTGAAATCCTCGACGCGTTGCCCCTGACTGCCGTGGGCAAGATATTCAAGCCCGCTTTGCAGCAGCGGGAGATTGCCAGGGTAGTCGAGCAGGAAGTGCAACGAATGTGTCTGCAGGGAGTGGAAGTAGAGGTGGTACAGGATGCACGACGCGGGTTGGTCGCCTGCATCCGCGCGGGAGACAACCAACAAACCCTGGCGCTTCTTCTAGGGCGCTTCAGCTTTCAAGTGGAGTGGCTTGAATGAGTGTGAGTACGCCTCCCTAAGTCAAACTGATGCCCTGGTAACCAGGGCCATTTTCACAACTTCGATCAACGCCAACCCGCACTGCCAAGTGCACGGGAAGGCGAAGCCTTGCCCGCATTCAACCCACAAAAAGAACAAGAGGTGGACAATGAAAGTGAATAACCCTGCGCTCCCGTGTTTTTCTGCTTGGCAAGCGTTTGCATCCTGGGTCAGGTTAACCGGTGCCTTAGCCCTGATTGGCGCATCAACAACTGCAGGCGCCAATGGCATTGCCCTGAACGAGCAAAGCGCAAGCAGTGCGGGAACCGCTTATGCGGGAAGGTCGTCTTCGGCGCTGGATGCCAGCACCATCTTTGGCAACCCCGCAGGCTTGACCAGGTTAAAGCGCAGTGAGATTTCCGGCGGCGCCGCCGTCGTCTCGGTGAGCGACGACATCAGCGATGCGCAGAGCAGTGCCACGGGTACGAACAAGGGGGACTCGGTACCCTTGGGCGTTGTCCCTTTCGCCTACATGTCGACGCCGCTTGATGATCGTCTTTCGATAGGGCTGGGCCTCTATGCGCCGAGTGGTTTGATCAACGATTACGAGGGCTCTTTTCAAGGTCGCTACCATGGCTCCTATAGCACGACCAGGGAAATAACCCTGCAGCCCACCATTGCCTATCGGGTCAATGATTACCTGTCCATTGGTGGCGGACCGACGATCAACCGCTTCAATGCAAAGCTGCAGAATTATTTGGCTACCGGCGCCCTTAACAACGGCCAGGACACACTGGTGACCATCAAGGGCGATGACACGGCGCTTGGCTACAACGTCGGCATCCTGATCGACTTTACCGAGGCAACGAGTTGGGGGATCAACTATCACTCGAAGGTGGACTACACACTTGAAGGGCATACCGAGGTGTCTGGCTCCCCAAGCGCCATTCCGTTGGACGGAAAGTATGACAACAAGATAGACCTCACGATGCCCGAATCGGTGGATACGTCCATCACCCATCATTTCAATAGTCGCTGGACGGGATACCTGGGGGCTACCTGGAAACGCTGGAGCCGGATCCAGCAGGTCGAGGCTGTCAACAGTGGACTTTCGCCCCTGGGCGAGGCGGCTGGCCTGGGACGTGTAACCGAAGAAATGAACTGGCGCGACACCTGGTCCTCCGCGGTTGGCGCAGCCTTTCAACTGAACCCGCAATGGCTGCTGCGGGCAGGCTATGCCTATGATCCGTCACCCATCAGGAATGCCGATCGCAGCGTGCGCATACCGGTTGGCAATCGCCAGGCCGTGACCCTGGGTGGTGCTTATTCGCCGAATGCCGACCTGACAATAGACTTTGCCTACGGTTATCTCTGGGATTCCAAAGTCTCGGTGAAACAGTCGAACAACACAGGTCTTCAGCCGCAATACAGCGCCAACTATGAAAACAGTGCGAATGGTCTTTCTGTGCAGGCGACCTGGCGGTACTGATCGGTGAGAAGAAGGCTTGAGGTTGAGCGACCCGCTTGGCCGCTCAATTCAGGAGGGGTTTAGAAGAGAATGTAAGCGGATGCCGTTGTTTGATTCAGGTCCATGTTACCGACCTGCAGTACTTCATATTCAGCGCGGACACCGATGTTGCGAAATACATCGAGTTCAACGCCGGCACCGTAGGTCAGGTCCACGCCCGTATCGTCATCGGCGGCATTGCCGTCGGCATCCCAGGCATGGGCACCGACAATGCCGAATACTCGCACTCGGTCTCCTAACGGAAAGCCGAGATGGGCACTGGCCTGGACAGACTTACCGTCGAAATCCAGATTGCTGTCTTCGAATTGGCCGAGATCAACGAAGGCGCCTTCGAAGGCCAGATAGTTGTTGAGGCGATAACCTGCAAAAACCTTATAACTGGTGTCTTCATCGTTCAAATGGACTTTGTCGGTTTCAATGCTGCTGACGCCAGCGCCAAGATATAAACCTTTGTCATCAGCGAGCGCCTGAAAAGACAGTAACGAAAGCAGTGAAACGAAGCCAAGGTTTCGAAATAGCATGTGAGGCAGGGTCCTTCTACGGGTTGTCGATGGGTGTTGGCCGAGAATTTGAATGAACGTGAAGAATGATTGAAGTCATTGATTGATATTTATGAATGGCTTCAAAGGGTTTGATAGGTGTTAACCAGCCAGGCTAAGGCAACGCCCGATAAATAGGCGGCCAGGCAAAAGATGACTTTCTGTTTGAGTGGTAGCGAATTCAGTCGATAGCGCATGCTTATCCCCTTGGGTAGAAACAAGCATGCTGACCATTCAGGCTGTGGGATGAAAATTATTGATTGTTATTTTTGGCGGCCGTGGCCAGTTTTGCAGAATTACGCCTGGCCGTTTCCGAGGGGGTTTCTCCATAAGCATCCTGATACGCTTTGGAAAACCGGCCCAGATGGTGAAAATTCCAATACATGGCGGTTTCAGTGACCGTCGGCCAAGTGTTGCGGATCAAGTCCCGACGGGCACGAGCGAGTCTCAGGTTCTTGATGTAAGCGATCGGCGAAATCCCGAACGTTTCGACGAAGCCATGGTGCAAGCTGCGAGTTGTGGTTTGAAGTTGTTTGACCAACGCCTTCACGCTGAGGGATTTTTTGGTGTTTTCATGAATGTATTGCATGGCCTCTATTGCGATCTTTCTTCTTCGCGGGGGAGTAAGCGCGGATCGGCCAACAGGTATCAGGGCCCGTAGCAGAGAAATCAGCAACGCACTTTCAGCCGCTGAAGTTTCAGCGCAGCTGAGCGGTTGCAAACGAGGCGGGGTGGCGTCCATGGAGTAGGCGTTGATCGCCTGAATGGCGGATTGCACCAACTGGTAATGTGCAACCTGAAAGCGCTGCTCCTTTCTATCCCGCAGCATATCGATGGAAGAATGGTTTCCAAGGCAATGTACGTAATGTTCGAGAGTCGTGGTCAGGGTGAAAAGCGTTTCATTCGGCTCGCAGGTGTAGTGCACGGGCTCACCGCTATACAACACGATGATTTCGTTAGGCCACAAATGATGATTATTGACCGTGGGTCGACCCACCAAAGCCTGTGAAATGGCAAGGGTTACAAAGCCCTGAGGGACACAACCCATCAAGGTGACGGTTGAGTCAAACTCCAGACGACTGCATTGCAGCCTGGAACCCTGAAAGAGCTTGTGCTGCCTGATGTTTGCTTCGTGTTCCAACGGTGCGAGGCTCAGCTGCCAACGGCCAACTGTTCTATCGGTTTGGTCCGCAGGCGTGGCCGTTACGTGAAAGACTTCATCAGGGATCATGATGCTCATGGAATAGATTGCTCTTCAGCTAATTGGACAGTGCCCGGGTTTTTCTCAGGCATCGACAATGCCGCAGTAAAGACGTACGCGTCGCTCGAGGATAACTCCACCAGGCCTTGAAGTTTATCGGGTGCCAGGTTCGATCCAAAGATCGCGGTTTTCTGGCTGGCCGGGCCGATGGCTGCCGCATCAAAAGCAAAAAAATCCTCAGCACGATAGGCTGTGACAATCCTGTAATCGGACTTTTCATCGCTCAGCTTGTTCGTGTTGCTTTCAAGACGCGTCAGGTCGGCGCCATAGAGTTCCTTGTCATCAGCCAAGGCCTTGAGAGACAGCAATACACCAAAGGATACGGTAGCGAGGTTTCTTAGCAGCATTGACGTGCGTTCCTTGTTGATGATGTTTTCAGGCAGTGCCTGCGGATAGTCCTGCTCCCACGATGCTGGTTGAAGTCAAAAACTCATATTTCGCTCAAACTGGAGTCAGCGACAGGTCGTGACTCCGATTGTTGATTTTGTGGCGGGGCAGGCAAGGCGTTGTCAAAAGCGTCTTCATCGTCATGGGCTTGCTTTTCAGAGTAGATTTTCAAGTGCTTGAGCTTGATTGTTTCGTTGGGGCTCATTTCCAATTCGTAGAGTTCGATTTCCGTACTGCCGACCGAATATTCATTGTGTGCCGCTGAAGCAAACGATAGAGCAGCCAGCGCTAGAGCTGCCAGGATCCTGGTTATCATTGATTTGACGACTCGCGGAAAATGTATGTTTTCAACGCTGATGTCAGCAGGAACGACTTCGAGCGCTACAAAGGCGGGATGTTGCGGGGGGAGGGGGTTTGATTCAAATTAGTAATTATTATTTTTGTTCTGATGTGATGGGTTGCAGATGTCTCAGTGATTCATGCAGCGCAAGCGGCCAATGTCATGTACATAAAAGCATACGGCGTTTTTGTTGGAGGTGGGGAGCAACTCATAGTTGAGAACGGCGCCTTCCTGTAGAACGAATTGACGCCTGAAAAACAGATCCGGCGTCTTTTCAATGGCGAATAATTCAGTGTCCTGGCTGAGTTTGACGTTGCTGATCTTTATTTGCACATGGTGTTTGCTTTCCCGGACAATCTGCGCCGAGATGGTTGCATTACGAATCTTTCCGTTCAGGCTTTCAATCGTGGTTTGTGTCAGTCGGCCATGGCCGATGGTCAGGTACTCTTCGGTATTGAGTTGATTGGAGTCCTCCAGCCATTGACGAGTCATGGTTTGATAACTGATATTTTCCATGTAATAAGAGGGCGAATAGGTCAGGGAAAAGACACAGGCGGCGTTGATGATTGCAAGCACGATCCAGTGAACAGTTGAAGAGGTCATTGACTTCATAGGGTGGCTTCCAAACATTGCCGGATCATCGGGGCAAGGTCTTTTTGCCCGCTATTCAATTGCAGGTTTGCAGTGCTTAGATCCGGACGAACGCACGAAACAGAGTAGTTTGTTTTAAACAGGTTCAACCAGACTTCGCCTTTCAAGTTTGGCGGTAGCTGTTGCACTTGGGTCGCCGAGAGATCCCTCAGCGATTCAGCTTCGGCGACACTCTCGCCTAATGCATGGATGACCAGTTCATTTTGTTTGAGGGTGGAGACTTCTATTTTCGATGTGTCGAAACCTGAGTGGAAACCCGTGTAGGCGCAGACTGCCAAGGTCAGCACATAGCCGATTAAATGGGCTTTTGTCAGGTAAGTTGATTTCCTGGTCTTTGCTGAAGGCACCGCAAGATCGTCATTCCCGAACGGTGCCGGCTCTTCAACGGCGAGCACAGGCGCAGCTTCTTCCGAGGGCGTTGGGGGATTTGTGGGGACATCGACTACATAAAGACGGTTGAAGCAATAACCTCTTCGCGGAACCGTCATCAGAATCTCGTGATCACGGCTGTCATTGAGAATGTTTCTAAGGGAGAAAACCGCCTGGTTCAAACTGCCGGAGGCGACGACGCGGTCATTCCAGGTGTAGTCGATGATCTCTTCACGACTTTTAGTCTGCCCGGGCTCCATGAGCAGCAGCTCCAATAGACGCGATTCTGCTCTGCCTATCGTAGTGCTTTGTACTTCCCCATGGGGCGTGGTGAGGGTAAGCAAGGCGGTGTCTGGATCGAAAAGGGCCATGGCACCATTTTTCAATGTGAAGGCGTAGCGCATGGGAGTCCTCCGTTCAGGTGGTTCTGGCTGAGTATAGAGACGGTTTAAGAGGCCGATTTGACGCAGTGCATTCTTGTCGAAAGGAACGGCTATGAGCGGGGGCGGTGATGATGCGCGGATCGAATGACCGGCGCTATCCGAAAACTGCAAGGTGGGCGAGCCTTACTTCGCCCATTCAGATGCAAAGATCGGAAATTCCTGATGGTAGGTTTTTTTTGGCTGTTTCTATACTGGCCACCCATTCAAAGGTTTAAAAACCACAGCGATAAAAACAACAAAGCTGCAAGTCAACTCTGAATAAGCTATTTGATTGGCTTGTTCGGGTTGTGAGTATCTGCATTTTGCATAGTTGAATAATAAGAGCGGTGTTCAAACCGATTCCCACGGCTTGACGCTACAAGATCTTCTATAGCTATTAATCAGAGCCTGACAAATGAACTTCTATGAAATCATCGGTTATGACCGTGACGGAACTGTTCGTGAACTTGATACAGCGCTGAACAAGGGGACGCTCACCACCAGGGATGTAACGTTTTCCGCACTTGGTTTTAATGCTCCGGGCTGGATTGCCGCCTCTTCGATGTCGATTCTTTACTCGATATCGGGCCACCATGCGCCGCTGGCCATATTGATTGCGTACTTCTTCCCCATGCTGGTCATGGCGTTCTGCATGATCTCCCTCACTCGCCAGGCCCCCTCGGCAGGCGGCGTCTTTACCTTCACCTCGCGTTTCCTGCATACCAGCGTCGGGACCATTCTCGGCTGGGCCTACTCCGTTGCCTGTACGGCAGTAATGGCCATGTGCGCAATCATCGGCACCGAATATATCCAGGCGCTGTTCCCGGCCCTGGCGGGTGCGCTCAACGCCAAACTGATTGGTACGGGCATGGTCCTGGTCTTCCTGGCCATTTCCTGCAAGGGCGTCAATGCCACCGCGAAAATCGCCAGCATCTTCCTGATTTTCGAGATCGGTGTCGTTGCCGGGCTCGGGTTGATGGGCATCATCGACCCTCAGGTACCGGACCTGTCGGTGCTGTCCATGTACACGCCAGAAGGGGCGGACGGTTGGTCAGCCATCGGGCCAGGGGTGCTGTTCGGTGTATGGATGCTCGCCAACTTCGATTCGGCGATCAACTACATCGAGGAGTCGCGGATTCCGGTTCGTACCGTGCAACGCTCCATGTTGCTCGTGCTGACGTCCGCCTTCGTCATCTACACCCTCGCGGCCATCGGCTGGCAGTACGCCGTGCCCGTGGAGACACTGGCGGCCATCATCGAGGACGGCAACGGTGGGCCAATCGCTGCGGTGGCAAACGTCTACTTGCCACCGGCCATGGCCTGGATTGCCTTGTTCGTGGTGATTACGTCGGCCTGTGCCGGCATGCAGATCTCTTCGAGTGCAGCGGCGCGCACGCTTTATCGCATGAGTGAAGAAGGGCATCTGCCGTTGGCGCTCAGTGCCGTCAACAAGACCAAGTCGCCCTGGCTCGCCAGCGTGATCGTCGCGGCCGTCGCCATTGCACTGCTGTGGTGGAAGCCGCTGGACAAGATCGTCTGGTACTACGACGTGGTGACTATCACGCTGGTGATGTCCTACATGGCCGCCATTGCTGCCTTCATTGTCATGACGTTCCGCCGTCAGCGTTTCGCAATCGCGTTCGCACTGTCGATCCCTGCAACTCTCGCCATTCTCGTCCTGGGATACATCGGTTACACCGCCGGCGCCAATCCGGTCTCGCCAGAGGATCAATACACGGCCTGGTACCTGGGCGCGCTGACGATACTGTCTGGCGCACTGATCCTGGTCTGGCAATCGCGTGTCTCCAGGAAACCCGTACTTTCCAAAGCCTGATTTGCACGCACGGCTTTCATCTAAAAAATCATGGGAGAACTTATGAAACGTGTAGTCGTTATCACGGGCGCTGCAAGGGGTATTGGGCTGGCCATCGCCAGGCGTTTTGCGGCAAGTGGTGATCATCTGGTGCTCAACTACTTCGACACCAAGGATCAACTGGACGAGGTCATCCGCACAGCCGAAGCCAACGGTGGCGACGGGATCACCATTCAGGCGGATATCAGTAACCCCGAATCCGCAGCCGGCATTCTTCGCGAGGCGGAGAGCCGCTACGGCCGGGTCGATATCCTGGTCAACAATGCCGGGAGACTGGTGTCGGCGACAGTCGAGCAAACGACCTGGGCGCAGTGGGAGCAGATGATCAGTACCAACCTCGGCGGGACCTGGGCCTGCATGCAGGCGGTGTTACCGGGCATGCTGGCACGCGGTCAGGGGCGGATCATCAACATCAGCTCCGAGCTGGGGCTGATCGGCTTCCCGACCTACGCCGCGTATTGCGCTTCCAAGGGCGGGGTGATCGCGCTGACCAAGGCGGTCGCCAAGGAAGTGGCCCCCAAAGGTGTACTGGTCAACTCGGTGGCGCCGGGGCCGATCGAGACCGACATGCTGATCAACGACACCCTCGAATTCAACGATGAAACCCGTGCGAGCCTGCCGTTGAGGCGCTTCGGCAAGCCGGATGAAATCGCCGCCATGGTCGAAGCCCTGGCCGGGCCCGCCGGTGATTACATGGTTGGACAGATCATCAGCCCCAATGGCGGCGCTGCGATCTAGCTGAGTGTCTTGAAGTTTGACTTCACCGCTAATAACAAGAGGGAAACAACATGAGCGCTGTAATGATTACCGGTGGTTTGGGCTATGTGGGCAGATACCTGACCAGGAAGCTCAGCGAGCAAGGCGTCAAGGTGGTGAGTTACAACCGTGACTACTCCGAAGCCAGGTCTGAATTCATGACGCCTGTGCAGGGGGAGTTATTCGACATACCGAGGATTGTCCGAACCATCAAGGAACATGGCGTTGATCGAGTCATTCACACGGCGGCCATGTCCCATCCCGACCTGTCTATCGACCTGCCCATCACGACGGTGACGGCGAACATCGATGGCACCATTCATTTGCTTGAAGCCATGCGCCTGGCGGGCATCAAGAAGTTGGTCAACTTTTCTTCGGAAACGGTCTATGGACATTACGAAGGAGAGATCAATGAGCAAACACCGACCTACCCAACGACTCCCTACGGCGTCACCAAGATTGCCACCGAGCACTTTGGCCGGGTCTACAACGACCTCTATGGCATGGAAGTGATTTCCCTGCGAATCGCCGAAGTGTATGGCCCCGAAAACAAGATGCCGCAAGTGCTCAGGGACATCCTCAAAACCGTCCACCGTGGTGAAACATTTACCCTGGCTTCGGGCGGCGATCACCGGTTTCACTACATCCACGTGGAAGACGTCGTGCGTGCCGTATTGATGGCAGCTGAAACCCGGGACCTCAAAGGCGGCGTCTTCAACATTGCCGGTGATCGCTCCTGGACGCTGCATCAAGCCGTTGAAATCATCCGCAAGATCATTCCCCAAGCACGCATCGAAGTGGGCGGCGGTTATTGGCATCTCGATCGCCATGGCGAATGGGACCTGAGTGCCGCCGAGCGGGAGTTGGGTTATCGCGCGCAGTGGTCGCTGGAAAAAGGCCTCACCCATTATTCCAACTGGCTGATCGATCACGAGTATTGATCGGGCGCTGGGTCGCTGTTGGTGAACGTTCAATACTCACGGGTGATTACGCATGATTGAAAATCCGATTGTCTGGCCAAACGGTGCACGCTGCGCCGTGGCCTTTACCTTTGATATGGATGCAGACAGCATTCTGCATGTGGCGCACCCCAAGGATTCCGCGACACGGGTTGCGAGTATTTCGATGCTGCACTACGGCCCTAAAGTGGCGATACCAAGGATCCTGGAAACCTATCGACGCTTCGAGATCAAGCAGACTTTTTTCATTCCAGCCTGGTGCATCGAGCAATACCCGCAGGCCATCGAGGCGATCGTCGAAGGTGGGCACGAAATTGCCCACCACGGCTACATCCATGAGCATCCCAACGAGCTGAGCCGGGAAGAGGAAGCCTATTGGCTCGACCGCGGTTGCGACACCATCAAGCGCTTTACCGGCCAGGCACCGCGCGGCTGGCGGGCGCCCCTGTACAACATGTCCGAGCACTCGGCTGACCTGTTGATCGAACGCGGCTTCAGTTATGACGCCTCCTTGATGGGCGATGATGTGCCTTATCTGTTGCGCACGGGAGCGGGGGATCTGGTGGAGTTGCCGTCAAGCTGGGCGCTGGATGACTGGCCGCAGTACATGCACAGCATCGACCTGGATTTCCAGATGCCGATCCAGTCGCCGCAACGCGCCGTCGAGGTGTTCAAGGCCGAGTTCGATGCCGCCTGGGAGTATGGCGCGCTTTTCGTGCCGGTCTGGCATCCGTTCCTTTCCGGTCGATTGTCACGCTGGCATGAGGTGTCGAAGCTGATCGAATACATGATGGCCAAGGGTGATGTCTGGTTTGCCCGGATGGACGAGATCGCCGCGCATGTCCAGCGCAGTGTCGCCACGGAGGCCTACAAACCACGGATCGACAAGCTGCCGTATTACCAGGGACCGGTAATAGCTCACCGATAGCAGGGGGAGGCGACCCTCGAGGGAGGGTCGCTGCTCTGCCTGATCCCCGGTCATTGCGGCCACTGCTCAAGCAGTATCGACACGAACTTTTCTGCGGCCGGGGAAAGCGAAGCGCCCCGTCGATAAACCAGGCCCAACGACCGATTGACCACGGGGTCGATGAGAGGAACGCTGACCAGTGTTGGATGATCGCCTGCGGGCATCGCCAGGCTAGGCATCGCCGACACGCCTAGCCCTGCTTCGACCAATCCCAATGACGTGGAAAGATGCTGCACTTCGTAGAACCACTGAGGACGCCAGCTCAGGCCTGACAGCGCGTGATCCAGCAGCATGCGGTTGCCGCTCAGCCGGCCCACGCCGATCAACCGATAGTCGCCCAGTTCAGACCAACTGACCGAACTGCGCCCGGCCAACTCATGGTCGCGCCGGCAGGCGAGGACAAAGGGTTCGTTAACCAAGGGCACGAACTCGATGTCGGGGTGCTGGCCGCTCATCATGTTGATGCCAAAATCCGCTTCACCGCGCAGCACCGCTTCCAGGCCTTCATTGGCACTCAGGTCGAGCAGGCGAATGCGGATTTTCGGGTAACGTTCGTTGTAGATGCGGATCACCGAGGGCAGGAAGTAGAACGCCGCGGTGGGGATGCAGGCGAGCGTTACCCGACCGATCTGCCGTTCCGCCAATTCGCGGATATTGAGAATCGAGTCGTCGAAGTCGTCCAGCAATCGACGTGCCTTGGGCAGGAAATCACGTCCGACGCTGGTCAGGCTGACCTTGCGCGTTGTTCGATCGAGCAGCGCGGTGCCCAGCCCCTCCTCGAGTTTCTTGATCCGCCGGCTCAAGGCGGGCTGCGACAGATGCAAGGCTTCTGCGGCTTCGTGAAAGCTGCCCAGCTCAGCGATTTTTACAAAGGACCTGATGTCCTGAAGCTCATATTCCATGTGCTTGTCTCACCCAAAAGAGGCTTGGCCACGGCCGGAAAGATTCATTCGTGAAGTGGAATAATAGCGCCAATCTTTGCATTGGAAACACCAGTGCTTCCCTGTCACTCTTGTTTGCAAGACATCAATTAACCCGATTGATCAACAAGAGTGATAAGCCATGCAACGTATTCCTTGTGTTCTCATGCGCGGTGGTACCTCCAAGGGCCCGGTATTTCTCGCTTGGGATCTACCGGTCTGCGTTAAAGAGCGCGATGAACTGTTGCTCTCGGTGATGGGCTCCGGTCACGAACTGGAGATTGACGGCATCGGCGGCGGCAGCCCGCAGACCAGCAAGGTCGCGATCGTCAGCCCTTCGTTGCATCCCGAGGCGGACGTCGATTACCTGTTCGTCCAGGTCATGGTGTCCCAGCGTCGGGTCGACACGGCGCCCAACTGCGGCAACATGCTCTGCGCCGTCGGCCCGTTTGCTATCGAGCAGGGCCTGGTCAAGGCAGCCGGCGACTCCACCCGGGTGCGCATTCGCAACCTCAACACTGGCACCTTCGTCACCTCCGACGTGCTGACGCCCAACGGCAAAGTCAGCTACGAGGGTGACACGGTCATCGATGGCGTGCCGGGCAGCGCGGCCCCGGTGCAGTTGACCTTCCTCGATGCGGCCGGCAGCAAGACCGGCAAGCTTTTCCCCACCGGCAACACCCTGGATGTGTTCGACGGGGTGCCTGTGACCTGCATCGACATGGCCATGCCGATGGTGATCATCGAGGCCCGTCATCTGCACAAGCGCGGCGATGAAACCCCGGCCGAGCTGGACGCCGACAAGGATTTCCTGCATCGGCTCGAAGCCTTGCGGTTGCAGGCGGGAAGGGCGATGGGGCTGGGCGATGTCAGCGACAAGGTCATCCCCAAGCCGGTGCTGGTGTCCCCGGCCAAGGCCGGTGGCACCCTGCAGGTTCGCTACTTCATGCCCCACAACTGCCATCGCGCGTTGGCCATTACCGGCTCCATCGGCCTGGCGACGGCCTGTGTCAGCGAAGGCAGCGTCGTCGCACGGATGCTCGGCAACAGCGGTGGTCCGCGCCTGCAACAGGTGCGTATCGAGCACCCGAGCGGCGGCATCGATGTGGTGTTGTCCTACATCGGCGACAACGGCCAGACCATCCGTGCCTCGGTTGTGCGCACCGCGCGACGGCTGTTTTCCGGTTTCGTCTATGCCCCGGCTTCCCAGCGACTCGCCGGGTAGTGATCTGACGCTGCCTGGGTTTGCATCAGCACAATTCTAAAAATGGGTGATGCCATGAAAATCGTAAAATCGCTCTACTTTCAAATCCTCTGCGCGGTCCTGCTCGGTGTCGTGGTCGGGCATTTCTGGGGCCAGCAAGCCGTCGCCCTCAAGCCATTGGGGGATGCCTTCATCAAACTGGTGAAGATGATGATTGCCCCGGTGGTGTTCTGCACCATCGTCACCGGCATTGCCGGGATGAGCGACAAGCGCTCGCTCGGGCGCTTGTTGAGCAAGACCATGCTGCTGTTCCTCGGGCTGACGGTGGTCAGCCTGATCATCGGCCTGGTGGCGGTCTACCTGTTCAAGCCGGGCGCGGGAATGAACATCGATCCCAGCCAGTTGAGCACCGCAGGGTTGTCCCAGTACACGGAGTCGGCAGCCAAACTCGGGGTCGTCGAGTTTTTCATGCACATCATCCCCGATACGTTCATCGGTGCGTTCAGCAAAGGCGAAGTGCTGCCGGTGCTGTTTATCGCAGTGTTGTGCGGGTTTGCCCTGTCATCCCTGGGTGAGCGCGGCAAGCCCGTGCTCGATGTACTGGAGGCCGCATCGCAGATGGTCTTCAAGATTTTTTCCTACCTGATGCGCTTTGCGCCGATCGGTGCCTTCGGGGCGCTGGCGTTCACGGTCGGACAGTACGGCATCACCTCGCTGGGCTCCCTGGCGAAGTTGATCATGACCCTGTACATCGCCTGCGCTTTCTTCGTCTTTGTGGTGCTGGGGAGCATTTGTCGCGCCCATGGTTTCAGCCTGTGGAAGTTGCTGCGCTACCTGCGCGAAGAGTTCCTGGTGGTGCTGGGCACGTCTTCCACGGAACCGGTGATGCCACGCATGCTGGAAAAGCTCCAGGCGCTGGGGTGCAGGAAGGGTGTCGTGGGGCTGGTGTTGCCGACGGGGTATTCGTTCAATCTCGATGGCACGGCGATCTACCTGTCGCTGGCGGCGGTCTTCATTGCCCAGGCCTGCAATATCGAGCTGAGCCTCACGCAGACCCTGACCATGCTGGCAATCATGCTGTTGTCCTCCAAGGGCGCCGCAGGGGTCACCGGCAGCGGCTTTGTGGCCCTCGCCTCGACGCTGTCGGTGATCCATGACATTCCGCTGGCGGGCCTGGCCTTGTTGATCGGCATCGATCGTTTCATGTCCGAAGCCCGTGCATTGACCAGCCTGGCCAGCAATGCCGTGGCGACCGTGGTCATCGCCATCTCCGAGAACGCCTGCGACCGTCAGGTGCTGCTCGATACCCTGGACGGAAAAACCTCGACGCCGCTGGCCGGGAACCAGGCCTGGGAGCCGGTGGAAGTCGCCCACCGCAGCTGACCGCTACCCGCAAAACCGTTCATCGCCGCCCATTGCCGGACGTTGCCGATTGCAACGTCTGGTAGTCTCGGGGTCGTTCGCCTGCGCGTCGATCTCGCCATCAATAACAACAAGAGAGATGCCCTATGCTCGCCTTACTCGGCCTGGCCATGGTGGTAGTGTTCACCTACCTGATCATGTCCAAACGCTTGTCGCCCATCGTTGCGTTGACCGTTGTGCCGATCGTCTTTGCCTTGATCGGCGGTTTTGGCGGGTCCACCGGGAAAATGATGCTCGACGGCCTGAAGATGGTCGCGCCGTCGGCCGCGTTGCTGCTGTTCGCGATCCTGTTTTTCGGCTTGATGATCGACTCGGGCCTGTTCGACCCGCTGATCCGCAAGATTCTCAAGCGGGTCAACGGCGACCCGATGAAAATCGCCATCGGCACCGCGCTGCTGTCGTTGACGGTCGCACTGGACGGCGATGGCACGACCACCTACATGATCACCTGCGCGGCGATGCTGCCGTTGTACAAGCGCATCGGCATGAATCCGATGATCCTGGCGACCATTGCCATGTTGTCGCTGAGCATCATGAGCGGCTTGAGCCCCTGGGGCGGGCCGGCCACCCGGGCGATTGCCGCGCTGGGGGTGGATGCCGGAGAGTATTTCATCCCGTTGTTGCCGACCATGATCGGCGGCGCCGCCTGGGTGGTGTTCACGGCATTTCTGCTGGGTCGCGCCGAGCGCAAGCGCATCGGCGATACCCAACTGCAGAGCGGCGGAGGTGATTGCTACATCAAGGCCATTCTTGAAGACACACCGCACAAACGCCCGAAGCTGGCCTACGTGAACCTGATGCTGGTGATCGGCGTGATGATCGCGCTGGTGATGGGCCTGGCCCATTCGGCGATCCTGTTCCTGATCGGTTTTGTCCTGGCGCTGATGATCAACTACCCGCAGTTGGACATCCAAAAGGAACGCATCCTCGCCCATTCCGGCAACGCCATGACCGTGGTCCTGCTGGTGTTCGCCGCCGGGGTTTTCGCCGGGATTTTCTCCGGCACGAAAATGGTCGATGCCCTGGCCCAGACGCTGGTGGAGTGGATTCCACCGTCCTGGGGCCACCTGTTTCCGCTGGTGGTGGCGATTACCAGCATGCCCTTGACCTTCGTGTTGTCCAACGATGCCTATTACTTCGGCGTAGTGCCGATTCTCGCCAACGCAGCGGCCGCCTACGGCATCGACCCGGTGGAAATCGCCCGGGCATCGGTGCTGGGACAACCGGTGCACCTGATGAGCCCCTTGGTAGCGTCGACCCTGTTGCTGGTGGGCATGGTCGATCGCGATATCGGCGACTTCCAGCGCGCCACCGTGAAATGGGCCGTGCTCACCTCCCTGGTGATCACCGCACTGGCCCTGCTGACCGGCGCCTTGACGCTGTTCTCCTGAGTTATCCCTGACGCACGGCTAGACGCCTGTCCACGCGCCGTTCGCCGGCGCGCGAATTCCTGCATCCTGAAAAACAACAAGAGTAGTTCCGCATGACCCATTCTCTGATTGGCAGGGCGCTTTTACCTCTCCTTGGGGTATTCCCGATTGCCGTGGTTGATGCCAGCGATTTCATCGACGACAGCAAGCTGAAGCTGCAGCTGCGCAATGTCTACTTCAATGAAAACTTTCGTGATGAGCATGGCCTGAGTGCCCGTGCGGCCAGCACCGCAAAAAGTGAGCGCACCGAATGGGCGCAGGGCTTCCTGCTGGATTACCAGTCGGGGTTTACCCCGGGGACAGTGGGTCTGGGTGTTGATGCACTGGGATTGCTGGGGGTGAAGCTGGACTCGGGGCGAGGGCGCAGCGGTACCGGCCTGTTGCCGGTGCATGACGATGGCCGCGCCGCCGATGAATTCTCCAGCGCCGGCGCCACGGCGAAGATCAGGCTGGCCAAGAGCACCCTCAAGTACGGGACACTGCTGCCCAGGACGCCCGTACTGAACTACAACGATGCACGCCTGTTGCCGCAGACCTATGAGGGCGGCCAGCTGACCAGCACGGATATCGACAACCTGACCCTGACCGGCGGACGCCTGGACCGCTTCAAGCAGCGTGATTCCACGGACAGTGTGTCGATCGTGCCTGATGGCTTCTCGGGCGACAGAGGCGGGGACTTCACCTACGCCGGCGCCGACTACAAACTCGGCAAGAACACGCGCCTGAGCTACTTCCACGGCGAGCTGGAAGACTTCTATCGCCAGGACTTCGCCGGCATCCAGCACGATCTGGCGTTAGGTCGCGGGACCCTGATCGGCGACCTGCGCTACTTCAACAGCCACGACGCGGGCCGCGCCTACGCCTCGAAGATTGACAACGACATGCTCAGTGTCCTGATGTCCTACGCGGTGGCAGGGCACACCTTTGGCGGCGGCTATCAAACCCTCAGCGGTGATGCAGGGCTGCCCTACATCAGCGGTGCCACGGTGTTCTCGTTCAGCAACGCCGGTATCGGCAAGTTCATCGAGGAGGACGAGAAAACCTGGATGCTCAGCTACGGGTACGACTTTGCGCCCCTGGGCGTGCCAGGCCTGACGTTCCTGACCCGATACCTGAAGGGTAACGATGGCAAGTCCGACACCCGGATCAAGGAATCCGAACGTGACACCGAACTGGCCTACGTGGTCCAGAGCGGTGCGTTCAAAGGCGTCGGTGTAAAGCTGCGCAACTATGTCTACCGCGCGGACTTCGCACGTGGGCGCGACAGCAACCGGATTTACATCACCTATGACATCGCGCTCTGGTAGAGCGCACGTTGGCAGCCTGGCCTGATTGGACCAGGCTGCCTTCACTCGTCCGACGATCCACTGAACTGCCGGTTCTAGCGCTTGATCAGGGAAATCTTCGTACCTTCGATGCTGATCCCGGCCATCAAACCTTGCTGGGAGAAGATGAACGCGTAGGCGTCGTCTTTCAGCGTCGAGCTGGACAGGTTCTTCGAAAGCCCTTCATCCACCACGACCACCGTTGGCCCTACACCGATTTCCCAACCTTTGGTTTCAGTGATGTATTTCACCGCTTTGTCGGTCATCAGGAAAACCACATAGCCATAGGACTGGGCGCCGGCCTGCAAGCCCCAGGAGCCGCCGACGGAGTTGTAGTAATCCACTGCTGTGTTGCCTTTCATCAAGACGCCTTCGCCGTAGCTGCCGCCGAACACCAGGCCCGCCTTGATGATTTTCGGGAAGACCAGTATCGCCTTGGCTTGTTTCCCAATGGTTTCGGCAGCGGGATTGGTCTTGTACAGGGTTTGCAGCGCTTGCTTGGAGTCGGTGGTGAGGTCCTCGGCGGTCGCGGCGCCTGCCGTATTCAGGAAACTGGCCGAGGCCAATGCGACAACTGCAAGCAAAGCCGTCAGGAACATCCGTATGGATTGAGTCATTTGCGTACTCCGATAAGGGAGCATTGGATGGCAGTAGCAGTCAGCGCCTACTTGCGGTAGGAACCGAAATCACTGAGCGTTATCCGGCGCACCCTGGAATGTGTGGATTTCAAGCGTCGCGGCTGAGTGGAACAAGTGATCAGTTGCGATGCCATCACTTGTTGTGACCACTGAGTGATGGCAGCAGTTCATCACTGCCGTTCGTATTGTCTGTTCCCGGTGGGCGCGCAAGGTGCCGGTTCATTGCGATCGGGCACCTGCGAAGCGAGCGTCAGCCTTTGATGAAGGACAGCAGATCCTGGTTGATCACGTCGGCATGGGTGGTGCACATGCCATGGGGCAGGCCGGGGTAGGTTTTCAACGTGCCCTGTTTGAGCAGCTTGATGGCCAGGTGCGCCGAATCGGCGATCGGCACGATCTGGTCGTCTTCGCCGTGCAGCACCAGGGTCGGCACGTCGATGGCCTTCAAGTCGTCGGTAAAGTCGGTTTCCGAGAAGGCTTTGATGCAGTCGTACTGCGCCTTGGCCCCACCATTCATGCCCTGGCGCCACCAGTTGTCGATGATCGCCTCGGAGACTTTCGCGCCCGGGCGATTGAAGCCATAAAAGGGACCGCTCGGAAAATCACGATAAAATCCTGAACGATTGTCGGTCAGGGCCTTGCGCAGACCATCGAAGACGTCCAGAGGCAGGCCGCCCGGATTGTTCGCGGTGCGCAGCATGATCGGCGGCACGGCGCCGATCAGCACCGCCTTGGCGACGCGACCGCGGCCATGACGCGCCACATAACGCGCCACCTCACCGCCACCGGTGGAGTGACCGATGTGCACGGCGTTCCTGATGTCGAGATGCGCCATCAGCTGCGCCACGTCGGCGGCATAGGTATCCATCTCGTTGCCCACAGTGGTCTGCGACGAGCGACCGTGGCCGCGGCGATCGTGGGCAATGACACGGAAGCCCTTGCCTGAGAAAAACAGCATCTGTGCATCCCAGTCGTCACTGGACAGGGGCCAGCCATGATGGAACACCAGCGGCTGTCCGGTGCCCCAATCCTTGTAGAAAATCTGCGTGCCGTCCTTGACGGTGAGTATCCCCGACCCGCTGGCATGGCCGTCGTTCTTGCTGCCCGCAGGCACGGCTGCCGGGGTCGATTGCGCTGCGAGCACAGGTAGCGTCACGGCCAGGGCGGCGGCCATGGCACCGGTGGTCATCAATCCTCTGCGGGTAGTTCCGCTTGTCTCATCAGTCATGATCGATACCTCATGTGTGTTTTGAAGGTAGCGCCGGCGGGGCCCGGGACAGGCCATCCGGCGACGCTTTGGCAGCTCGGAATTTATGGGCAAACCAAGGCACTGAACACTGGACATGGGTGTGTGGGATTAACGCTTTGGTATGGGCAACCCCCCTGTAGGAGCGAGCTTGCTCGCGAAAAACCAGAGAACGCCACGGTGCGTCAGGTTTCCCGCGTCATCGTTAGCGTCCATCGTCGGAGCGTTCCAATTTACCGGGCGGGATGTGGACCTGTATCCGAGCTTTCCCGGAAAGCGTGGGCCTGTCCGAAACGAATGCTTGCGGCCTGAGATTGTCCCCGCCAATATCAATCGCTATCCACCCCTCGGCAGCGCCTGTGAACCGGGCCAACTAATCAGCACATTAGCGAAAAAAATACCCCTCGGAGAGGGGTACTTGTGTGGTTACAATTTACTGAGGAGGCGGGACGCCAGGTGGATCAAAGCTTCGGCAACTGCCCGATACGCCCCATCATCTCGGTCACGATCTGCAGGTCGAGCAGGAACTGCTCGGTGGTCTTGAACTCGTTGTCGTTGTGACCGGTGTACTTGACGTCCGGCATGGCCAGGCCGAACTGCACGCCGTTGGGCAGTTCATGCACCGAGGTGGCGCCGGCGGAGGTGCCGAACTTGTGCTCCATGCCGAGGTTTTCGCTGGCCACGGCGAGCAGGGCCTTGACCCATTCGCCCTCGGGATTGCGGAACATCGGTTCGGCGATGGAGTAGTCGAAGGCCGGGGCGATCTTGCTCTGCTTGCTCCACGCATCCAGTTTTGTAGCGATTTCAGTCTTGAGCGTTTCCGGCGACTTGCCCTTCGGCACGCGCAGGTTGACCGCCAGCTTGAAGGCTTTTTCATCCATCCCGACATAGGTCAGGGAGGTGGTCAGCGGGCCCATGAACTCATCGGAGAAACCCACCCCCAACTTGCCACCCAGGTAGTCCAGCCCCCAGTTGTCGGCGGCGTAGCGGGCGGCGTCGGTGATGTGGTTGTGCTTGAGTGCGACCTTGCCGTCGAGGCTGTTGATGAAGTCGAGCATCCTGGCCACCGGGTTGACACCGGACTCGGGCTCGGAGGAGTGGGCGGAGACGCCGGTGACGGTCAGCTTGACGTCCTTGCCGTCCACCTTGGCGGTGACTTCGAAGTTGCCGCCATTGCGCTTGGCATACTCGCTGCCGGCCTGTTGCAGGCTGGCGGCCAGCTCTGCGGGCTTGTCTGTCACCAGGGTGGCGACCGAGGTCGACGGAATCTGGTTGGTGGCCAGGCCGCCGGTCATCGAGGTGATTTCGGCGCCCTTGCCCTCACCCTTGCGCTTGGCGAAGCTGGCCATGACGGTGCCGTAGCCTTTCTCGGCGATCACCACCGGGTAGCCGCCGTCCAGCGCCAGGTTGTAGTTGGGCGTCGGGTTGCGTTCGAAGTAGTAGGGGATGGCGTCGCCCGTGGTTTCCTCGGTGGTGTCTACCAGCAGCTTGAAGTTGCGTGCCAGCGGCAGCTTTTCTTCCTTGATGACCTTCATGGCGTACAGCGCGACCACGATGCCGTTCTTGTCATCCTCGGTGCCCCGGCCATACATGCGGTCGCCGACCAGGGTCACCTTGAACGGATCGAGCCGGGTGCCATCCTGCAGCACCCAGTTCTCTGGCGTCACCGGTACCACGTCGGCATGGGCGTGAATACCGACGACTTCATCGCCCGTACCTTCCAGGGAGATCTCATAGACGCGGTTGTCGATGTTGCGAAAGTTCAGGTTGAACGCCTTGGCCAAGCTCTCG
Source organism: Pseudomonas sp. YuFO8 (assembly GCF_035065025.1). Taxonomy (NCBI): domain Bacteria; kingdom Pseudomonadati; phylum Pseudomonadota; class Gammaproteobacteria; order Pseudomonadales; family Pseudomonadaceae; genus Pseudomonas; species Pseudomonas sp. YuFO8. The sequence continues at coordinate 314,626 of NZ_JAXDEQ010000002.1, read as the reverse complement.
ATCTTCCCGGCGATCTTGATGAACTCGGGATTGTCGTGCTGGGCAACGCCCTCGACGCGCACGGTTGGGATGGCCACCAGTTCACGCAGGGTTTCGGTGGCCGCGCTGCCGTACTTGATCCGGGTATAGAGGCCGAGCAGGCGGTGGATTTCGTTTTGCTGTTCAGGCGTCAGCGTCTTGTTGTCCTGGAAGGCACTGATGGCCGGGCCGAGGTTGTCCGTCTTGGCGACGTCGCTCTTGGCCAGGCTGGCCAGGAACTGGCGGAAATCCGTGACCGAGGCATCACTGAACGTCTTGAGGATAATCGCGCTCTGTTGCGGGGTGATGTTGGCCTGTGCAGCAAGGGTGAACGACGACAGGCTGGCGAATATCAGGGTGGCCGCGGCCAGTTTTTTGAGTGAAAAGTCCATTGCTGGAGGCATTCCTTTGCAGGTGGGTTGTAGGAAACTTCTGATCGTTTAGTCAGAAAGATCTGCAAACTTACACCGCGAAGGTGGGATGGGGCAGCCCCTGAAGTGGGATCTGTCGCACAGAAATGCAAAAGCGGCGCAGAATCGAAAAACCTGAGTGTCGATGTTTAATCTCGTTCAACAGCGTGCAGGAACACGGCTTGCTGCGCGGCGTTCCGGCGATGGCGGCCACAGGATCGCTATCGCCGGCAAGCCGTGCGCCTACATATTGCCCATCAGCCTCTCAACCGAAATGACAATGCCTGAGTAGGTGCAGAAATCGTTGCGCCTCCCGTTTGCTGTGCCAGTTCGGCGACCGGGATATGGCAACGAATGAACCCGCTGCGGGTTTTCTGCGAAGGCGGACGCACCTGCGCGCATAGCTCTCCGAGCTGCCTGGGGCAGCGACCCGCCAGGGGGCATCCCTGACCCGCAATGGAGGGCGAGCCTGGCATGGCTGGCGGTGGCGGCACGTAGTTATCCTTGCACAGGCCCGGGGCCGCGTGCAGGAGCATTTCGGTATAGGGGTGCAAGGGCGAATCGAAGAGCGCGTCGGTGGCGACCCGCTGCATCAGTTCCCCGTGATACAGCACCGCGACCTGGTCGGCCAATTGCCGCACGACCGCCAGGTCGTGGGAGATGAACAGCATCGCAACGCCGTGCTGCTGCTTGAGCGCCAGCAGCAGTTCGACGATTCTGGTTTGCACCGATACATCCAGCGCCGAAAGAATTTCATCGCAGATCAACAGCTTTGGATTGACCAGCAACGCCCGTGCAATTGCCACCCGTTGCCGTTCGCCGCCGGACAACTGTTCGGGAAACCGACTGAGGTACCCCGCATGCAATCCGACACTTTCCAGCACCGTCTCCAGGGTGTCGGGTTTCAATTCGATGCCGAAATGACGCAGTGGCCGCTCAAGGATGGCGCGGATACTGCGGCGCGGATTGAGTGACGCATCGGGGTTCTGGAAGATGTACTGAATCTGCCGCAACTGCTGGACGGACCTGCCGGCGAGTGTCGGGGCCAGGGTCTGGCCGTCGACGCTGATGCTGCCTGACACCGGCGCGAGCCGGCCGCTGATGGCGCGGGCGATGGTGGATTTGCCGCTGCCGGATTCGCCCACCAACGCCACGATCTCACCGGTGTGCAACTCAAGGTCGATGTCACGCGCGATGGGGACGATTTTCTTGCCCAGCCACTGGGTGAACCAGCCCGGCTGCGCGTAGGACAGCGAGAGTTCGTCCACCGACAGCACCTTGTGCGCATCGCGTTTGGTAGCGAGGGCGATCACCGGCGCAGGTGTCGGGGCTTGGGCGGCGGCCACGTCGGACCAACGCATGCAGGCGACCGATTGCGCATCGGCCACCGGTATGAGGTGCTGCGGGGTCGTGCGACAGTCGGGGGTGGCGAAGTCGCAGCGCGGTTCGAACTTGCAGCCCTCGGCCATCTGGTCGCGCCGCAACATGCCGCGCAGGCCGCGCGCACCGCCATGGCCGTGCAGGACTGTGGGGATCGAGGCGATCAGCCCGCGCGAATAGGGGTGGGCTGGGTGCGCCAGCAACTGATCGCAACGCGCGACCTCGACCAGTTTGCCGGCATACATGACGCCAATGCGATCGGCGATTTGCGCGAGCAACGCGAGGTCATGGGTGACGTAGAGCATCGCCATGCCGATGCGGCTGCGCAGATCTGACAGCAGCTGGATGATCTGGCGCTGAGTGGTGACGTCCAGTCCCGTGGTCGGCTCGTCGAGCACCAGTAGATCCGGGTTGCAGGCCACGGCCATGGCGATCGTCACACGTTGCTGCTGACCGCCGGACAACTCATGGGGATAGCGCCGGCTGACATCGGGCAGCCCGACCAGGGCAAACAGCTCGGTGATGCGCTTGTCCATGGATATGCCGTCGGGCAAGGCGCGGTGGGTCGCAATCATCTCGCGGATTTGCCGACCTACGCGCATGCCCGGGCTCAACGCGGTCGTCGGATTCTGCGGGACCAGTGCGATGCGGTTGCCGCGAAGCGTTGCCAGCGCACGGGTGTCGAGCTTGAGCAGGTCGGTGTCTTCGAACACCACCTGGCCGGTCTGCACGCGGCTGTTGCCGGCACCATAGCCGAGCAGCCGATAGGCGACCGTGGATTTTCCGCAACCCGACTCGCCGACGAGGCCGAATGTCTCGCCCCGGGCAATGTCGAAGCAAACCCCTTCCACGACATCGGTCCATCCGGTTTGGCCGGCGTAGGCGATGCCGAGGTTTTGAATCTCGATCAGCTTGGTCATGGTTCCAACCTCTTTATTGTTATTCATGCACCGACCACTGAGCGTTGGCCCAGCATTCTCGATAACCCGTCGGTAAAGAGATTGAGGCCCACCACCAGGGAGGCGAAGCCCAGGCCCGGGCCGAACACCGTCACCGGCGAAGCGATCAGCAGGCCACGGTTCTCGCTGATCATCAGGCCCCATTCCGGTGTGGGCGGGCGGATACCGAAACCGAGGAACCCGAGTGCGCCGATCAGGATGGGCGCATAGCTGATCCGCAGGGAGAACTCGACCAGCAGCACGTTGGCGGTGTTGGGGAGAATTTCCCGCAGGACGATGGACCAGGTTCCCTCACCCCGCAGTTGGGCTGCCGCGACATACTCGCGCGTGGCGATTTCCATCGAGGCCGCCCGTGCAATCCGGGCAATCCGCGGTGCGTAGACCAGCCCGACCACCAGCACGATCAACGCCGGTTCACCGGCCAAGGCAGGGCCGGCAGCAATGATCGTCACCAGCGCCAAGGCGAGGAACGGAATGCTGATCATGGCTTCGACCAGACGCTGCACGATCTCGTCGAACAGGCCGCCGAGATAGCCGGACACCAGCCCCAGCGTGGTACCGGCGAGCATGCCCAGCGTCGTGCCGGCCAGGGCCAGCAGCAGGACGATGTGCGCGCCATGCATGAACCGGCTGAGGACATCGCGGCCGATTTGATCGACGCCCATGGGGTGTAGCCACGACATGCCGGAGAGCGGCATGCCGGTGCCCATTTGCGCAAACCCGTAGGGTGTCCAGAACACGCCGAGGAGGGCAAAGAGCACGTGGGCCACGAGGATGATCGAGCCGACCTTGAAGGCACCGGGCATCGCTTGCCAGTGTGCGAGACAAGCCCGGAATGTTTGCGTGGGCGATCCGGACATCGCGTTGGTGAGACTCATCGAGTTGTCCTCAGGCGAGGTTGAAGAAGAACCGCGCCGATGTCGGCCACCAGATTGGCGGCGATGTAGACGGCCGCGCTGATCATCACGGTGGCCTTGATCAAGGGCAGGTCACGCAGTTGCAGGGCATCGATCAGCAGGGTGCCGAAGCCCGGGTAGGAGAAAACCCGCTCGACAATGACCACGCCGCCAATCAGGAAGCCGAGGTTGAGCGCAGTGATGTTGAGCGCCGGAACGATCGCATTGGGCATCGCGTGGCGCCAAAGCACCGCATGGGGGCGCAGGCCTTTCAGTTCGGCCAGGCGCACGTAGTCGGAGCGCAGGACTTCGATCAGGCTGTCGCGCAACACCCGGATGGCATACACCGCCATGATGATGGCGAGGGTCACGGCCGGCAGGATCATGGCGCGCAGGTTGTCCAGCCAGGTGCTGGCATCGGAAACCGTGGCCAGTGCGGGCAGGATGGGCATGGCCACGGCGAAGATGAACAGCAAGATCGTCGCCAGCAGAAAGTCGGGTAGCGACAGCAGTACCAGTGTTACCACCGATATGATGTGGTCGACCTTGCTGCCACGCCGTGTGGCTTGAATCACCGCCGGCACGATGGCCAGTACCAGGTACAGAGCGAAGGCCAGAAGCGACAGCAACAGCGTGTTGATGATGCGTGGGCCCAGCACGTCGGCGATCGGTCGCCCGGTTGCAATCGAAACCCCCAGGTTGCCCTGGAGCAAATCCCCTAGCCAGTGCAGGTAACGACTGAACGGGGGATCACCCAGGTGCAGTTGCGCACGCAGCACTTCCAGCGCCTTGGCGGTGGCGTCGCGGCCGAGGATACGGGTCGCCACATCGCCCGGCAGGGCTTCGAGAATCACGAAAATCAGCACAGAGACCAGCAGCAGCGTGAGCGCCGACAGCATGATCCTACTGATGACAAGCCGCACAATGGTCATTTCGATCCAGCCCCCTGAGTGGTCAAGGTTGAGTCCGACGCCATCCAGTCCGGGAGAAAGGCCGCATCGGTGTCCAGATCGCCTTGCCAGACGTACAGGAGCACCAAAGGCCGGTCTGCTGCGAGCGTGGCATGGGGGATCCACGAAGGATGATGAATGATCTCACCGGCCTGCCGTGATGACCACGCGTCGTCACCGGTTCGCCAGAACGACGGTCCGGTGACGGCGTAATAGATTTCGTCGGCCGGGTGGCTATGCAGCGGATAGTGGGTTGCAGGGCCGAGGAACATCAGGCCGAAGGAGATTTCGCTGTCCTCGATCAGCGCCGGTGGTCCGCTCTCGGGCCCGCAGATAACGCCGTAGCCGTAGTTGTTGCCAAAGTCCGCGCTGGGCGGGGCGGCCAGGTAGGTCTCGCTGCGAGTCAGGTGGAGCGCGGGCATGAGCCTGGACAGCGCGTCGGCCAATGGGCAACCCGAGGCATAAGTCCGTAGCTCGGCCTCACAGGATGTTTGCACAGGCACCCGTGCGGCAGGCACGTCCTGAAGGGCCGACAGGCGCGATTGCAAATAGCGCAGGCGTTTGGCGTGGGATTTTGCGACGGGCTGACCCTCGCGATCCAGCACGTCGGCAAAGCATTGGAGAAATCGGGACAGATTAGAGTGTGTCATTCGCACAGGCTCCTCCCCGGAGCCAGCGGGCTCCGGGATTGGATTGAATTCAAAGGGGACGAGTGGGGCGAGGGGCTACTTTGCGCAGTCCAGCTGCGCGTAATCGATGCGGTTGACGTCGACGTTCGGTGAGTAGCCGCTGCAGCCTTTGCGCAGGCCCGCCACGACCGATGAAAACACCGGAAGGATCATGCCGCCTTCCTGTGCAACCATGCGTTGGGCGTCGCGATAGAGCTGGTTGCGCGCTTGTTCATCCGGGGTTTGCCCGGCCTTGGCCACCAGCGCGTCGAAATCCGCGCGTTTCCAGTGAGTCTCGTTCCATTCCGATGCGCTGTTGAGCGACAGCGTCAAGGCTTCTGCCGGTGGACGCGCACTGGTGTAGGAAATGACCGCCGGCTTTTTCAGCCAGATGGTGTCCCAGTAACCCTCGGCCGGCGAGGTAATGACGTTGACTTTTATGCCGGCCGACGCGGCCATCTGGGCATAGACCTGCGCCAGCAACAACATGCCGGGGTAGGAGTCGGACGTATAGAGATCGAAGGCGATGCCGTCAGGATGACCCGCCTCGGCCAGCAAGGCCTTGGCCCGTTTGATGTCTTCTGCGGGCGCTGGTGTATTGAGACCCAGCGGCGAACTCGGTGGTATCGGTGTATCGACACCGACCTCGCCATAGCTCAGCAGCACGGTATTGAGGATGGTTTGACGATCCATGACCAGCTTCATCGCCTCACGCACCTTCACGTTGTCGAAGGGCGCCGTGTCGGTCCAGACCGCGATGTACAGCGAGGTTGCCCCAGGCGTCGATACGAGATCGACCGCCGGGTTGCCTTTGAGCGTGATCAGGCTCGCCGGATCGACCACCAGCGACAGATCGATGGAGCCTGACAAGAGCGCCGACAGCCGTGAGGTGGCTTCGAGACTGGTGGTGATCTCCAGGCAGTCCGCCTTGGGCAAGCCGGCGCGCCAGTAATGCGGGTTGCGCTGCATGACCCGCACCGGACCGTTGGTGGTAAAGGTCTGCTGAACGAATGGCCCGGTTCCGTTGCCCTGGATGCGCAGGTCCGTGCCCTTGGCGCCCTCGGGAACCATCAATGCATACTTGGTCGCGATCAGCATCGGCAGTTCGACCACCGGGGACTTGACCTTGAAGCGCACGGTGTTCTTGTCGACCGCGGTGATACCGGCGGGGTCGAGGAAGGAGAGGGTGGAAAAACCGCCGGGCGAGATGGCTGGGTCCAGCAGGCGACGATAGGAATAGGCCACATCCGCGGCATCGAAATCGGAGCCGTCGTGGAACTTCACGCCTTCGCGCAAATGGAACGTCCATTCGGTTGCATCGGCGTTCGATTCCCAGGATTGCGCCAGGACCGGTATGGGCATCATGGTGTTGCTACGGTCGACCAGGGGCTCATAGACGGCGCGGATGTGATAGACGCTGTCGGTGCCGATCAACGCGGCGGGGTCCATCGTCTGTTTCTCGCCGTCCGATTCATACCCCAGTACGCGCACGCATTGCTCGGTGGCCAAGACCGTGGGTGACGACAGGAAACATGTTCCGAAAGCCAGTGCAAAAGCTGAGGATGCAAGCAAACTACGTTTCATTTCTGTGCCCCTGGTTTATTTTTATGGGCCGAGTATGTGATTGCGTTGATGGCTGGGCAAACGAGTATATTTAACCCCCGCTTGAATTTTTATAACGTCGCGAGCAAGCATGATTCAAAGATCGCTACCCCCCCTGTCGACGCTGAAAGTCTTCGAATCCGCTGCGCGATTGCGCAGCTTCAAAGGCGCTGCGGAGGAACTGAGCCTGACCCAGTCGGCGATCAGTCACCAGATCGCTTCGCTTGAGCGTTACCTTGGGACGGCGCTCTTTTGCCGATTGCCCGGCCGGGTAGAACTCAATGAAAAGGGCGAACTGTACTTTCCGGTGATCCAGGATGCGCTGGATCGCATCGCGCTCACCACCGACCTCATCCGTGAGAAGCAGACACAGACGGCCTTGACCGTGCAGGTCTATGTCACCGTGGCCGTGCGCTGGCTCATCCCGAGGCTCCAGGCATTCAAGGAAGCCTCGCCCGGGATTGCGGTCAGCCTGGATGCCAGCCTGCTGGATTGGGAGTTCAATCCAGCTCGCGCCGATGTAGGGATCATCTACACGCGCACGCCTGATCGACCGAACCTTGCGTACACGTTGTTGAAGCAGGAGCGGCTGGTGGCAGTTTGCTCAAAGGACGTTGCCAAGGTGATAACCACACCAGAGGACCTGCGCCAGGTTCCGTTTCTGGCGATATCGGGCACCAATGAAGATTCGTTGATGTGGGCGCAGAGCATCGGTCTTCCCGACCTTGTGCAAAAGAACGCGCCACGATTCGACAGCAGTTTGCTGGCGATTGAAGCGGCCATCAGCGGACAGGGCGTGGTGGTGGTTCCTGAATTCCTGGTGGAGGCCGATCTGCGCACGGGCAGCCTGGTCATACCGGTGCAGACGCAGGTGATGCAGGCCGGAGGTTGGTACCTGGCGCATGTGCAACGCCGGGGCCAGGAGCCGCCGATCCGCTGTTTCCTTGAGTGGATACAGTCGGTGTAGGAGCCGGCTTCCTGCGGGCGGCGTTCCGACGATGGCGGTTTGTCAGGCGACATTTGTGTCGTTTGTAGCTCCGCTTTCGCTGGCAAGCCAGCTCCTACAAGGGCGCTTTTGCCTTGCGTTTGGGGGTGCCCGCCGGTTTGCGCTTGGCCGGCTTGCGCTTGTTTTTCCACGGCGGCGCACCGCGCCCCGCAGGGCTGGCAGGACCGCTGATGGTCAGGCTCAGGCCGGCGCAGCGGCTGACTTGTTTGCTCATCCAGGCCGCCTGCTTGGTGACGAATTCGTCCAGGCTCATTTCGCCGCTCTGCACCATATCCAGGGCCTGCTCCCAGATGGCCGTGGTGCCGGGGTCGGCGATGGCGCGCGGGACCGCGTCGATCAGGCTGAACGCGGCCGGGGTCGCCGCCAGCGCCTTGCCGTTCTTGATCAGGTAGCCACGGTCGAGCAGGCCCTGGATGATCGAGGCGCGGGTCGCTTCGGTGCCGATGCCGGTGGTGTCCTTGAGCTTTTGCTTGAGCAAGGGATCTTCCACCAGTTTGGCGACGTTTTTCATGGCCTTGATCAGGTCGCCCTCGGTGAACGGCTTGGGCGGTTGCGTCCAGAGGTCCTTGAGTAGCACGTCGGCCACCGCGCAATCGAGTCCTTCCCGCAGGCTGGGCAGGGTTTGCGGGGCGGGGGCCTCGCGGCCCTTGGCCGGTGCGAGGGCTTCGGGCAGGGCGCGTTTCCAGCCCGGTTCGACGATTTGCTTGCCCACGGCACGCAAGGCCTCGCCGGCGCAATCGAAGTCGGCCTGGGTGCGGTCGAACTCGTGGTTGGGCAGGAACTGCGCCAGGTAACGGGCGCGGATCAAGGTGTAGACCGCGCGCTGCTTGCCCACCAGGCGATCGAGGTTTTTCGCCGCGGCGGTGGGGATGATGCCGTGGTGCGCGCTGACCTTGGCATCGTTCCAGGCCCGTGAACGACGCTGGGGTTCCAGGTAGTCGAGCAAGGCGTTCAGTGCCGGATCGGCCTGGCGCAGCGCTGCGAGGATGCCCGGTGCTTCGCTGTGCTGGCTTAGGGGCAGGTAGCCGCAGTCGCTGCGCGGGTAGGTGATGACCTTGTGGGTTTCGTAGAGCGCCTGGGCGATGTCGAGGGTTTCCTGGGCTCCGAGGCCGAGCTTTTTCGAGCAGACTTCCTGCAAGGTGCCGAGATCGAAGGGCAGCGGCGCCACTTCGCGCATCCGCTCGGTGCGCAGCTTGACCACCCTGGCGCTGGCGGCGGCGCGCATGGCCTCTGCCGCCTGTTGCGCCAGGGCCTGGTTGAGGCAGCGGTCCTGGTCGTCGCACACGTCGGAGGCGGCCCGCCATTGGGCGGTGAAGGTGCTGCCGTCGTGCAGCAACTGCACCTCGACAGCCCAGTAGGGCACGGGCACGAAGTCGGCAATGCTGCGGTCGCGATCCACCACCAGGCGCAAGGTAGGCGTCTGCACCCGGCCGACCGGCAGCACGCCCTGATAACCGGATTGGCGTCCCAGCAAGGTGAACAGCCGGCTCATGTTCATGCCGATCAGCCAGTCGGCCCGGGAGCGTCCCAGTGCCGAATGATAAAGGCTGAAGGTCTGCGCACCGGGCCTGAGTGCGGCGAGGGCCTTGCGGATCGAGGCATCGTCCAGCGCGGAGAGCCACAACCGCTGGATCGGCCCGCGATAGCGGCAATGCTCCACCAGTTCCCGGGCGATCATTTCGCCCTCACGGTCGGCGTCCGTGGCAATCACCAGCTCGGACGCTTCGCCGAGCAGGCGCTTGACCGCCTTGTACTGGCTGGCGGTGCGCGGCTTGACGGTCATTTTCCATTTGTCGGGAATGATCGGCAGGTCGGCCAGCACCCAGCGCTTGTAGCGCGCGTCATAGGCATCCGGGGGCGCAGTTTCCAGCAGGTGGCCGATGCACCAGGTTACCGTGACGTCCGTTCCCAGCCAGCAGCCGTCACCGCGCCGCCGCGCGCCGAGCACGGCCGCAATGTCTTTGGCCTGGGAAGGTTTTTCACAGAGGTACAGCCGCATAACCACCATCGTCGATCAGTGTCCGGGAGGAGCACAGGATGGCGGGAGTCGGGCGCGAGAGCAATCTTTATCTGTATGGATGTACAGCAAAAGCGTTGCACGTGGTTACCCAACCGGATGAATCCGTTCGGCTGCGCAGTCGTCGCAGGTCCGCAACTTGGGTTATACCTGATAAACCGAGATTTCCGGGGCGTTGTGCAGCCCTGCTGTTACAGGTCCATCACCGTGAGAGGTGCGCATTCCATGAAAAGCTCCGGTCCCAGCCCTGTCATCACCATCGCCGAGCAGCCCGGCTGCCTGTTGGTGAAATTCCACGGCTTTCAAGTGGCAGCGTCCGCTCGTGCGCTGGTGCTGCTGGAAGCCAATTACCCTCCGGTGTACTACGTGCCGCGTGAGGACATCGACGAAAAGTATTACGCCCGTACCGACCACACCAGCTATTGCCCGTACAAGGGCGATGCCAGTTATTTCAGTTTGCAGGTGCCGGGACATGAGGGCGCCAATGCGGTGTGGAGCTATGAGAACCCCAAGGTGTCGGTCAGGCAGATCCAGGAGTATGTGGCGTTCTATCCGGATCAGGTGACGTTTGAGTTGATTGATATTGATGAGTGAGTTCGCGGGCAAGCCGGGGAAGGCGGTCTTGAACCTTTCGCTGGTCTTTCGGGCCCCATCGCTGGCAAGCCAGCTCCTACAGTGGGATCGGGTGCGGCCGTAGCGGCTATAGGTCCGCCTTCGCCGGCAGTTGGTTCCTGCAGGCGAAGGCTCATTGAGGGTTTACGTCAGTTCTTATCCAGGTCGACGTTACGCGTCTCACGCAGGCACAGCAGCCCCACCACCAGGCTCACCCCGGTGATCACCACCGGATACCACAGCCCGTAGAAGATATCGCCGGTATAGACCACCAGGGCAAACGACACCGTCGGCAGGAACCCGCCGAACCAGCCGTTGCCGATGTGGTAGGGAAGGGACATCGAGGTGTAGCGGATGCGGGTCGGGAACAGTTCGACCATCAGCGCCGCCAGCGGGCCGTAGCACATGGCGGAGATGATGATCAGGGCGACGATCAGCGCCACGATCATCGGCTTGTTGATCTGCTGCATGTCGGCCTGTTGCGGGTAACCGGCCAGGGTCACCGCGCCACGCAGGGCCGCTTCGTCGAAACCGTCGATCTTCACGTCACCGACACTGACCTGCACGCCACTGCCGGCCGGGGCCGCTTCGCTTTGATACGGCAGGCCCTGCTTGACCAGGAAGGTCTTGACCTTGTCGCAGGGGCTGTCGAATTTCGCCTTGCCCACCGGGTCGAACTGGAAGGTGCAGGTGGCCGGGTCTGCCAGCACGGTGATCGGGGCCTGGCGGCTGGCCTGGTCGATAGCCGGGTTGGCGTAGTGGGCCAGGGTCTTGAAGATCGGGAAGTACAACGCCGTGGCGAGCAGCAGGCCGAGCATCAGCACCGGTTTGCGCCCGACCTTGTCCGACAGCCAGCCGAAGAAAATGAAGAAGGGCGCGCCGATGGTCACACTGACGATCAGCAGCCCGTTGGCCACGGCGGGGTCCATTTTCAGGAATTGGGTGAGGAAGAACAGGACATAGAACTGCGCCGCGTAGAAGGTCACCGCTTGCCCGGCGTTGATGCTGAACAGGGCGATCAGGACCACCTTGAGGTTTTCCCACTTACCGAAGGAATCGCGGATCGGCGACTTGCAGAGCTTGCCTTCCTCTTTCATTTTCACGAACGCAGGCGACTCGTGCAGGCTCAGGCGAATCCAGGTCGAGATGCCCAGCAGGATGATCGAGAACAGGAACGGAATGCGCCAGCCCCAGACTTCGAACTGATCGCCCGTGAAGTAGCGGCAGCCGAGCACCACCAGCAGCGACAGCAACAGGCCCAGGGTGGCGGTGGACTGGATCCAGCTGGTGTGGAATCCGCGTTTGCCCATTGGCGCGTGCTCTGCCACGTAGGTCGCGGCGCCGCCGTACTCACCCCCCAGTGCCAGGCCCTGGAGCATGCGCAGCACCACGAGGATGATCGGCGCGGCGATGCCGATGCTCGCGTAGGTGGGCAGCAAGCCGACGCAGAAGGTGGCCAGGCCCATGAGCACGATGGTGGCGAGGAAGGTGTACTTGCGCCCGATCATGTCCCCCAACCGGCCGAACACCAGGGCACCGAACGGCCTGACGATGAAACCGGCGGCAAACGCCATCAGGGCGAAGATGAACGCCGTGGTGTCGTTGACCCCGGCGAAGAACTGCTTGCTGATCACCGCCGCGAGGGCGCCGTAGAGGAAGAAGTCATACCACTCGAAGACCGTCCCGAGCGACGAGGCGAAGATGACTTTCTGGGTTTCCTGGCTGGTGCCCGCGCTGCGCACGGCTTCCAGGGGTTGAACGTGTTCTGACATATCGGTATCCCTCACAGTGATTGTTTTTGTTGTTCCACTGTCGGCGCCGGCCTTGTGGGCGGGTGCCGCTACTGTCGATGCGGGTGTACGCGTTCCCTGTGGGAGCCGGCCTGCCGGCGATGGCGGCGAATCAGGCGACATTGACGTTGACTGATCCACCGTAATCGCCAGCAAGCCGGCTCCTACATGTCCGTGTGAGTGCGTTCAGGCGTTTGTGACCAGTTCCTCTGTCTCGGTGATGCTCCTTGTGGCGGGGTTAAGGATCAGTTGTGCGGCTTTCTCCGCGATCATCAGCGTAGGCGAACAGGTGTTGCCCGAAGTGATGCGCGGCATGATCGAGGCGTCGGCGATGCGCAGGCCGGGGATGCCGTGCACGCGCAGTTCGGCATCGACCACCGCGTCCGCGTCATTGCCCATGCGGCAGGTGCCGACGGGATGGAAGATGGTGGTGCCGATCCGCGCGGCGGCTTCATGCAGCTGTTCTTCGGTTTGCAGGCTGTCGCCGGGCAGGTACTCGACCGGCTTGAACGCCTTCAGGGCCGGCGCGGCGACGATGCGCCGGGTCAGGCGAATGGCGTCGGCGGCGACGCGCAAGTCCTCGGGATGGCTGAGATAATTGGGCTGGATCAGGGGCGCCTGCTGCGGGTTGGCTGACTGGATCTCCACCCGGCCCCGGCTTTGCGGGCGCAGGTCGCAGACCGAGGCGGTAAACGCCGGGAAGGCATGCAGCGGTTCACCGAAACGCTCCAGCGACAGCGGTTGCACGTGGTACTCCAGATTGGCCGAAGTCTGCTCCGGCCCGGAACGGGCGAAGGCCCCCAGTTGACTCGGCGCCATGGACAACGGGCCGCTGCGGTCATACAGGTAGCGCAGGCCCATGCCCATCTTGCCCCACAGGCTGCCCGCGATCTGGTTCAGGGTGCGGGCGTTTTCCAGTTTGTAGATCAGGCGCAGTTGCAGGTGATCCTGCAGGTTGCCGCCAACGCCGGGCAGTTCATGCGCGACGCCGATGCCCAGGCGCTGCAACAGCGGGCGCGGACCGATGCCGGAACGTTGCAGGATGCTCGGTGAGCCGACGGAACCTGCGCACAGGATGATTTCCTTGCGCGCCTTGAAGGTTTTCGCCTGACCTTGCCAACGGGCGCTGACCGCCGAGGCGCGAGCGTTTTCCAGCAGCACGCGGTCGACCTCGACGCCGGTCAGCACCGTCAGGTTGGGGCGCTGGCGAATCGGCTTGAGGAACGCCTTGGCGGCATTCCAGCGGATGCCGGCTTTCTGGTTGACCTGGAAGTAGCCACAGCCTTCGTTGTCGCCCTGGTTGAAGTCGTCGATTCGGGCAATGCCGCTCTGCTCGGCGGCGCTCTGGAAGGCATCGAGGATCGGCCAGGACAGGCGCTGGCGTTCCACCCGCCAGTCGCCGCTGGCGCCGTGAAAATCTGATTCGCCAGCAAAATGGTTTTCGCTTTTCTTGAACAACGGCAGCACGTCTTGCCAGCGCCAGCCGGGGTTGCCCTCGGCCGCCCAGCCATCGTAGTCGCCGGCCTGGCCGCGCATGTAGATCATGCCGTTGATCGACGAGCAGCCACCGAGGACCTTGCCACGTGGGTAACTCAGGGTGCGGCCTTGCAGGCCGGGTTGCGCCTCGGTCTTGAAGCACCAGTCGGTGCGTGGGTTGCCGATGCAGAACAGGTAGCCCACCGGGATGTGGATCCACGCATAGTTGTCGCGACCGCCGGCTTCGAGCAGCAAGACGCGGTGTTGCGGGTTGGCCGACAGGCGATTGGCCAGTAGACAACCGGCGGGACCGGCCCCTACCACGATGTAGTCGAATTCATCAAGGGAAGCGTGCATCCCTGACCTCGCTTGTTGTTCTTGTTGGAGTTCATCCTAGTTGTTAGCTTTCGTTTAAAGAATGTTAGTTTTTACCCAGCTGCTGTGCGTTTTTAAACAACGCTGACCTAAGGATGGACGATGTTCGACTGGAATGACCTGCGCTTCTTTCTCGAGCTCCAGCGTAGCGGGCGTTTGCTCACCGCCGCGCGGCGCTTGAACACCACCCATGCCACCGTGGCGCGGCACATCGAGGCCATTGAAAAGAGCCTTGGCACGGCACTGTTCGTGCAGCATGCCCAGGGTTACGAGCTGACCCCGGCCGGCGAAGCCTTGCTCAAGCACGCCGAGGCCATGGAGAACGTCGCGCTGCTGGCGCAGGAAGAAATTACCCAGTCCACGGCGCCGCTGGGCAAGATCCGCGTGGGGGTGACGGAAGGGCTGGGCATCATGTTCCTCGCCAGCCGCATGAACGGCCTGTTCGAGCGTTACCCGGGGCTGGAAGTGGAGCTGGTGGCGGTGCCGCGTTTCGTCAGCATCCTCAACCGCGAGGCGGAAATCAGCATCCACCTGGAGCGCCCGGCCGCCGACATGCTGGTCACGCGCAAACTGGCCGACTATCGCCTGGCGCTCTACGCCAGCCAGGAATACCTCGATCGTTCGCCGCCGCTGCGCAATCGCGAAGACCTGGGGCGGCATGCCTGGATCGGCTACGTCGACGACTTGCTGTTCAGCCAGGAGCTGATGTTCCTCAACAGTTTCTGCCGCAACCCCCGGGTGGTCTTCCACAGCACCAGCGTCATCGCCCAGCAACAGGCTGCGCGCGCGGGACTGGGCATCGCCGTGCTGCCGTGCTACATGGCCAGCGCCGATTCCGCGCTGGTGCCGTTGTTCCCCCAGGAGAGCATCCTGCGCAGCTACTGGATCAGCACACGCCGCGAGCTGCACAAGTCGGTGCGGCTGCGGGTGATGTGGGATTACGTGGTGGAGTTGTGCGAGCGGGAGCAGGAATTGTTGCTGGGGCCCAATCCCCCTCACGGCGGGTGAAGATCCTGTCACTTGCGGGCTGGACTCGATCCATTGTGGGAGCTGGCCTGCCGGCGATGGCGGTCTTGAACATTGCGTTGATCTTTCGGGCGCCATCGCCGGCAGGCCAGCTCCCACAGTAGATCGGGTGTAGCTTTGAGGGGGCGTCCGAAAGAGCAGCGCAGGGTTCAGTAGCGCATCTCAGCCCAGTATTTCAAACGCCGTACTGGCCAGCCGCTCCCCATTCACCAGCACATGCACTGCGTGCTTGCCCGCGTAATGCCGGCGGGTGGTGAGTTCCTTGATGTGCTGGCCTCGGGCGATGGCGTGTGTGGCGTTGCCCGGCAGCGTCAGGGCCTTGAGCTTGAAGACCTTGGCCGAGGTGCTGCCGTTGGCCTTGACGTAAT
This sequence comes from Pseudomonas sp. YuFO8, assembly GCF_035065025.1. Classification (NCBI taxonomy): domain Bacteria; kingdom Pseudomonadati; phylum Pseudomonadota; class Gammaproteobacteria; order Pseudomonadales; family Pseudomonadaceae; genus Pseudomonas; species Pseudomonas sp. YuFO8. The sequence continues at coordinate 299,073 of NZ_JAXDEQ010000002.1, read as the reverse complement.
CGATGGCGTAGTCGATCACCAGACGCTGGCTGGTGTGGACCGTGGACTTGACCGCAAAGGACAGGGTGATCTTTTCTCCGAGGCCAATTACCGGCGGATTGACCTGCACGTCGATGATCTGCACTTCAGGCTTGCCGCCGGCACCTATGATTGCCAGCGCACGCAGGTTGCCCTGTTTGATCAGGCTGCGCAGGGCATGCCTGGCGATCCACGCGGTGTGCGGGTTGTCCAGCGACCAGCCCTCGATCAGCTCCAGCACCCACTCGGGATGGTCCTTGGTGATGTCGTTGAGGTGGTTGGCCACCGATTTGCGCACGTAAAGGCTGGGGTCGGCCTTTAGATTATCGAGGATGCCGGCGGCCAGGCGCGGGTCGGCCTGGATCTGCTCCAGGCGAAACGACCACGGCAGGCGTGGCCGGCTACCTTCGCTGGCGAGGCGCCGGACATGTTCGTTGGCGTCCAGCGACCAGTCATGCATCAGCTGCAGCGAGCGCTGCAGATCGGCGCGCAGGAAATGGCGGATGGCGAATTCCGAGGAGCCGAACGCGGTGAAGTACTTGAGCGCCTCCATCGACAGTTCGAAGCGGTCCGCGCCATAGGTCGCCACGTACTGCGGCAGGCACATGCTGACAAAGCCGCTGTTGAGGCGCGGGGCGAGGGCGCGCAAGAGCCCCAGCGACGCTTCATAACCGGCTGGCAGTACCGCGTGCAGGCTTTCGCTGACGCGGGCCATGCGCTGCATCACTGACAGCTCGGCCAGGCCGTCGTTGGCCAGTTTGAGGAATTCTTTGGCATCGAAGCCGGGATACACCGCCGTCATCTCGGCGGCGATGTGCCGCAGGCGTTCGGCGTTGAAGATTTCCTTGAGCGCGGGGGAGGCGGTATCGCCAGCCATGGTGTGATCCCTGTGATTGTGGTTTATCGCGTAGAGGCCAGGTTCATCTCAACCGTTCTTCGCTTGCTCTTCGAGCTGGTCCGACTCGAACAGCCGTGCCAGTTCCGCCCGCGCTTCCTGCGCCGTCTGCTTGACCTTCACCGCGTCGTCGTAGATCGCATGCTGGGCTTCGAGCACCTGCTCGTCGTGATGCTTGAACCGTTTGATCCGTGCATCGGCCTGCTCGGGGGTCAGCCCCAGGCCGATCAAGGTCTGCCGACTCATTTCCAGACTGGAGTAGAAGGTTTCGCGCACCGCGTGAGCGCCCAGGTCCACCAGGCGATGCACATGCTGGCGGTTGCGCGCGCGGGCAATGATCTTGATGTGCGGATAGAGCTTGTGCACGAGCTCAGCGGTCTTGATGTTGGTGTCCGGGTCGTCGGTGGCGATGATGAAGAATTCGGCATCGCCGACCTTGGCCGCGTTGAGGATTTCAGGGCGCATCGGGTCGCCGTAGTACACCGGCACGCCGCCGAAGCTGCGCGACAGTTCGATGGTTTCCACCGAGGTGTCGAGCGCCACGAACTTGATGTTCTGGGCCCGCAGGATACGCGCAACGATCTGCCCCATGCGGCCCATGCCGGCGATCACCACCCGGGGTTCATCGGCATCGATTTCGCGAAATTGCTCCGGCACCACCACCGGTTGTACCTTTGGGCTGGCCAGGCGGGCGCACAGTAGCAGCAACAGTGGCGTCATCGCCATCGACAGGGTGATCGCCAGCACCAGCAAGTCGTACAGGCGCGGATCGAACAAGCCATGGTCACGGCCGATCTTGAACACCACGAAGGCAAACTCACCACCGGCGGCCAGCACGATGCCCAGGCGAATGGCGCTGATCCGGTTCAAACCGCCAGCCAGCTTGCCCACGATGAACAGCAACGGCAGCTTGACGGCGATCAGCAGCAGGGTCAGCCCCAGCACCACGATAGGCTCGCTCAGCAGCAGGCTGAGGTTGGCGCCCATGCCGACACTCATGAAGAAAAGCCCCAGCAGCAGGCCCTTGAAGGGTTCGATCTGCGCTTCCAGTTCGTGGCGATACTCGGAGTCCGCCAGCAGCAGGCCGGCCAGGAAGGCACCGAGGGCCATGGAAATACCGGCCAGGTCCATCAGCCAGGCGGTGCCCATCACCACCAGCAACGCAGTCGCGGTGGACACTTCCGGCAAGCCGCTCTTGGCCACCACGCGGAACACCGGACGCAGCAGGTAGCGTCCGCCGACCACCACGATGGCGATGCTGATCAATACGCGCAGGCCTTGGTTCACATCGTCGGCCGCGCTGACGTTTTCAGCGCTGCCCGCCAGCAGCGGCACCATGGCAATCAGCGGAATCGCGGCGATGTCCTGGAACAGCAGGATCGCGAACGCCAGGCGCCCGTGGGGGCTGGTCAGTTCCTTGCGTTCGGCCAGGCTCTGCAGGCCGAAGGCGGTGGACGACAGGGCCAGCCCGAGGCCCAGCACGATCGAGGTGTTCAGGGGTTGCCCGAAGACATACAGGGCCAACGCGCCCAGCAGCGCTCCGGTCAGCAGCACCTGCGCCAAGCCGACGCCGAACACCGCCTTGCGCATCACCCACAAGCGGCGTGGCGACAACTCAAGACCGATGATGAACAGCAGCAACACCACGCCAAGTTCCGAGATGTGCGCAACGCTTTCCGTATTGCCGATCAGGCCCAGGCCCGAGGGGCCGATGATCACCCCGGCAAACAGATAACCCAGCACCGCGCCCAGTTGCAGGCGCTTGGCCAGGGGAACGGTGAGTACGGCCGCGAGCAGGAATACGACTGCGGCTTGCAACAGACTGCCTTCATGGGGCATGAGAAAAACTCCATCAACTCGGTACGGCGGTCGACAAGGATAAAGGCTGGTCTTGGGTCAACGCTATCGCAGGAGGGAAGTTTTGCGCGGGCAATGCCGCGCCGCTACAACAATTCGCCCAGGTTCCAGAGCCGTACCAGCTCAGCAGGAGCCTGGTCTTCCGGGACCTTCATCACCATTTGGTCATCCTGATCGCCTTCGCGGTAGCGCAGTTCGATCTGGTAGAAACGCTGGTCGCCCCCGCCTGCGACCGGGCTGGCCAGCGGCACGCAACCTTCAAGCAAGCTACAGATACGAGTGCGTTGATCGATACTGCATCGCGCGAATGCAATCTCCCGGGGCCGAGTCGTGGCCTGGATCGCGGCAAAGCCGCCCTGGCGAGAGAGGCGCACAACCGCCCGGTCGTCCAGTGTTGGCAGGGTTTTCATGGTTCCTCCTGTGTCGAATCGACACCCACCTGCGACCAGCCATGCTGCACCGCCAGGGCTTCCCTGGCCGTGAAGCGCCGCCGCGCATGCTCCACGGTCAGTTCTGCAAAGGCGCTGAACGACGTCTCGCGGCCCAAGCGCTTGTCACACAGGGCGTCATACCAGATCAGCCCGGCCTTTTCCCAGGCAAAGCCGCCCAAACCCTTGGCGGCGAGGTAAAACGCCCGGTTGGGTATGCCTGAATTGATGTGCACGCCGCCATTGTCTTCCTGGGTGATGACGAATTTGCGCATGTGATCCGGTTGCGGGTCCTTGCCCAGCAGCGGGTCGTCGTAGGCGGTGCCCGGGTGGGCCATCGAGCGCAAACCGATGCCCTTGATGCGCGGTGTCAGCAAATCCGCGCCGATCAGCCAGTCCGCCTGCTCGGCGGTCTGCTGCAGTAGATATTGCTTGGTCAGGACGCCAAACACGTCCGACAGCGATTCGTTCAATGCCCCGGACTGGTCGGCATACACCAGGCCCGCTTCACTCTCGACCACGCCGTGGGTCAGCTCGTGCGCAACCACGTCGAGGGAGCGGGTGAAGCGTTCGAATATCTCGCCATCGCCGTCGCCGAAGACCATTTGCGAGCCGTTCCAGAAGGCGTTTTCGTAGTCCTGGCCATAATGTACGCTGCCGATCAGGGCAAAACCCTTGCCGTCGATGGAGTCGCGACCCAGCACCTTCCAGAAGAAATCGTAGCTGGCTCCCAAGGCGTCGTAAGCTTCATCGACCGCCGGATCGCCGCTCGCTGCCTGGCCTTCAAGGCGTACCGGCATGCCGGGCAAGAGCATCTTGCCCTGGGCATCATGCACGCTGCGCTGTGCCTGGCCAGGTTTGCCGGGGGCTGGCAGGATCGCGGCAGCAGCAGTGCGCACCGGTGGGCCAGGCGGGTGCCACAGGGTGCGCACGTGGGCCAGCGTGCTCATGGCGCTGGAACGCTGGCGTTCAGAGCCGTGCGCGACGATACGATGCAGAATGTACGGCGGAATGAAACTGCGCAGATCGTTCATCAGAGCATCCTTTCTGAGCGCGAAATCGATACTTATTCTGAGCGGAACGGGCTCTTGCGGTTCCGCCGGTTGCCATCCGCGGCGGATTCTGCGAAAACCTGCGTCCGCGCCCGCAAGTCCAGGGCACTGTAGATGAGTTAAGAACATGAACGACGAACTGCAAATCATTGATCTTGAGCCGGGTGACGGCAAGGCCGCCGTCAAAGGCGCGCTGATCACCACCCAATACCGTGGCTGGCTGGAAGACGGTAGCGAATTCGACTCTTCCTACAGTCGAGGCAAGCCGTTCCAGTGCGTGATCGGCACCGGGCGGGTGATCAAGGGCTGGGACCAGGGCCTGATGGGCATGCAGGTCGGTGGCAAGCGCAAACTGCTGGTCCCGGCGCACCTGGCCTACGGCGAGCGCACGATGGGCAGGATCACGCCCAATTCGAACCTGATATTCGAGATCGAGTTGCTGGAAGTGCTGACGCGGGATGATGGATGAGGCATAAAAAAACGCCGCCTTCGAATTCGAGGGCGGCGTTTTTTATGGCAGGGGGCGTCAGGTCAGACCTTGACGATCCAGCCGGCTGGCGCTTCGACGTCGCCGGTTTGCACGCCGGTCAGCTCTTTGTAGAGCTTCTGGGTGATCGGGCCGACTTCGGTTTCGCTGTGGAATACGTGCAGGTGGTCGTTGTAGCTGATGCCGCCGATCGGCGTGATCACGGCAGCCGTACCGCAAGCGCCGGCTTCCTTGAAGTCCGACAGCTTGTCGATGAACACGTCACCTTCGATCACTTCCAGGCCCAGGCGCGACTTGGCCAGCTCGATCAGCGACAGGCGGGTGATGCCCGGCAGCACCGACGGCGAGTTCGGGGTCACGAACTTGTTGTCGTGGGTGATCCCGAAGAAGTTGGCCGAACCGACTTCCTCGATCTTGGTGTGGGTCATCGGATCCAGGTAGATGGCGTCGGCGAAGTGGGCTTTCTTGGCCTGGGAACCTGGCATCAGGCTGGCGGCGTAGTTGCCACCGACCTTGGCCGCACCGGTGCCTTGTGGCGCGGCGCGGTCGTAGCTGGAGATCAGGAAGTTGTGCGGGGTGAGGCCGCCCTTGAAGTAGGCGCCGACCGGGATGCAGAAGATCGAGAAGATGAACTCGGGGGCGGTACGCACGCCGATGTTGTCACCCACGCCGATCACGAACGGACGCAGGTACAGCGCGCCGCCGGTGCCGTAAGGCGGGATGAAACGCTCGTTGGCGCGGACCACTTCCTTGCACGCTTCGATGAACTGCTCGGTGGACACTTGCGGCATCAGCAGGCGCGCGCAGCTGCGTTGCATGCGTGCGGCGTTCTGGTCTGGGCGGAACAGGTTGATCGAACCGTCCTTGCAACGATAGGCCTTCAGGCCTTCGAAGCATTGCTGGCCATAGTGAAGGGCCGTGGAGCCTTCGCTGATGTGCAGCACATTGTCTTCTGTCAGGGTGCCCTTGTCCCACTCGCCATTACGCCAGTTCGACAGATAGCGCTTGTCGGTCTTGATGTAGTCAAAACCCAGCTTGTCCCAATTGATGCTTTCGTTACCCATGACACCCTCTATCACTTAACAACCGCCGAAACGGTTCAATGTTTCTGACGTTTTCTGGATGGGGACAACAATACTTCATTCCGGGCCCATTTCGCAGCCCGGACTATCGGATGACAGGCAGATAAATCGGGTTGGCCTCAAGAAATCGCCAGCAGGCTGGCTCCCACAGGGGAACGCATTGCAAATGTGGGAGCCAGCCTGCTGGCGATGGGGCCATCCCTGCCGCCATCAATTTTTCCGAATCACAGGTGCAGCGCATGCCCCAAGGCACGCAACGCCGCTTCCTGAACGGCTTCGCCCAAGGTCGGATGCGCATGGATGGTGCCACCAATGTCTTCCAGCCGCGCGCCCATTTCCAGGCTTTGCGCGAACGCCGTGGACAATTCGGAGACGCCGACACCCACTGCCTGCCAGCCGACAATCACATGATTATCCCGACGAGCGACCACGCGCACGAAGCCGCTTTTGGACTCCAGTGTCATCGCCCGGCCATTGGCGGCGAACGGGAAGTTCGAGACGATGCAGTCCAGGCCAGCGGCCTTGGCGTCGTCCGGGGTCTGGCCGACCACCACCAGTTCCGGGTCGGTAAAGCACACGGCGGCGATGGCGGTGGGGTTGAATTCGCGGTGCTTGCCGCTGATCAGCTCAGCCACCATCTCGCCCTGGGCCATGGCCCGGTGGGCGAGCATCGGTTCGCCACTGAGGTCGCCGATGGCATACACGTTGCGCATGCTGGTCTGGCAGCGGCTGTCGATCTTGATCGACGCGCCGTTCATGTCCAGGTTCAGCGCTTCGAGGTTCCAGCCCTGGGTGTTGGGTTTGCGACCGACGGCCACCAGCACCTGATCGGTTTCCAGGTTCAGGGTGTCGCCATTCGGGTCAAGAACTTGCAGGGTATTGGCTTGTGAATCAAAGGCTTGCACGCTGTGCTTCAAGTAAAGCTTTACGCCGAGCTTTTTCAGTTCGTCGTGCACGGGTTGGGTCAGTTCGGCGTCGTAGGCCGGCAGGATGCGCTCCTGGGCTTCGACCACGCTGACGTCGGCGCCGAGCTTGCGATAGGCAATGCCCAGCTCCAGGCCGATGTAGCCGCCACCCACCACGACCAGGCGTTTGGGCACCGACGTCGGAGCCAAGGCTTCGGTGGAGGAGATGATCGGCCCGCCAATCGGCAGCATCGGCAGGTTCACGCTTTTCGACCCGGTGGCGAGCACCAGGTGCTCGCACTGAACGCGCGTGTCGCCGATGTCGACGGTTTTGCCGTCGACAACCTTGGCCCAGCCTTGAATGACCTGGACCTTGTTCTTTTTCAGCAGGGCTGCGACGCCGGTGGTCAGGCGGTCGACGATGCCGTCCTTCCACTCGACGCTCTTGGTGATGTCGAGGGTCGGCGCCGCAACGCTGATGCCCAGGGCCGAATGCTGGCTATGGTTCTGCGTCTGGTGGAACTGTTCAGCGACGTGAATCAGCGCCTTGGACGGAATGCAGCCGATGTTCAGGCAGGTGCCGCCCAGGGATTGGCCTTCCACCAGGATGGTCGGAATGCCCAACTGGCCAGCACGGATCGCCGTCACATAACCGCCAGGGCCGCCGCCGATGATCAGCAGCGTGGTGTTCAGAGTTTGCATGATGCTCTCCAACAAAAATCAGTCCACAAACAAGGTGGCGGGTTGTTCGAGCAGGCCACGCACGGCCTGGATGAATTGCGCCGCGTCCATGCCGTCGACCACCCGGTGATCGAAGGAGCTGGAGAGGTTCATCATCTTGCGGATCACGATCTGGCCTTTGATCACCATCGGCCGTTCGACGATCTTGTTCACGCCGACGATCGCCACTTCCGGCAGGTTCAGCACCGGGGTGCTGACGATGCCGCCCAACGCGCCGAGGCTGGTCAGGGTGATGGACGAGCCGGACAGTTCATCGCGGCTGGCCTTGCCGTTACGGGCAGCCGTGGCCAGACGGGAGATTTCCTGGGCGCTGTCCCACAGGCTGCGGGCTTCGGCGTGACGCACCACCGGCACCATCAAGCCGATATCCGCCTGGGTGGCAATGCCGACATGCACCGCGCCGAGGCGGGTGATGACCTGGGCTTCGTCGTCGTAGCGGGCGTTGATCTGCGGGAAATCCCGCAGGGCGACGACCAGGGCGCGGACCAGGAACGGCAGCAAGGTCAGCTTGCCGCGGCTGGCACCGTGTTTTTCGTTGAGGTGCGCGCGCAGTTCTTCCACGGCAGTCACGTCGATTTCCTCGACATAACTGAAGTGTGCGGCACGCTGGGTGGCGTCCTGCATGCGCTGGGCGATCTTGCGGCGCATGCCGATCACCGGGATCTGTTCTTCGTCAGTGCGCTGGCTGTAAGCGCTGCTGACGGTCGACGCATTGGACTGACCCTGGGCCAGATAGGTATCGAGGTCTTCGTGCAGCACCCGACCGGCAGGGCCAGTGCCACGGACCAGACGCAACTGGATACCGAGGTCCAGCGCATGCTTGCGCACGGCGGGAGAGGCCAGCGGACGCTCATCGGCTTCGCGGGCCACCATCGGGCCCTGGCAGACGGCAGCTTTCGGCGCTGGGGCAGCGACCGGTTTGGTTTCCACCACGGTTTCGACTTTCGGCGCAGCAACTGGCGCTTCTTTAACCGGAGCCGGTTGCGCCGATTCCTTAACGTTGCCCGCGCCTTCGACTTCAATGCTGATCAGCACACTGCCGACCGCCATCACTTCACCGGGCTGGCCGCCCAGGGCGATGACCTTGCCATGCACCGGCGAAGGAATATCCACCATCGCCTTGTCGGTCATGACATCGGCCAGCACCTGATCCTCGACGACCATGTCGCCGACCTTGACGTGCCATACCGACAATTCAACTTCTGCAATGCCTTCGCCAATGTCCGGCATTTTAATGACGTGCGTGCCCATTCAGACCTCCATGACCCGTTTCAAAGCCGCGCCCACTCGGGACGGGCCAGGGAAATACGCCCACTCTTGCGCGTGCGGGTAGGGGGTGTCCCAGCCGGTGACGCGTTCGATTGGCGCTTCCAGGTGGTGGAAGCAGTGCTCCTGCACCAGCGACACCAGTTCGGCGCCGAAACCGCAGGTACGGGTGGCTTCGTGAACCACGACGCAGCGGCCGGTTTTCTTCACCGACTTGACGATGGTCTCCAGGTCCAGCGGCCACAGGCTGCGCAGGTCGATCACTTCGGCGTCGATGCCGGTTTCTTCAGCGGCGACTTGCGAGACATACACGGTGGTGCCGTAGGTCAGGATGGTCACGTCCTTGCCCGGACGGGTGATGGCGGCGACGTCCAGCGGCACGGTGTAGTAGCCGTCCGGCACTTGCGCGGCGGGGTGTTTCGACCACGGGGTCACCGGGCGGTCGTGGTGGCCGTCGAACGGGCCGTTGTACAGGCGCTTGGGCTCGAGGAAAATCACCGGGTCATCGTTTTCGATGGAGGCGATCAGCAAGCCCTTGGCGTCGTAGGGGTTGGACGGCATGACGGTGCGCAGGCCGCAAACCTGGGTGAACATCGCCTCGATGCTCTGGCTGTGGGTCTGGCCACCGTAGATGCCACCGCCGCAGGGCATGCGCAGGGTCATCGGTGCGGTGAATTCGCCGGCCGAGCGATAACGCAGGCGCGCGGCTTCGGAAATGATCTGGTCGGACGCCGGGTACACATAGTCGGCGAACTGGATCTCGGCCACCGGACGCAGGCCATAGGCACCCATGCCCACGGCCACGCCGACGATGCCGCTTTCGGAGATCGGCGCGTCGAACACGCGGGAGGTGCCGTATTTGGTCTGCAGGCCTTCGGTGCAGCGGAACACGCCGCCGAAGTAGCCGACGTCCTGGCCGAAGACCACGACGTTGTCGTCACGTTCAAGCATCACATCCATGGCCGAGCGCAGGGCCTGGATCATGGTCATGGTGGTTGTGGTCATGGCGGTTTCCAGCTCGATATTGTTGTTGTGATCGTTCATGTCAGATCCCCAACTCTTGACGCTGGCGCTTCAAGTGCTCCGGCATCTCTTTATAGACGTCCTCGAACATGGTCGCGGCGCTTGGAATCTGGCCGCCGGCGAGGGTGCCGAATTTCTCGGCTTCTTTCTGTGCGGCGATCACTTCGGCTTCCAGTTCGGCGCTGACGGCGGCGTGTTCCTCTTCGGACCACTGGCCGACCTTGATCAGGTGCTGCTTCAGGCGCGCGATCGGGTCGCCCAACGGGAAGTGGCTCCAGTCGTCGGCAGGACGGTATTTCGAAGGATCGTCCGAGGTGGAGTGCGGGCCGGCGCGGTAGGTGACCCACTCGATCATGGTCGGGCCGAGGTTGCGGCGCGCACGTTCGGCGGCCCAGGCGGAAGCGGCGTAGACCGCGTAGAAATCGTTGCCATCGACTCGCAGCGAGGCGATGCCGCAACCGACGCCACGACCAGCGAACGTGGTGGCTTCACCACCGGCGATGGCCTGGAAGGTGGAGATCGCCCACTGGTTGTTGACCACGTTGAGGATCACCGGCGCGCGGTACACGTGGGCGAAGGTCAGGGCGGTATGGAAGTCCGACTCGGCGGTGGCGCCGTCGCCGATCCAGGCCGAGGCGATCTTGGTGTCGCCCTTGATCGCCGAGGCCATGCCCCAGCCCACAGCCTGGACGAACTGGGTGGCGAGGTTGCCGGAAATGGTAAAGAAACCGGCCTCTTTCACCGAGTACATGATCGGCAACTGACGGCCTTTGAGCGGATCGCGCTCGTTGGACAGCAGTTGGCAGATCAGGTCCACCAGCGGCACTTCGCGGGCCATGAGGATGCTTTGCTGACGGTAGGTCGGGAAGCACATGTCGTCGATGTTCAGGGCCAAGGCCTGGGCGCTGCCGATGGCTTCTTCGCCGAGGCTCTGCATGTAGAACGACATTTTCTTCTGACGCTGGGCGACCACCATGCGGTTGTCGTAGATGCGTGTCTTGAGCATGGCGCGCATGCCCTTGCGCAGGATCTCCACCGGCACGCCGTCGGCCCACGGCCCCAAGGCGTTGCCCTGGTCGTCGAGCACGCGAATCAGGCCACGGGCCAGGTCAGCCGTGTCAGCCGGTTCAACGTCAACAGGGGGTTTGCGCACCGTGCCGGCGTCGGTCAGGTGCAGGTAGGAGAAGTCGGTTTTACAGCCGGGACGGCCCGAGGGTTCGGGAACGTGCAGGCGAAGCGGTTCGTACGCTTGGGTCATGGCTTCTACGCTCGATCTTGTGAATTTCTTGTAGTGAGCTGACAGATTTCGTTCTGTGGAAGAAATCTTGTCCTACAACAATCATAGGCCCGGCCAAGAAGAATATTTCTCTCTGTTTCATTGCGCTCAAGATCATTTGCAGATAAAAAATCTGCATAAACATAAAAAACAGGTGTTTTTGTCTCATGCGCAAACTGGACCGTACCGATATCGGCATTCTCAACAGCCTTCAGGAGAACGCACGCATCACCAACGCCGACCTGGCACGCTCGGTCAACCTGTCGCCGACGCCGTGTTTCAACCGGGTCAAGGCGATGGAGGAACTGGGGCTGATTCGTGAGCAGGTGACCCTGCTGGATGCCGACTTGCTAGGGCTGCACGTCAATGTGTTCATCCATGTCAGCCTGGAAAAACAGGTGGAGGAGGCGTTGCAGCATTTCGAAGAGGCCATCTCCGATCGCCCGGAAGTGATGGAGTGTTATCTGATGGCTGGCGATCCGGACTATCTGATCCGGGTGCTGGTGCCGACCATTCAGTCGCTGGAGCGCTTTATGATGGACTTCCTGACCAAGGTGCCGGGGGTGGCGAACATCCGGTCGAGCTTTGCGCTCAAGCAGGTGCGGTACAAGACGGCGCTGCCGTTGCCGGCCAATGGCTTGACCTTGAATAATTGAAGCTCCTGTAGGAGCAGCCGGTCGACGCTCGATTGCTCGCGATGAAGGTCAACGATGACGTGGGGAGCCTGACACCCCGCGGTGTTCTCAGGTTTTCCGCGAGCAAGCTCGCTCCCACAGGTCAGAATTTATTCAGGGGAATCTTCAGGTAAGTCACGCCATTGTCTTCCGCCGGCGGCAGATTCCCCGCCCGCACATTCACCTGGATCGCCGGCAGCAGCAGCGTCGGCATGCCCAACCCGGCATCGCGGCGGGTGCGCATGTCGACGAACGCGGCTTCGTCGATGCCGTCGCGCACGTGGATATTGTTTTTGCGTTGCTCGCCCACGGTGGTCATGCAGTGCGGTTCACGGCCCTCGGGCGGGTAGTCGTGGCAGACGTAGAGGCGCACGCTGGCGGGGAAGGCCAGCAGCTTGTGGATCGAGGCGAACATCTGGTGGGCGTCGCCGCCGGGAAAGTCACAGCGGGCGGTGCCGACGTCCGGCATGAACAGGGTATCGCCGACCAGGATCAGGTCGTTGCCGATCAGGTAGGCCATGTCCGCCGGGGTATGGCCCGGCACATGCAGGGCGGTGGCCTTGAGGTTGCCGATGCAAAATGACTCGTCCGGGGCGAACAGGTGATCGAACTGTGAGCCGTCGATGCAAAACTCCGGCTCAAGGTTGAACAGGGTCTTGAACACGCCCTGTACCTTGCAGATCGACTGGCCTATGGCGATCTTGCCGCCCAGTTCCCGCCGCAGGTAGGGCGCGGCGGACAGGTGATCGGCGTGGGCGTGGGTTTCCAGCAGCCATTGCACCTGCAGGCGGTGCTCGCGCACGAAAGCGATGATCCGGTCGGCCTGTTGGGTGCCGGTGCGTCCGGCTGCCGGGGTGTAGTCGAGCACCGGGTCGACGATCGCACACTGCCCGCCGTTATCTTCGTAGATCACGTAGCTGTAGGTGGACGAGGCATCGTCGAAAAAGGCTTCAATCAGGGCAGGCATGTGGATTGTTTCTTCAAGGGTAAGTCATGAGGGTAGTTTCATTTTCCCTGCGCTGACCAGCCCTGCGACAATTCTGCTAACGAAAAATCCGGACGGACTCTATCCTGTCATTCTATCGATACCGGGCGTTCCCGGCCTCTGTCATGGATTACGAGCGTTATATGTTGCTGGCGAGTTTTTTTGGGGTGGTCATGGGCCTGGTGCTCGGTTTGACCGGGGCAGGGGGCGGCATTCTGGCGGTGCCGGCGCTGGTGCTGGGGCTGGGTTGGAGCATGACCGCGGCCGCGCCAGTCGCGTTGTTTGCGGTGGGCAGCGCGGCAGCGGTCGGTGCCATCGATGGCTTGCGCCATGGCCTGGTGCGCTATCGCGCGGCGCTGTTGATTGCCCTGCTGGGGGCGATTTTTTCGCCGCTGGGCATCTATTTCGCCCATCAGCTGCCGGAAAAAATCCTGATGATCCTGTTCAGCCTGCTGATGGTGATGGTGGCCGCGCGGATGTTGCGCCGCGAGCGCAAGGATGAAGGCCCGAGCGACCACGGCCATGCCAACTGGGGCCAGAAGAACTGCATGCTCGACCAGCAAACCGGGCGCTTCTCCTGGACTGCCAAATGCACCGCGACCCTTGCGGCCCTGGGTGCGGTGACCGGTGTGGTCTCGGGATTGCTGGGCGTGGGCGGCGGATTTCTGATCGTGCCGGCGTTCAAGCAGCTGACCGACGTGCAGATGCGCGGCATCATCGCCACGTCCCTGATGGTCATCAGCCTGATTTCGGCCATCGGCGTGATCGGCGCATTGCATGCCGGGGTGCGCATCGACGGCCTGGGCGTGGCCTTCATCGTTTCCAGCATCGTCGGCATGATCGTCGGCCGCAGACTTTGCGCGCGCGTGCCGGCGCGGGCGTTGCAGGTTGGGTTTGCGAGCATCTGCCTGGTGGTTTCAGCCTACATGCTGTTCCGGGCGGGCCTCTGAAATATTGTAGGAGCCGGCTTGCCGGCGAAGGCGCACTTCAGGACGCCTTCGCCGGCAAGCCGGGCTCCTACAAGGGGCGGTACTGCAGCGTGAAGGCCAGTTCAGTGGATTGCCCCTGCTCCAGCAATCGCAACCCCGGGCGACCGGGCAAGTGATGGGCGTTGACCGGGTGGCTGACCGGTTCGATGCAGAAAAACGCCAGGCCTGGCGGGCAATAGAGCAAATAGTAATCGCTACCACTGGCCTGACAGTCCAGCTCGTAACCGAGGTCGGGTTGTTGGATCAGGCAGTGGCCATCCCATTGGCAGAATCCGTTGTCGACCAGTGCGGGGGGCAGGGCCCTGGGCTGCTGGAAATCCCATTCGGCAGGTAACGCACTCAGTTGCGTCGGCAGTTTTCTCTCATCGCACAACCAGACCTGTCGGGCGGTAGCCTGCAATAGAGTGTTGGCGTTGCGCGGCAGGTAGGGGTGCAGCCCGAGGCCATGCCAGGCTGCCTGTTCGGCCAGATGGGTGACGCTCAATTCGATGCTCAGCTTGCCTTCGCTCAGATGGAATCGTTGACGGGCGCAATAGGCAAAGGGCTCGGTGCTATCGAGTTGCAGCACCACTTCGTCAGCGGTTGTGGAGACCACCTGCCAGCGTTGCTGCCAGGCGCTGCCGTGAATCGGTAACGGATCGGGGCTGTTGGGCGTCAGGGCCAGCCAGCCGTGCGGGCAATCGAAGCCGCCTTCGGCGATGCGGTTGGACCACGGCACCAACGGGAAGCAGCCCAGTTTGCCGGGAAGACCGGTGTTCAAGGCCTGCTCATCGGCGTGGCGCAACAAGGGCTGGCCAGTGCTGCGCACAGTCCAGTTGACGATGCTGCCGCCGAGTTCGGGGGCGAGGGTGAGGCGGGTGAAGGAGTCTTCGAGTTCGAGCAGTGTGGGTTTCATGTTCACCAGCAAGGGAAAGAGATGCACGGATTACCCTATGTAGGAGCCGGCTTGCCGGCGAAGGCGTCCTTGAGTACGCCTTCGCCGGCAAACCGGCTCCTACAGTCAAAGCGTTGCAAGATCAGTCGGGTTACAACACCAGATGCGGCAACCACAGCGACAGCGCAGGAATGTAGGTCACGGCCATCAGCACCAGGAACAGCACGCCGTAGAACGGCAGCAGGGCCTTGACGGTAGATTCGATGCTGACTTTACCCACGGCCGACCCCACAAAGAGCACCGCGCCCACCGGCGGTGTTATCAAACCAATCCCCAGGTTCACCAGCATGATCATGCCGAACTGCACCGGGTCCACGCCAATGCCGAGAATCACCGGCATCAGGATCGGCGTGAGGATCAGGATCAGCGGCGCCATGTCCATCACGGTGCCGAGCAACAGCAGCATGACGTTGATGCACATCAGGATCACGTAACGGTTGTCCGACAGGGTCAGGAACATCGTGGTGATCTTCGCCGGGATCTGCATCAGGGTCATGATGTAGCCGAAGCTGGCGGCGAAGCCGATCAGGATCATCACGATCGAGATGGTGCGCACCGTGCGGTGCATCAGTTTCGGCAGCTCGCTCCATTTGTAGTCGCGGTAGATGAACATGGTCACGAAGAACGACCAGAGTACGGCAATGGCCGCGGACTCGGTCGCGGTGAAAATCCCCGAGAGAATGCCGCCGAGGATGATGACCATCGCCATCAGGCCCCACAACGCTTCGCCGCAGATCTTCAGCGCTTCGCGCATCGGGATGACTTCACCCTTGGGGTAATCACGCTTCTTGGCGAAGATCAGGCACAGCACCATCAGGCACGCGCTCATCAACAGGCCCGGTACCACGCCGGCCATGAACAGCGAGGCAATCGACACCGTACCGCCAGCGGCCAGCGAGTAGAGCACCGAGTTGTGGCTCGGCGGGGTCAGCAGGGCCTGCACCGAACCGCTGACGGTCACGGCGGTGGCGAACTCACGGGGATAGCCGCGGCGCTCCATTTCCGGGATCAGCACCGAACCGACCGAGGCGGTGTCCGCTACCGAAGAGCCGGAGATCGCGCCGAAGAAAGTCGAAGCCATGATATTGACCAGCGACAGGCCACCGCGCACGAACCCGACCAGCACCCCGGCAAACGCCACCAGACGCCTGGACATTCCGCCCTCGGCCATGATCGCACCGGCCAGCACGAAGAACGGAATCGCCAGCAGGGAAAACTTGTTCACGCCACCGGCGACCTGGATCATCAGCGCCTGGAACGGAATGTCGATCCAGAACGCGCCGATCAGCGCCGAGAGCCCCAGTGCGTAGGCGACCGGCATGCCGATCAGGATCAACGCGATAAAACTGCCCAACAGAATAAAAGCGTCCATTCAGGCAGCCCCTTCGTTTTCTTCAACGAGGTCGAAACGCACGACCCGACGGTTGCTCTGATCGCCGAGCAAGAGTTTTTCCAGAACAAAAATCAGCGTCAGCACGCCGCCCACGGGAATCGGCATGTAGGTGATGCCCACTCGCAGGGTCGGCAGGGCGCTCATGAACTGGTTCCAGGTCGACAAGCAAAGCTTGGTGCCCCAGATCGCCATGAACAGGCTGATGGTCGCCATCAGTAATTGTGCAAACACGCTCATGGCCTGGCGCAGTTGCGGCGACATCCGATCAGTGAGCATCGCCACTGCCATGTGCGAGCCGGAACGATAGCTGGCCGCTGCGCCGATGAAGGTGAAGACCATCATCAGCAGGATTGCAGTAGGTTCGGGCCAACTGGAGCCGGTGCCGAGCACATAACGGGCAAACACGCCCCAGGGAATGATCAGCGAAATGGCCAGCACGGAGAGCCCGGCGACCCAGATACAGGTCATGTAGAGCTTGTCATTGAAACGTAGCAGCAGATTCTTCATCGGGTTCCACCGTAACCGGGCGCGCACTGACAGATACCCACGTCAGTGGCGCCGGGCCTTTCTTGAGTGCAGGGAGGGTTACTGAACGGCTTCGATGCGCTTGATCAGGTCGACGTAAGGTGCGCCGTATTTCTCGCGAATCGAGGCGGTCGCCTCATAGAAAGGTTTCTTGTCGACGGTGATGAACTCGACGCCGGCTGCCTTGAGTTTTTCTTCGCTGCTGGCCGATTTTGCGTCCCACAGGGTACGTTCCTGTGCCTGCGCGGCTTTGGCGGTTTTCTTCACCAACGCCTGTTGCTCGGGGGTTAGTTTTTCCCAGGTGATTTTCGACATCACGATAGGTTCAGGCAGGATCAGGTGCCCGGTCAGGCTGTAGAACTTGGCGTTCTGGTAGTGATTGTGTTCGAGCAGGGTCGGCGGGTTGTTCTCCGCGCCATCGATCACGCCGGTCTGCAGGGCGCTGAAGATTTCGCCGGTGTCCATGGCGATGCCGTTGCCGCCCATGGCGTTGATGGTTTCGATGAACATCGGGTTGCCTTGCACGCGGATCTTCATGCCCTTGAGATCTTCCAGGTTGCGCACCGGTTTCTTGGTGTAGATGTTGCGCGTGCCGCCATCCATCCAGGCCAGGGCCACCAGACCGAATTCGGAATCGGTGATTTTGGCGAGGATCTCGTCGCCCACTTCGCCATCGATGACCTTGCGCATGTGCGCCTGGTCACGGAACACGAACGGCATGTTGAACACGTTAACGTCCGGTACCACCGGGCCGACGATGCCGAGGCTGACCCGGGCCATCTGGATGGCGCCGACCTGGGCCTGTTCGACCACTTCCTTTTCCGAGCCGAGTACACCACCGGCGAACATCTTGAAGGTCAGCTTGCCGTCGCTGTCGGCCACCAGGGTCTTGCCCAGCTGTTCTTCGGCGACCACGGTGGGATAGCCCGCAGGGTGAATGTCGGCAAATTTGATTTCCAGCGCATGGGCGGCGCTGCTGAGGGAGAAGGCGAGGGGGAGTGTTGCGGCGAGCAAGGTGCGTTTGAAGTCCATGGGGGTGTCTCCAGTCTTGTTGTTTTTTTTATTCAAGGCACAGCGGTGAAACGTTTGCGTTTATTGCTTGAAGTGCGGCTCCGGCAGACCCTTGACGCCGGGATCGAGGGCGAACACGCCCCCGGCCAGGGACTGTTCATCCTGGTCGTCTCCCGGGCGGATCGAGGTCACGAACAAGGTGTCCAGGCGAGTGCCACCGAAGGCGCACATGCTCGGTTTTTTCACCGGGACGGCCAGGGAGCGGTCCAGTCGACCGTCGGGGGTGAAGCGGTGAATCAGCCCGGCATCGTTGCCGCAGATCCAGTAGCAACCTTCGGCATCGACCGCCGCGCCATCAGGGCGACCGGCGTGCTGGTTCATGTCGACGAACAGGCGGCGGTTGGTAGGGGTGGCGCTGTCGATGTCGTAATCGAAGGCCCAGATCTGCTGCACCAGCGGATGGGAGTCGGACAGGTACATGGTCCGGCCGTCCGGGCTGAAGGCCAGGCCGTTGGGCACGATCAGGCCGTTCAATTGCGCCGGCAGCGGTCCTTGCTCGCCGGCGCTGTAGCGATAGAGCGAGCCCACGGCGGCATTGGCGCCCATGTCCAGCACCATGCTGCCGGCCCAGAAGCGGCCCTGGCGGTCACAGCGACCATCGTTGAGACGCATGTCCGGGCGGGCGTGATCGACCTGGGCCAGGGGTTCGCTGTCGAGGCTGCCGTCGGCATGCGCATGCAGATGGAAGAACCCGCTCTCCATGCCTGCGACCCAGCCACCGTCGGGATGGCGGGCGATGCAGGCGAGCATTTGCGGGGTTTTCCAGGCGTGCACATGACCGGTCAGCGCGCTCCAGCGCTGCAGGCCGCCGGCGGGAATGTCGACCCAATACAGGGCGTTTTCCTCAGGCACCCACACCGGGCTTTCACCTACCGTGTTGCGCGCATCGACAATCAATTCGGCTTTCATGGCAACTCATTCCCTTGGTTGTGGGGGGATCAGGACGATCAGTCGCCGAACGGGCCGGCCGCGCAAAAGGCACCGCCCTGGTAGATCCGCGCAGGGTCATCAGCGGCCGGCAGCGGCTGGGCTTCGACTTTTTCACGGAACACTTCGGAGGTGTCCTTGGGCTTGTAACCCAGCGCGCTGGCGTAACGGTTGTCCCACCAGACGTCCTTGTTGTCGGACGCGCCATAGACCACGGTGTGGCCGACGTTCGGGGTGTAGAGCGCACGTTCCAGCAGCTGGGTAAGGTCGCCGAAGCTCAGCCAGGTGCTCATCATCCGGCGGTTCTGCGGTTCGGGGAACGAAGAGCCGATGCGCACGCTGACCGTCTCGATGCCGTAGCGATCGAAGTAGAAGGTGGCCATGTCTTCGCCGTAGGACTTGGACAAACCGTAGTAGCTGTCGGGGCGGCGAGGGGAGTGGGCGTCGATGACTTCGTCCTGCTTGTAGAAGCCGATCACATGGTTGGAACTGGCGAAGATCACGCGCTTGACGCCGTGGCGGCGGGCCGCTTCGTAGATGTGGAACACGCCGCAGATATTGGCCCCAAGGATTTCTTCGAACGAGCGCTCCACCGAAACGCCGCCAAAATGCAGGATCGCGTCCACGCCTTCGACCAGTTGATCCACGGCGTTTTTGTCGGCGAGGTCGCAGGGCACGACTTCTTCGCGATCATCAATGGCAGGGGCGATGTCGGCGATGTCCGACAGGCGAATGACATTGGCGTACGGGCGCAGGCTCTCGCGCAGGACTTTGCCCAGGCCACCGGCGGCACCGGTCAGCAGCAGGCGATTGAAGGGCGTTTGGGCGGTTGCAGTGGTTGTCATGGGAATTCCTGGACAAGCAGTTGTTATTATTGGGTCGTTGTAGGTTGTCGTACGACTAAGTGGAAGTATCGTTAGGCTTTCCGGTTTTTGTCAACGCGACTTTGGTGGAATTTGACGGAGGGTTGTCGCGATCAATTCTCCGAGAAAATCTCGATCCCTGTGATTGATCCCTGATGGCACTCGGACCTGTAGGAGCTGGCTTGCCAGCGAAGGCGTCCGCGAGATCGCCTTCGCCGGCAAGCCGGCTCCTACAGGTACGAGGTCGATCTTCGGGAATTACAACAACGAAATCGGATAGCTGATGAAAATCCGGTTCTCATCAAATTCGTTAGTGCTGAAATCCTTGCGGATACTCGCGTTGCGCCATTTCACGTTGAGGTTTTTCAGCGCACCGCTCTGCACGGTGTAGGCCAGTTCCGATTCACGGCCCCATTCCTTGCCGTCGGTGATGGTGCCGGTGTGCACGTTGTCGCCGCTGATGTAGCGGTTCATCAGGGTCAGGCCGGGAATGCCGAGGGCGACGAAGTTGTAGTCGTGACGCACCTGCCAGGACTTCTCTTTGGCGTTGTCATAGCTGGAGTTGTAGCTGTCGTTGGCCAGGGTCCCGCCACTGGTGCCGTTGACCCGCATCCACACGTCGTCGCCGCTGAGTTTTTGCAGGCCGACGTAGAAGGTGTTGCCGCCGTATTTGGCCGAGAGCAGGGCAAACGCGGTCTTGTTGTCGAGGTCGCCGGCCAGGGCGCTGCCGTCTTCCGTGCCGATGAAGTAGCCGAGGTTGGCGCCCAGGGTCCAGTCGCCGATGGGCTGGCTGTGGCTGAGGTTGAAATACTGCTGCTGATAGATATCGCTGAGTTCGGCATACCAGACGCCGACCTGGGTGCGTTTGTCGTTGAAGGCGTATTCGCCGCCGCCGAAGTTGAATCGGTCCGAGGTGAAGGCGGCCGATTTGCCGTTCATGAACATGTCTTCCATGCTCGCATCGTTGCGCGGGCTGTTCTGGCGGAACTGCCCGCCGTAGAGCGTCAGGCCGCTGATCTCGGTGGAGGTCACCTGGCCGCCGCGGAAGGTTTGCGGCAGCGAGCGACCGTCGTCGGAACGCAGGATCGGCAGCACCGGCATCCATTCGCCGACCTTCAGTTCTGTTTTCGAGATCTTGCCTTTGAGAGCCACGCCCAGGCGCCCAAAGTTGTCGGCCGGGCGGCCGTCACCGTGGATCGGCAGCAACTGCGTACCCCCGGTGCCTTTGCCGCCGTCGAGCTTCTGCGAGTACAGGCCAAGCACATCGACACCGAAGCCGACCGGGCCCTGAGTGTAGCCGGACTTGGCGTCGAGGATGAAGTTCTGTGTCCATTCTTCCGCCTTGCCCTGGGGGTAGGCCGGGTTGGTGTAGTTGCGATTGATGTAGGCGTTGCGCAGGTTCAGCGTGGCTTTGGCGTCATCGGTGAAGCCTTCGGCCTGGCAGGCGATGGGCAGGGCGAGGGTCAGGCTGCTGCAACCGATCAGGCTCAGCGTCTGCAATCGGGTAAAGGACGGGCGTGGGGTACGGGCGGACGAATCGCGGACGAGCTTGCTCACTGTGACGCTCCCTTGCTGCTTTTTGTTTTTATTTTTGTCATACGTCGTCGTACAACATTGGCGCAGATATTTGCGGGATTTTAAGGGGTTGTCAATCGGAAGTTATACGATGACTTAAAGGCATGGTTTAAAACCTGTGTGAGCCAGTCTGCTGGCGATAGCCATCTCACATTCAACATTGATGCAGGCTGATACTCCGCCATCGCCAGCAGGCTGGCTCCCACAGGGGACAGGGTTTGTCAGCTGGAAATCATGGGTGCCAAGGTGCCCAGCAAAGAGACGGCAGCTACCGCGCCAAGGGGAGGCTGGAGCGCCATGGCGTCAGCAGCAGGATCACCAGCAATGCGTTGAGCAGCAGGTGCCAGCCCCAGACTTCACCGAAAAAAGTACGACCAAGCACCCGCAGCAAAATCGCCGGTTCGAACGCCGCCGCCCAGGTGCCCGCCATGCTCGCGGTGACCAGCAGTAACCAGCCGACACCGCTGGCCAGCGCCACGGCTGCAAGCCACTGACTGAGGCGCAACAGTGGCTGATCCAGCGTTGTGAGGTGACCCAACAGCAGCGGCCGGAACACCCACGCCCCGAACAACATCAGCACCACGCAAAAATGCACGAAGCGGCACAGCACCATCGCATCCGCCATGTATTACTGGCCGACCTTGAACGCGTAGGCGCCTTCGCTTTTGTGGGTATCGACCGACACCACATGCCACTCGACCTTGTAGTCTCCAGCGGTGAAGGGGACCGCCGGCGTGACAATCAAGGTCTTTTTATCAGGACCCTGGGTGACCAGGCTTTTGACCAGTATCTCGTCACCGTCGCGGCTGATCGTGACCTTGCAGAAATCAGCCTCGACGCCTTCGGAAAACACCAGGCTCAGTTCCGCGGGAGGCTTCACGGTGCTGTCGGCAGCAGGTGTCTGGCTTTGCAGGTGGGCGTGAGCCCATACGGATGAGGCGCACAGGAGCGCGCCGAGCAGAGCGGTGGTGGTCAGGGTGTTCTTCAAGCGCATGTCGAGTCCCTCGGCGGCACGTTTCAAGTGGTGGTCAGTCTAGCCGCGCCAGAGCGGTTATACGAAGTTTGGTTGTCCTCTGTCGCCGCGCCGTAGAGCGGTGCTAGTCTTGTTCAATGTTGTTGTCAGGGAGCCCTCATGGGCAATCACAAGATCGAGATCCGTCGCAGTAACGTCGAGAAAATTCTGCTGGGGGCCGAGAAGGTCTTCGCCGAAAAAGGCTTTGGCAGCACCGCCATGGCCGATATCGCCGCCGAAGTGCAACTGCCGCGTTCCAACCTGCATTACTACTTCAGCACCAAGACCGAACTGTACAGCGCCGTGCTGTTCGACCTGCTGGAAGTGTGGAAGCAGGATGCGCTGTGCTTCGAGATGTTCGACGACCCGCGCGTGGTGCTCAGCAGCTATATCCGCGCCAAGATGAACCACTCGCGCAGCCGCCCCTACGGCTCGAAAGTCTGGGCCAACGAAATCATCCACGGCGCACCGACCCTTGGCGAGAAGCTCGACGCGAGCTTGTACGACTGGGCCAAGATGAAGGAAGCGAAGATCCGCCAGTGGGTCGACGACGGCCGCATCCTGCCAGTGGAGCCTTCAAGCCTGCTGTACATGATCTGGGCCTCGACCCAGCACTACGCCGACTTTGATCATCAGGTGAATATTCTCAATGATCACCAGCCGCTGTCGGACATGCAGTTTGAACGGGCGGTGCAGACGGTGACCAGTGTGATTTTGCGGGGGATTGGGTTGGAGCCTTGAGATTAATACTTCTGTAGAGTGTTAATTTCTGATTGATTTATTGGTTCTTTCAAGTTCTTCGATGGTAACGCTTCTGATCTTAACCTCCAGGAAGATCCTCTTTTGTCTTAGTTTCCATCGCTTTATTGAACTCGGTTCAGATGCTATTTGACTTGTTAAGTCTTCCCAGTGTGTTTTTTGTGATCCAGTATACATTGCCTGAAGATTCGACGATTCTTTGAGTTCTTCGTACTTTTGTGCGTTGTTGTAGAGTTTGTGCTTGTATTGGATATATTTTTTTTTGATGTTTTTTTTGATATTTTTTTGGTTTTTGAGTCCAGTTTAAAAGGACCTAGTTGGTGCGGAAATGGTTGCGCCGAACTGCTAGGTGTTGACGCTTCCTGAGGCAGTATCCGGTACTTTGTTTGTGAACTGCCAGAACTTAGCGAGGTGGCCTGGCCGATGGCATTGGGTGTTGGTGCATTTGCTCGGGCACTAGAAGTGGCTGTGGTAACCGACGCGCGGTTAACATCTGCGGTTTGCGATGCTTTCCTCCATAGAGCTTTGAGGTGCGCGAGGCGAGAATTTCCGGTAGGGTCTCCGAAGTTGATCGGGTCCCATCCACAATACGCATAAGGATTAATGCCGCCCTCACTAAAAGGGCTGAGCTCATCCGGGCTGTTAAAACGCATCAGAACAGGATTAAAAAAGCGATTGCCCTGTCCTAGTGGGTAGTGACCCGTTGTAGCGTCAGGACATTCCCCGTTAAACCCGATCAAGGCACTTAAACCACTTTTCACAGGATGATGCCCGTAGGCGCAATAGGCAAATTGCTGTGGATTAATCCGTGACACCGTTATCATCAGCGAATGCGCCTGGTCGGTTGCCAGCAACGTGGTTTGGCTCACACCAGCTTCATTTTGACTCTGCGCCAATGGTTGGGCTTGATGACGCAGGATTGTGCGTTGCGTTTGCTGTCCCAGCTCAGTAGTCAGGTGGTCTTCCTGGTAGAAGCGCTGGGTGCTGTCGGTCTGCAAAAGCCCTGCACCAATAATTCGATCCAATGGGTCGTATACATAACGGCGCAAAATCTTCAATGCTGGGGCCGACATGGCGCGGTCCTCGCGGGCGAAATGAATGCTTGTCAGCTTCGTAGATAATACGGGGGGTGTCTACTAGCAGAACTGATAGGTAGATTTGATGCGAAGGGGAACGGATGAATCAAAAGATCGCAGTCTCGTTTCACCTGTAGGAGCTGCCGAGTGAAACGAGGCTGCGATCTTTTGATCTTGAAAATGAAACGGCAACGAACGGCTCTAAAGTCTGGGCCAACGAAATCATCCACGGCGCGCCGACCCTCGGCGAGAAGCTCGACGGGAGCCTGTACGGTCAAGATGAAGGAAGCGAAGATCCGCCAGTGGGTCGACGACGACCGCATCCTGCCGGTGGAGCCTTCAAGCCTGCTTACATGATCTGGTCCTCGACCCGGCACTACGCCGACTTTGATCATCAGGTGAATATTCTCAATGATCACCAGCCGCTGTCGGACATGCAGTTTGAACGGGCGGTGCAGACGGTGACCAGTGTGATTTTGCGGGGGATTGGGTTGGAGCCGTAGGTGGTATGTACGGCGTTATCGTTTAAGATTGCGTATACGTTTCATGTGCTGTTTGACGCTGTATTGCTTGATTTCAGCTTCAACATTTCGGAGAATAGAATTTAGTTTACTTAACTCATGGCGAGGTCTACCCGACGTAAAAAAATTCTTTACTTCTTGATCGTAGTAGTTCAAGCGATCTACCATTCTTGTCGTTGCAACTGTGTTGAAGTCTGGGGTTTTTTTTATTATCTCATCATAGCGTATTGCGTCTCTAACACTCTTTCTATTGTCTAAGGCCGGTTGAGTAGGTTTTAACTTTTTATTCCCAGAACTTTGTGTAGGCTTGAAATTTGGCTCAAGCAAAGTAACTTCATCAACCAATGGTAAAGTAGGATGTCGAGGTGAGGGTTTACTTATTGGATGATTTCCCAAGTTGATTGATGATTGTTTGCTAATGGTTGCGGTTGTTGGTCTGATTTGTTTTAGTGGGTTTTTGACGATAACTGATGACAGCCAGGGTCGCCAAATAGGAGCTTCTCCGGATGGGTCGAAATTATTAACTGGATCGTTACCGCAATAAGCATAGGCATTAATCCCCCCTTCATCAAAAGGGCTAAAATCATCCGGGGTCGTAAAACGCATCAAACAAGGGTTATAAAAACGGTTGCCTTTTCCAAGTGGATAGGTACCCGTAATCTCGTCAGGACTCTCTCCGTTAAACCCGAGCCAATGACTTAATCCACTTTCAGCCGGATGATGACCGTAAGCGGTATAGGCAAATTGCCGCGGACTAGTGCTTGAGACCGTTTTCAGCAGCGAATGCGCCTGGTCGGTTGCCAGCAGCATGGTTTCGGACATACCGGCTTCACTTTGACTCTGCGCCAATGGTTGGGCTTGATGGCGCAGAATTTTGCGTTCTATCTGCTGCCCCAGCTCGGTAGTCAGGTGGTCTTCTTGATAGAAGCGCTGGGTGCTGTCGGTCTGCAAAAGCCCCACACCAATAAGTCGATCCAATGGGTCGTATATATAACGGCGCAATATCTTCATTGATGGGGTTGACATGACGCAGACCTCGCTGGCGAAATGAATGCGTGTCAGTTTCGTAGTTAATTCGGGGGGCGTCTACTAGCAGAACTGATAGTCAGGGAGGTGTGTCGGCGATAATCAGGGGTATCAGCGCTGGGTGTAGTCGCAGAAGATTGGATTGAAGGCTTGAGGTTTGTGGTGGCTGTACCGGCTTTATCGCGAGCAAGCTCGCTCCCACAGGGATCATTGGTGTACTCAGGATTGATGTACGACACAAATCCACTGTGGGAGCGAGCTTGCTCGCGATGGCGTCGGTTCAGACGCCGCAGATTTCAAGGACTGACGTGATAGGGATTTCTCGGGTCATGATTCCAGTCCAGAAACGGCTTGCCAGTGTCCACCGGCACCATCTCGATGCAGTTCTCGACCGGGCAGGTGATCTGGCACAGGTTGCAACCCACGCATTCCTCATCGATCACTTCATACGCGTGCGTACCATCGGCCTTTTTCAGGCTGGCCACCGCCTGGTGCGAAGTGTCCTCACAAGCGATATGACAGCGCCCACAACCAATGCACGCCTCCTGGTCGATCTTCGCGATCACCTGATAGTTGATATCCAGGTACTTCCAGTCGGTGGTATTGCCCACCGCACGCCCGGAAAACTCGGCGATGCTGGCGTAGCCCTGACTGTCCATCCAGCGTGACAAGCCGTCCTTCATTTCTTCGACAATGCGAAAGCCGTGCAGCATCGCCGCCGTGCACACCTGCACCGAACCGCTGCCCAGGGCCATGAACTCGGCGGCGTCGCGCCAGTTGCCGATGCCGCCAATGCCGCTGATTGGCAGGCCACGGGTCTGCGGGTCGCGGGCGATTTCGGCGACCATGTTCAAGGCGATCGGCTTGACCGCCGAGCCGCAATAGCCGCCATGGGTGCTTTGGCTGCCGACGATGGGATTGGCGACCATGCGCTCCAGGTTGACGCTGGTGATGGAGTTGATCGTATTGATCAACGACACCGCATCCGCGCCGCCACGGTGCGCCGCGCGGGCCGCCACACGGATGTCGGTGATGTTCGGCGTCAGCTTGACGATCACCGGCAGCGAGCAATACGTCTTGCACCAGCGGGTGACCTGCTCGACGTATTCCGGCACCTGGCCGACCGCCGCGCCCATGCCGCGCTCCGGCATGCCGTGGGGGCAACCGAAGTTGAGTTCGATGCCGTCGGCACCGGTGGCTTCCACCAGGGGCAGTATGTGTTTCCAGGACTCTTCGACGCAGGGCACCATCAGCGACACGATCAGCGCGCGGTCCGGCCAGTCCTTCTTGACCTGGGTGATTTCCCGCAGGTTGATCTCCAGCGAGCGGTCGGTGATCAGTTCGATGTTGTTGAAACCGAGGACCTCTCTGTTAGCCCCGAAGTGCGCCGAATAGCGCGATGACACGTTGACCGCCGCCGGGTCTTCCCCGAGGGTTTTCCAGACCACGCCGCCCCAGCCGGCCTCGAAGGCGCGGACCACGTTGTAGGCCTTGTCGGTCGGCGGCGCGGAGGCCAGCCAGAACGGGTTGGGTGACTTGATGCCGGCGAAGACAATCGACAGATCGGCCATTTATGCAGCCTCCACGTTGAGCATCAGTTGCGCGTTGATCGCCTCGGCGGCGCGTTTGCCGTGCTGTACTGCCTGCACGGTGAGGTCCTGGTCGAGGCTGGTGCAGTCGCCGCCGGCATACACCCCGGGGATGCTGGTGCGCAGGTGTTCGTCCACCTCTATGCGATCGCCCTGACGCTTGAGTTCTCGGGCTAAAGGATCGGCGAGGGCGCTGGAATCGAAGCTTTGGCCGATGGCTTTGAAGATGGCATCCGCGGCCTGTTCAAAGGTTTCGCCGGTGGTTTGCAGGCGACCTTCAACCAGGTGTGTGCGAGCGAAGCGCATGCCGCGCACCTGGCCCTGGTCGTCGAGCAGGACTTCTTCCGGTTGGGCCCAGGTCAGCAGGCGTACCTGATTGGCCTTGGCGATGTCCTGTTCATGGTGAGTCGCTCCCATGTCCTCGGCGCCACGGCGGTAGACCAGGTTGACGTCGCGGGCGCCGAGCCGGGCCATCTGCACCGCCATGTCGATAGCCGTGTTGCCGGCACCGAGCACGATGCAGTGGTCGGCCAGCGGCAGCTGGCTCAAGTCATCGGCCTGGCGCAGTTCGCGGATATAGTCGGTGGCCGCCACCAGGCCGGGCGCGTCTTCATGCGGCAGGCCCAGCTGTTTGCTGGCCGCCAGGCCAATGCCGAGGAACACGGCGTCGAATTGTTGATGCAGGTCGCTGAGGCTGAGGTTATCCCCGAGTTTGTACCCGTGGCGGATTTCGATACCGCCGATTTCCAGGAGGAAATCCAGTTCCTTCTGTGCGTAATCGTCCACCAGTTTGTATTTGGCGATCCCGTATTCATTCAGGCCTCCGGCTTTTTCCCGGGCCTCGAAAACCACCACGTCGTGGCCGTGCATCGCACTGCGGTGGGCGCAGGACAACCCGGCGGGGCCGGCACCGACCACGGCAATGCGCTTGCCGGTGGCGGCACTGCGGGCGAACGGGTGTTCGCTGAAGTGCGCGTTGTCCACGGCGTAACGTTGCAGCAGGCCGATCAGCACCGGCGCGCATTCATGGGCGTTGTTGCGCACACAGGCCTGCTGGCAAAGAATCTCGGTCGGACAGACCCGGGCGCAACTGCCACCGAGGATGT
This sequence comes from Pseudomonas sp. YuFO8, assembly GCF_035065025.1. Classification (NCBI taxonomy): domain Bacteria; kingdom Pseudomonadati; phylum Pseudomonadota; class Gammaproteobacteria; order Pseudomonadales; family Pseudomonadaceae; genus Pseudomonas; species Pseudomonas sp. YuFO8. Next base: position 271,018 of record NZ_JAXDEQ010000002.1, on the reverse strand, counting down.
TGGCTGAGAGGATTTTCTGCGCCGCCCCCTGGACGTTGTCCTGGTGAATGTTGCGGATGAACGAGGGAATATCGATTTCGCTCGGGCAGGCATTCACGCAGGGCGCGTCGTAGCAATACAGGCAACGCGAGGCTTCCAGATGCGCCTGGCGATCGTTGAGTGGCGGCGCCAGGTCGGTGAAATGGCCGGCGAGTGCGGCCGCGTTCTCATGGGGATGCGGGAGGTGGGTCAGGGTCTTGATCACGGTGTTGGCCTCACGGTAATTGAGGTGCTGCCTCTGTCGGGCATTGTTTTTGTGTTGACTGGGCCGGCCTCTTCGCTGGCAAGCCAGCTCCTACAGGGGAATGCATTTCAAACTGTAGGAGCGAGCTTGCTCGCGAAAGGCCGCAGGCCGCTCTCAGCGTTTCACCGCAACCGGCTGGTTCAACTCCGCCCGCTTGCTCAGCAAATCAAACACCGCCGGATACGCCGGCCGTTCGATGTACCGCCCGGCACCGCGCTCGGCGCGCAGGTCGCCGTCGGCCCAGACCACGCGCCCCTGGCTGATGGTGTGGCTGGGTACACCGCGCACGGTCTTGCCTTCGAAAATATTGAAGTCGACCTGCTGGTGATGGGTCTTGGCGGAAATCGTCCGCGATCCTTGCGGGTCCCACAGCACCAGGTCGGCATCGGAGCCGATGCGGATCGCGCCTTTGCGTGGATAGAGGTTGAAGATCTTCGCGGTGTTGGTGGAGGTCAGCGCGACGAATTGCTGCATCGAAAAACGCCCGGTGTTCACGCCTTCCTCCCACAACACCGCCATGCGGTCTTCGATGCCGGCAGTGCCGTTGGGGATCTTGCTGAAGTCGTCCTTGCCGGCGGCTTTCTGCTCGGCGCAGAAGCAGCAGTGATCGGTGGCGGTTGTGTGCAGGTTACCCGCCTGCAAACCGTGCCACAGGGCTTCTTGATGGCCTCGTGGACGGAACGGTGGGCTCATCACGTACCCTGCGGCGGTCTGCCAGTCCGGGTGCTGATAGACGCTGTCGTCCAGCAGCAGGTGGCCGGCCAGCACTTCGCCGTAGACCGGTTGGCCCTTGGCGCGGGCGTAGGTGATTTCGTCGAGGGCTTCCTTGGTCGAGACGTGGACCAGATACAACGGCGTGCCGAGGGTTTCGGCAATGCGGATGGCCCGGCTCGCCGCTTCGCCTTCCACCTGCGAAGGGCGCGACAACGGATGCGCTTCCGGCCCGGTCATGCCCTGGGCCATGAGCTTGCGTTGCAAGTGATACACCAGCTCACCGTTTTCCGCATGCACGGTCGGCACCGCGCCCAGTTCCAGGCAGCGCTCGAAACTCGCCACCAGGGTGTCGTCGGCCGCCATGATGGCGTTCTTGTAGGCCATGAAATGCTTGAAGCTGTTGACCCCGTGATGAATCACCAACTCCTCCATTTCTTCGCGAACCTGCTCGCTCCACCAGGTGATGGCGACGTGGAAGCCGTAGTCGGACGCCGACTTCTCGGCCCAGCCGCGCCACTGATGGAAGGCCTCCATCAATGACTGCTGCGGATTGGGAATCACGAAATCGATGATCGACGTGGTGCCGCCGGCAAGACCCGCCGCCGTGCCGCTGAAAAAGTCTTCGCTGGCCACGGTGCCCATGAAGGGCAGTTGCATGTGGGTGTGCGGGTCGATGCCGCCAGGCATCAGGTATTGGCCGCTGCCGTCGAGTATCTCGGCACCTGCGGGAACGTCGAGGTCTTCGCCGATGGCCTTGATCACGCCGTCTGCGCAATACACATCGGCGCGATAACTTTCATCATGGGTAACAACGGTAGCGCCACGGATCAACAGAGACATTCCGAGTTCCTCGCAGGCAATGACCGGCTGATGCCGGTTCTAGATGTTTTATAGACGTGAGCGGCAACCGGCTTAATCCTGTCAACGCTGTCAGGAATAAAAGCTAGTCTTAGTTATAGGAATGAGCAAGATTATTTTTTATAAGCTTATGACTGTTTTAACTGTTTGATAAATAACAAATAAAAACAAAAAACAGCAAAATGGTGCGGCCTCTCACCATTTTGACGCACTTGACAGGATCCAAATATGGTCAAGATTTCTTATGTGAAATCAGCCGTTTGAGGATGGTCTATGGTTGATGCGCGACTTTGAAAAAAATATCGATGCACCAGTTTGAGTCCTGACTGTTCGGACAACTTGGCGGGCATTTGGCCTGAGAGGCATGCCGAGTAACCGAGGTGACCCAATAAAACTGATAAACATCAGTGAGTTGCAGAGTGTTTATGGAACTGCCCGATGCGCAAGCGGGGCACCCGGCACGTTTATTGATGCCGCCAGCCCTCGATGAGCAAAAAATAACTCAAAGAACAGTGGAGCGGCCATGCAACAGATCAGATCGCAAGTGACCGAGCGCGACGGCTTGTTCGAGCTGGAAGCCGGCAGCGATGTCCTCGACAGTCCCCGTTACAACCACGACATTGCACCGACCAAGGTGCGCGAACGCACCTGGAACAAATGGCACATCACGGCGTTATGGGTCGGCATGGCGATTTGCGTGCCGACCTATACCCTAGGTGGGGTGCTGACGGCGTATTTCGGCCTGAGTGTCGGTGAGGCGCTGCTGGCCATCCTGTTTGCCAACATCATTGTGTTGATCCCGCTGACGCTCAACGCCTTTCCCGGCACCAAGTACGGCATTCCGTTTCCGGTGTTGCTGCGCTCGTCCTTCGGTATCTTTGGTTCCAACATCCCGTGCCTGATCCGCGCCCTGGTGGCCTGTGGCTGGTTCGGCATCCAGACGATGTTCGGTGGCCTGGCGATCCACCTGTTCCTGGGCTCGGTGTTCGAGGGCTGGAAGTCCCTGGGCGGCACAGGCGAAGTCATCGGCTTCATGGTGTTCTGGGCACTGAACCTGTGGGTGGTGATTCGCGGCGCCGAGTCGATCAAATGGCTGGAAACCCTCTCGGCGCCGCTGTTGGTGCTGGTGGGGGTCGGGTTGCTGGTGTGGGCCATGCCCAATGTGTCGATGACCGAGCTGCTGGCGATCCCGCCCAAGCGTCCAGAAGGCGCGGGTGTGGCCAGCTATTTCGCGGCCGGGCTGACCGCGATGGTTGGGTTCTGGGCCACGCTGTCGCTGAACATCCCCGACTTCAGCCGCTACGCGAAAAGCCAGAAAGACCAGATCGTCGGGCAGATCATCGGCCTGCCACTGACCATGTTCCTGTTTGCCTCCCTGGGTGTGGTAATGACCGCTGCCTCGGTGAAGCTGGTGGGTGTGACGGTGTCCGACCCGGTGACCCTGATCGGACACATCCAGAGCCCGGTCTGGGTGGCGCTGGCCATGGCGCTGATCATCATCGCGACGCTGTCGACCAACACCGCGGCCAACATCGTTTCACCCACCAACGACTTCCAGAACATCGCACCCAAGGCGATCAACCGGACCAAAGCGGTGATGCTCACGGGGTTCGTGGGGTTGGCATTGATGGCCCATGAACTGCTGAAAAAGCTTGGCCTGATTGTTTCCGATGTCAGCCTGGAAACGGTGTATTCCAACTGGTTGCTCGGCTATTCCAGTCTGTTGGGGCCGATTGCCGGGATCATGGTGGTGGACTATTTCCTGATCAAGAAACAGCAGCTGGACCTGGCCGGCCTCTACCGCGACGACGTGTACCCGGCGTGGAACTGGAACGGTTTTCTCGCGTTCGGCGTGCCGGTGGTGTTGACGCTGCTGTCTTTGGGCAGCGATGTGTTCAGCTGGTTCTACAGCTATGGCTGGTTCACCGGCTCGGCCCTTGGCGGGTTGATTTACTACGGGTTGTGCGTGATGCGGCCCAGTCCATCTGTCGTGAAATCTGCGGTGTAAGGGAGGGCCTCTTCGCTGGCAAGCCAGCTCCTACAGGTGATCGCGATCCCTTGTAGGAGCTGGCTTGCCAGCGAAGGCGGCCTCAAACACACCGCAGAATTGCCTGAAGAAAATCCATAAGAACAGCCTGAGGAGATCCCCATGAACGCGGCCGTAGACGTTCTGCAGTCCACCCATCAGCACATCAACCGCGACCGTCTGTGGCAGTCGCTCATGGAACTGGCCAAGCTCGGCGCCACGGTCAAGGGCGGTGTGTGTCGCCTGGCCCTGACCGACCTCGATCGCCAGGCCCGGGACACTTTCGTCAAGTGGTGTGAGGAGGCCGGCTGCACTGTCAGCATCGACGCCGTCGGCAATATCTTCGCCCGCCGTCCCGGACGCAATCCGGACCTGCCACCGGTGATGACCGGCAGCCACATCGACACCCAGCCCACCGGCGGCAAGTTCGATGGCTGCTTCGGCGTGCTGGCCGGCGTCGAAGTGCTGCGTACCCTCAATGACCTGGGCATCGAGACCGAAGCGCCGCTGGAAGTGGTGGTCTGGACCAACGAAGAGGGCTCGCGTTTTGCCCCGTGCATGATGGGCTCCGGTGTGTTCGCGGAAAAATTCACCCTGGAAGAAACCCTGGCCAAGGTCGACGCCGAGGGCGTGACGGTGGGCGAAGCGCTCAACGCCATTGGCTACGCGGGCACCCGCAAAGTCAGTGGCCACGCCGTTGGCGCCTATTTCGAAGCGCACATCGAACAAGGGCCGATTCTCGAAGACGAACGCAAGACCATCGGCGTCGTCATGGGCGCCCTCGGCCAGAAATGGTTCGACCTGAAACTGCGCGGCGTCGAAGCCCACGCGGGCCCGACGCCGATGCACCTGCGCAAGGACGCCCTGGTCGGCGCCGCGGTGATCGTCGGCGCCGTCAACCGCGCCGCCCTCGGTCATCAGCCTCACGCCTGTGGCACCGTCGGTTGCCTGCAAGCCTATCCCGGCTCGCGCAACGTCATTCCCGGCGAAGTGCGCATGACCTTGGACTTCCGCCACCTCGAACCGGCGCGACTGGACTCGATGATCGCCGAAGTGCGCGAGGTCATAGCAACCACCTGCGAAGAACACGGCCTGACCTATGAACTGACCCCCACCGCCGACTTCCCGCCGCTGTATTTCGACAAGGGCTGCGTTGAGGCGGTGCGCGGCGCGGCGCAAGGGCTCGGCCTTTCGCACATGGATATCGTCAGCGGCGCAGGGCACGACGCGATCTTCCTGGCCGAGCTGGGACCGGCCGGGATGATCTTCGTGCCGTGCGAAGGCGGCATCAGCCACAACGAAATCGAGAACGCCGCCCCGGACGACTTGGCGGCGGGGTGTGCGGTGTTGTTGCGGGCGATGCTGGCGGCTTCGGCGGCGGTGGCCAAGGGGGCGAAGGCTGCTTGAAACACAAAGGATCGAGCCTGCAGCAGCAGCTGCAGGCTGCGATTTCCTGATCATCAAACGTTTGCCGCCTGCTCAAGCTTTTCACTGACCACCAGATCCACCTGATGAATCGGTTTGCTCCGATGCCTGAGCATCCCGCCCTGGCGCTGGTTCATCACCGCCGTCATCTCGGCGAGTATCGCCAGCGCCACGCTCTGCGGCGCATCGCCACCCAGGTCGAGACCCATCGGGTAGTGCAGCGCTGAGGTGCCCAGGTCGATTTCGGCCAGCAGGCGTTCGGTGCGCTCCCTGGGGCCGAGCTGGCCGAGGTAGGCGGGCGAGGCTTGCAGGGCCAGCCCAAGCCAGTGCCGGTCCTGGCGGTAGCTGTGGGTCATCACCGCCACAAAGGCGCCATCGATCAGCGGGGACAGGTCGAACGGGTTGTCGAGACTGGCGAAGACCACGGCGTCGGCTTGCGGGAAACGTTCGGCGCGGGCGAAGTGGCTGCGGCTGTCGACGACGCTAACGTGCCAGTCCAATAGTTTGGCCATGCGCACCAGCGGCTGTGCGTCGTGACCGGCGCCGAAAATCACCAGGCGCGGCGGCGGGGCGATGTACTCGAAAAACACCTCGACCTCACCACGGGCGTCGCTGTAGAGCCGTGTCGAGGACTTTTTCTGCGTCAGTGTCTTGTGCAGGTCACGACGAATCCCATGGGTCAGTTGCAGGTTGCGCAGGCTTCCCTCGGTGTCGGACAGCAAGCGGTCACCGACCCGGACACTGGCATAACGAGAGGTGCCGATCACCGTGGCCATGGCGGCCGGTTGCTGACGGTCGCGCACACGGCGCAGCAGTTCGATGGCCGGTGCAGGGGATTTTGCGCGCAGGCGCTCGAGCATGACGAATACCGTGCCGTTGCAACCCAGGCCAAAGGTCAGGGCGCTTTGCTCATCGTCTTCGTCCTCGGTGGCGCCGGTGCTGTAGCGGCGCACCAGCGGTTCGCCGGAGTCGGTCAGCCACCAGGCTTTTTTTGCCAGGTCCTGCTCCAGGCAACCACCGCTGACGGTGCCGACGGTGCGACCGTGCAAGGGAATGAGCATCCGCGCACCCGGACGGCGGTAGGCAGAGCCTTCGACCTTGACCACGGTGGCGAGGATGGTTTCTTCGCCGGCCTGGGCGGCGGTGTCGATGGCTTGCAAGAGTTCGTTGAGGCCGGACATGTAATCGCTCCCGAAAATGACGGAGATACCCTGTAGGGGCTGGCTTGCCAGCGATAGCGGTGTGTCAGGCAACATCTCTGCTAACTGACACACCGCTTTCGCTGGCAAGCCAGCTCCTACAGGGGATTTGGGGTGGCAGAGGGTCAGTCGTCTACCTTCATCAACTGCCGCACTCCCTCCCACGCCTCGGCCCGCATCCGCTGCACATCCAGCCCCGGGATCACGCCGTCATCCACCACCACCCGGCCGCCGACCAGGCTGTACTTCACCGCAATGGGCTCACCGGCCACCACCGGCGCCACGGCGATGTCGTGGAAACCGAAGAAGCGCGGATGGTCGAGACCGTAGATCACCAGGTCCGCCGCCTGGCCGATCTCAAGCGTGCCGACCGCCCCCAGCCCCAGCACCTGCGCGCCGCCGGCCGTGCCCCAGTGGATGACATCTTCGGCGGTGGTCGCCGAGGCGCCTTGCTCCGCCCGGTGAATCAGCCACGCAGTGTTGGCTTCGCCGACCATGCTCCCGGACTCGTTGGACGCCACGCCATCCACGCCAAGGGAAATTGGCACCCCGGCCTCGAACATCTGCGGCACTGGCGCCACGCCGCTGCCCAGGCGCGCATTGCTCACCGGGCAGTGGGAAATGCCGGTGCCGGTTTGTGCGAGCATGCGGATTTCACCGGGTTGCAGGTGCACCGCGTGGGCGAACCACACGTCCGGGCCGAGCCATTCGTGTTCGGCGACGAATTCCACCGGCAGGCAGTTGTATTTCTCGCGGCAGAAATTCACATAGTTCTGCGTTTCCGACAGGTGCGTGTGCAGGCGCAAGCCGAGGCCACGGGCGGTGTGGGCCAGTTCCCGCAGCAGCGTCGGCGGCAGCGAAAAAGTCGGCGTGGTCGGCGCGACCACCACCCGGCGCAGGGCGTCCGGGGTGTCCTGGTGATAGCGCGACTTGAGCCGTTCGATGTCACCGACCATCTGGTCGAGGGTTTCCGGTTGCAGCGCGGTTTTCGAGAACCCCGGATGGGCACTGGCCGACTCCAGCGCGCCGCCCCGGCAAAGGACGAAACGCAGGCCGAATGCTTCGGCCATGTCGAACAGCAGGTCACCGGTCTCGGTGGTGCCGTTGGCATGGTAGAGGTAATGGTGATCGGCGCAGGTGGTCACGCCCGACAGCAGCAATTCGGCCATGCCCAGCTGCGCGGCGATCCGCGCCAGTTGCGGGGGGAAGCGGTTGAGGCGCGGGTAGGGCACGCTGGCCAGCCAGCCTTGCAGGTCCTGGTTCAGGCCTTCGGGTACGGCCTTGAGCAGGTTCTGGAACAGGTGATGGTGGGTGTTGATCCAGCCCGGATACACCAACGAATGGCGCGCGTCGATCACCCGCTCACCGGGTTGCGCTTCAAGGCCTGCGGCCATTTCGGCGATACGCCCGTTGACGATGCGGATGTCCACGGCGCCGGCCCTGGCCCGTGGGCCACGCAGGCCGGTCATCACTGCCGCCGGGTTCTTGATCAGGATGTTTTGCAGTTGAGTCATGGTCGGCTCCGGTCAGAGGCTGTGGGTGGCGGATTTGCTGGCGGCGGCATCAGGCACGCTGACACCGTTGAGGGTGGCGTTGAGCAGCACCGACACCAGGCAGGCGATGACCACGCTGCTGTGCAGGAACGGCTGCGACCACTCGGGCAATTGCTTGAACAGGGCCGGCGCCAGCACCGGCACCAGGGCGGCGGCGAGGGTGAAGCCGACGATCAGCACGTTGTAGCGATTGCGCTCGTAGTCGACCTTGGCCAGGGTCTGGATCCCTGCCGCGGCGACCACGCCGAACATGGCGACCCCGGCACCGCCGAGGGCCGCGGTCGGCATCGAGGCGATGATCGCCCCGGCCTTGGGCACCAGCGCCACCGAGCACATCAGCAAGCCGCTGACGGCGACGACCCAACGACTGCGCACGCCGGTGAGGATCACCAGCCCGACGTTTTCCATGAAGGCAATGAACGGAAACGCCGCGAACATGCCGGCGATGGTGCTCGCCAGGCCGTTGGCGCGCAGGCCGTTGATCACCTGCTTGTCTTCGACCGGTTTTTCGACGATGTCACCGATGGCCACGAACAGCCCCATGGACTCGACCATCTGTACGATCATCACCACCACCATGGTGGCGATGGGGATCAGGCTGAAGGTCGGCAGGCCGAAGTAGAACGGGTAGGGCACGGTGAGCCACGGCGACTCCTGCACGCTGTGAAAACTGCCCATGCCCAGCCCGTAAGCCAGCGCCGCGCCCACCAGCATGCCCACCAGCACCGCCATGTTGCGCAGCATCGGGCTGCCGTAGCGGTTGACCAGCAGGATGCTCAGCAACACCACGGCGGCGACTGCCAGGTACGCCGGTGCGCCGAAGTCGCTGGCATGGCGACCACCGCCGACCCACTCATAGGCGATGGGAAACAGCTGCAGGCCGATCACGGTGACGATGCAGCCAGTAACCACCGGCGGAAAAAACCGGCGTAATCGACCCACGAATGGCGCCATCAACATGGTGAAAATCCCTGCGCCTATTACGGCCCCGCAGACCCCGGCGAAACCGACCTCCGGATTGGTGCCGATGGCGATCACCGGCCCCACGCTGCTGAACGCCACGCCCTGGAGGATCGGCAGGCGCACACCGAATTTCCAGAAGCCGACGGTTTGCAGCAGGGTGGCGATGCCTGAGCAGAACAACGTGGTGCTGATCAGCACTACCGTGTCGGCGTGAGACATTTTCAGGGCGCTGGCGACAATCAACGGCACGGCGATGGCGCCGATGTACGAGACGGCCATGTGTTGCAGGCCGAGGGTGAGCATTTGCCGGACCGGCAGAATCCGGTCGACGGGATGGACGGTGGATGTTGCGGGGGTATTGGCTGACGACATGGGGAATCACCTCTAGCTGTTGTTATTCGGTACAGAGGGGTATTCGTTCTGATGCCCTTTCAGTGCGCCTCATCCCCTGTAGGAGCTGGCTTGCCAGCGAAGGCGGCGTATCAGTCGACATCCATGCCAACAGACGCACCGCTTTCGCTGGCAAGCCAGCTCCTACAGGGTTTGTGTCGTCCTGAAAGATGGGCATCAATCATTCATGTGCCCGGAACCGCCATCCACCGGCTCCGATGCCTTGTTCAGCCTGCCAGGCAGGCGGCGAAGCCCTGGTTCAAGGCCGCGCGGTCCAGGTCGCGGCCGATGAACACAATCTTGCTTGAGCGGGGTTCGCTGCCCCACAGGGTTGACGCGCGAAACTCGACGAGGCTGTGCACCCCCTGCAGCACGTAGCGCTGGTCTTGATCGGCCACCGCCAGTACACCCTTCATGCGGTACAGGTTGTCGGCCTGTTCGGTGCGCAACTTTGTAATCCAGCGATGGAAGTCGCCCAGGTTCACCGCGCCATCCACGGCGATGCCGACCGACGTCACGCTCGGGTCGTGCTCATGGTCGGGTTCGTCATGGGCATGGTGATGTTCATCGGCGTGGTGATCGTGCCCGGCGCCGATCTCCATGAGTTTTTGCGTGGACTCGAAGGCGCCGATGCCAAGGATTTTCGACAGGTCGATTTCGGCATAGCTTGAGGTCACCAGCTCCGCCGTGGCATTGAGCCCGCGGATTTTCTTGCTCAGGGCCTCCACTTCGGCCTCGCTGACCAGGTCGACCTTGTTGATGACGATGCGGTCGGCGCAGACGATCTGGTCCACGGCCTGGTTGTCCACGCCATCGAGTTGCAGGTCTTCCAGGTGCTGGGCGATGTGCTTGGCATCGACCATGGTGACGATGGCGTCCAGTTCCACCTCATCGGCAATCGGGTCGTTGATGAAGAAGCTCTGGGCCACCGGGTACGGGTCGGCCAGGCCACTGGTCTCGATCAGGATGTGATCGAGCCGCACCGGCCGCGCCACCAGCTCACGGACGATGCGCACCAGGTCTTCGCGGACCTCGGCGGTACAGCACACGCAGCCGTTGACCATCTCGTAGATTTCTTCGGTTTCCGAGCTGAGCACCAGGTCGCCGTCGATGCCGACTTCGCCGAACTCGTTCTCGATCACGGCGATCTTGCGCCCGTGGTTTTCCTTGAGGATGTAGTTGAGCAGGGTGGTTTTGCCGGCACCGAGGAAGCCGGTGAGGATAGTCACCGGGATCTTGGTGTTGGGGGTTGGGGCGTTGAAGGGGGTGTTCATGTAGAGCTCCTTACCTGTGTTTTGCCGAAATGCGATCAAATGTGGGAGCTAGCCTGCTGGCGATGGCGGTGGGTCATTCAGCGACGATGGCGACTGATCTATCGCCATCGCCAGCAGGCTGGCTCCCACAGGGGATTTGTGTGACTGATGGTTCTCGCCAGCGCGTTGCCGTACCGGCGTCGAGGCCGAACAGGTCGAGGACGCGGCCGAGGCTGTGGTCGACCATTTGCGCCAGGTCCTGCGGGCGGGCGTAGAAGGCCGGAACAGGCGGGGCGATGATGCCGCCCATTTCGGTGACCGCCGTCATGTTGCGCAGGTGGGCGAGGGTCAGCGGGGTTTCCCGGGCCATCAGCACCAGGGTGCGACGCTCCTTGAGGGTGACGTCGGCGGCGCGGCCGATCAGGCCCGATGAGGTGCCGGTGGCGATCTCTGCCAGGGTGCGCATGGAACAGGGCGCGACCACCATGCCCAGGCAGCGGAACGAACCGCTGGCGATCCCGGCGGCCACGTCATCGGCGCGGTGGTAATGGCTGGCCAGCGCGGTGACGTCGGCCAGTTTGTAGTCGGTTTCGTGGGCCATGGTCAGCAGTGCGGCGCGGCTGATGACCAGGTGGCTTTCGATGTCGAGTTCGGCGAGCAGTTGCAGCAGGCGCACGCCGTAGATGAAACCCGACGCCCCGCTGATGCCGACCACCAGGCGCTGGCGGTTCATGACTCAAAGCTCTTGAGCAGATCACGGGCACGCTCGACCACGTCCTGGTCCAGCTGCGCCTTGATCCCGTCGAATCCCGAACCGCGCGTGGCGTCCAGGCCCATGCGTGAGGTGGTGCCGTTGACCGAGGACGACGGGTCCAGCGGGCTGCCGGGCAAGCCATCGATGACGAAGATGTCCTGGTGCGGCTGGAAGTGCGTGGCCAGCGCCCACAGCACCTGGCTGTCGTCGCTGATGTCGATGTCGCTGTCCACCGCGATCACGGTTTTCAGGTACGGGTCCCAGCCGAGCAGGGCGAGCATGATCTGCCGCGCTTCGCCGTCGCGGCTCTGCTCCAGGGCCACGTAGCAATGAAAGTGGGTGCCGGAATTGGGGTAGTGCACGGCGGTGACGGCCGGGAAACGCGCCTTGAGTTTCTCGCTCATTTCCGCTTCCCGGGGCAGCCGCGCCAGGGTCAGGTGTTCGGCGTAGCGCCCGCCGACCACGTCCACCAGCCAGGCGTCCTTGCGCCTCATCAGGGTGTCGACCCGCAGCACATTGTTGGTCGAGCGGTCCGAGGAATAGCCGCTGAATTCGCCGAACGGGCCTTCTTCGGCGTAGGCCGTCGGGTCGATGGCGCCTTCCAGCACAAACTCGGCGAAGGCCGGCACGCCGATGCCATAGCGGGGCGTCTTGACCAGTTGCAGCGGCTCGCCAAACAGACCGCCGGCCACCGCGCGTTCGTCGCTGCCGAAGGGCAGGCGTGCCGCCGCGGCGAGCATGAACAGCGGATGCGCGCCAACCACCATGGCCACGTGCAATTCCTCGCCGCGCTCGCGAGCGGTTTGCAGCATGCGCCACAGGTGACCGCGCGAGTGCAGGCTGGTGGCGAGGGTCTGCCGGGCGTGGCGCATCGAGCGGTGATAGCTCATGTTGGCGATGCCGGTGACAGGGTCTTGCGCAATGATGATCGCGTTGGTGATGTAGGGGCCGCGGTCGCTGGCGAAATGCTTGAGCATCGGCAGCAGTGCGAGGTCCACGGCTTCGCCTTCGAAGATTTCATCCAGCACCGGGCCGGTTTCCACGTAGCGCGGGGCGATGGGGTTGTTGGCGCGTTTCTGGAAGGTCTCGTGCAATTGCGCCGGGGGCACGCCGAACATCCGGGCGATGCGGGTCCGGGAGGCGAACAGGTTGGTGGCCACCGGCGCGCCGAAGTTGCCGACTTTTTCGCAGATCAACAGCGGGTCGCGGCCCTGGGTGGCCAGGGCGTCGACCAGGGCGGTGACGTCCTGATCGGCGCTAAGGGATTGCGCGATGGTGAGCACATCGTCCGGGTATTGCCGGCGATAGGCGTCAAGAAAATCGTGGAAATCCTGGGAATCGCCGAGCGTCGAGAGGGTCATGGTTTCACCTCGTAGAAAACGGTGCGGTTTTTTTGTAGGAGCCGGCTTGCCGGCGAAGGCGTCCGTTAAAGCAGCACACGACTCACGGGCTTCTTCGCTGGCAAGCCAGCTCCTACAAGGGTGGCGCTAGAGGTAGGTCGTGGTCAGACGAATGTCCGCCTCGGCCAGGTCCTTGGGCGGCGGCGTCGGTTCGATGCCGCACAACCGGGCGATGTTGTTGCCCAGGTAGTCCTCAAGGTGAACCTCGTCGATGCCCAGCCCTTGTGGTGCCGGTGAACACAACACCTCCAGTTCGCGCAGCCACATGCCCGGTTCGTTCGGCGGCGAGTCGGTGCCGAACACGATCTTGTTGCGCGGCAGGTCCTTGGCGAACTCGACGATCCGCGACTGGAAGCACCACCCGGATTCGCAGTACACGTTCGGCGTGTCCATGGCCATCCAGAACGCTTCGAACGAGTAGTTGCCACCAGTCTGGATGCCGAAGTGACCGATGATGAAATTGACCATCGGGAACTCGCGGATGATCGGGTAGAACATGGTCGGAATGGTGTACGGGCCGTCGCCGGTGTGGATCAGCACCACGATGTTGTACTTGGCGCAGACCTTCATCGCCGGACGCAGCCAGTCCAGCGCCCGGTCCGGGCGATAACCGTGCATGTTGGCGTGCAGCTTGAGCATCTTGAAGCCGTATTCCTTGATGTGGAATTCCAGCTCCGCCGCACCGTTTTCCGGTCCCCAGCGCGGGTTGAAGTTGAAGTTGCCGATGAAGCGGTCGGGGTACTTCACGCACAGTTCGGCGACGTAGGACATGTAGTCACGCACGCCTTCACGGCCGCGGCGGTTGCCGTCGCGATAACCGGTGTTGCCCGGTGGCGGCTGGATGAAACCCATGTCGATGCGGCGCGGCTTGCCGTTGATCATGTACGGGCCGTCCATCAGCTTGAGCATGCGCTCGCCGGTGAAGGGTTCGCCGGTGTGGCGCCAGGCCTCGTCGACCAGGTTGGTGGGGTGCAGATGGGTGTCGATGATCATCGGTTCAGCTCCTGGCCAGTTGTGTGGTGACGGGGCGCTTGAGTTGCGCCTCTGCTTCGGAAACGGAACGTGGCGGCGGGGTCGGTTCGAGGCCGATCATCCGTGCGGTGTTGTTGCCCAGGTATTCCTCGAGGGTGTCCTCGTCGAGGTTCAGGCCCTGGGGCGGTTCGTGGCACAGCACTTCGAGCAGGCGCAGCCACATGCCCGGTTCGTTCGGCGGGGTGTCGGTGCCGAAGAGGATCTTGTGGGTCGGCAGGACCTTGGCGAACTCGACGATCCGCGATTGCAGGCACCAGCCGGATTCGCAGTAGACGTTGGGCAACTCCATCGCCCACTGCATCGGTTCGAACACATAGACGCCGCCGGTCTGCACGCCGAAGTGAGCCATGATGAAATCGACGTTAGGGAACTCCTTGATCATCGGCACCCATTCCGACGGGATGCTGTAGGGCCCGTCGCCGGTGTGCAGCTTGACCGGGATGCCCAGCTCGGCGCACTTCTCGAAGGCCGGACGCACCCAGTCCAGGGCGCGGTCGGGACGGTAGGCGTGCATGTTGGCCTGCATCTGCACCATCTTGAAACCGTGTTCCTTGACGTAGCGCTCGATCGCCTCGACGCCGTTTTCCACGCCGCAGCGCGGGTTGTAGACGAAGCAGCCGATGAAGCGGTCCGGGTAGGTCTGGACCATCTTCAGGGTGTAGGCCATGTAGGCGTCGATGGACTCGCGGCCGCTAAGATCGCCGTCGGTCCAGGTGTAGATGGTGTTGCCCTGGGGCGGCTGGATGAAGGCTTTGTCGATGCGGCGAGGTTTGCCGTTGACCATGTACGGGCCATCCATCATCTGCAGCAGACGCTCGCCGGTGAACGGGTCACCGTCATGCCTCCAGGCGAGGTCCACGAGATCCGTGGGATAGCAACTGATATCGATGATCATTGAAGTCGATCTCCTGATAGCGGGAAGGGAACCTTGCGGTTCACAAGCAGCCACGTCCGGGCAATCGGCCATTTCTATGCGTGAAGACTCACGCATTCCCTCGCCTGGTCGCATCCGGCTCGGGACGCTGGCTGCTTGGGGGGAAGTATTGGAAGGGGGTGTGGGGTTCGTACAATATTAATTGGGCGGGGGTTTGATATGCGTTCGATATGGTTTTGTATTGGCTGGGCCGGCCTCATCGCCAGCAGGCTGGCTCCCACAGGGGATTGCATTCCAATGTGGGAGCCAGCCTGCTGGCGATGGCGTCAGTAATGTGTACGCAAAGCCAACTGCCTGATCGCCTCAACCACCGGCGCCACCCGCTCACCATGCCCCGGCGGCCACACCGCATACAGGTTGTAATGCGCCGCAATCTGCGCCTCGTTCAACACCACCAACCGCCCGCTGCGCAAGGCATCGGCGGCCAGCAAACCGCGCACCAGCCCAGCACCGACACCCGCTTCAGCTGCAGCAATCAGGTTCGCCGCATTGTCGAACACCACCCGTGCCGAAGGCTCGACCGCAGGCAAACCCGCCGCATCCAGCCACGGAATCCACGACCGTCGCGTATAGCCCAACAGCGGCAGTTCAAGGATCTGCTGCGCACTCAATGGCAGTTGCACACCCTGGCGTTCCAGCAGTGCCGGCGCAGCCACCGCCATCACCCGATCCCCGCAAATCTGCGTCATCTCGCAGTCTTCCCAGTCGCCATAACCGTAGCGCAAGGCCAGGTCCACGCGTTCGAACGCACTGCGATCCGAGCGTGGCATCGATAGCAGCACCACCTCATGCTCGGGCAGCAGATCCAGCAACTGCGGCAAGCGCGGATTGAGCCAGCTCTGGGCCAGCTCACTGTCGACATCCAGGGTCAGCCGCTGCGCCACGCTGCGATTTTTCACCGAAGACAGCGCCCGATCGATCTGCGCCAGGCCGTCGGACAGCACGCTGGCGAACAGTTGCCCGGCGTCGGTCAGGTTGCTGCCGCCGCCTTCGCGCACGAACAGTGGCTGGCCGATGAAGTCTTCCAGGGCGCGGATCTGCTGGCTGATGGCGCTGTGGGTGAGGTCGAGCTTGCGCGCAGCGCTGGAGAAGCTGCCGCTGCGGGCTGCCTGGATGAAAGCACTCATGGACTGCACCGACGGGTATCGCTTGTACATGCTGTTAGTCCTACTTACACAGGATGGCAGAAATCGTCGCTGGCCCGATTTTCCCAAGGCTCCCAATAATCGAGTACCAGGCCTGCACAAAGACGGGCCGCTCTCTTGGAGCCTGACAATGATCGAATTCACGGTAAACGGCGAACGACGCGAGCTGGTAGAGACTTCGCCCTCCACGCCCTTGTTATGGGTGTTGCGTGACCACTTGAAACTCACCGGTACCAAGTTCGGTTGCGGCATGGGCCTGTGCGGTGCCTGCACCGTGCACCTGGACGGTGTCGCGGTGCGTTCCTGCCAGTTGCCGGTCGCCGCCGTGGCGGGGCACAGCATCACCACCATCGAAGGCTTGTCGCCCACCGCACAGCATCCGCTGCAACTGGCCTGGGTTGCCGAAGATGTGCCGCAATGCGGCTACTGTCAATCCGGTCAGATCATGTCCGCCGCCGCGTTGCTCAACACCGGGGCGGCGGTCACCGACGATTCGATCCGCAATGCCATGTCCGGCAACCTGTGCCGCTGCGGAACCTACGGGCGGATCAACAAGGCGATCAAGCGAGCGGCGTCTGCGCCGAAGGAGGCGTGATGACGATCTCTCAGGTGAATCTTTCGCGTCGTGTGTTTCTCAAGCAATCGGCGACCGTTGCGTCTGGACTGGCCGTCGCGTTTTACCTGCCTTCGAGCATGGCTGCGACGGACCCTGAAGCCCCGGCGCCCGCCGGTGAATTCGAACCCAACGCCTGGGTGCGCATCCTGCCTGACGGCACGGTGAAACTGGTGGTGCACAAGCACGACTCCGGTACCGGCACGCATACCGCGCTGGCCGCTTGCGTGGCCGAGGAACTGGACGTCAACCCGATGACCGTGCAGGTGATCTCGCCGGAGGATCCGTTTTTCGACACCTACATTCACCCGATCTGGAAAGTCTTTTCCACGGGCGGCAGCACCAGTGTGTCGCTGGAGTACGACCGTCTGCGCATGGCCGGCGCGACGGCGCGTTCGCTGTTGATAACGGCGGCGGCCAGACAGTGGAAGGTCAGCCCCGACAGCTGCAGTACCGAAGAAGGCCGCGTCGTTCATGCGCCGAGCAAACGCAGCCTCGGCTACGGCGAACTCGTGGGCGTCGCCGCGCATTTGCCGGCGCCGGCCAAGGTCACGCTCAAGGACCCGGCGCAGTTCAAGTACATCGGCAAGCTGCGGCACAAGCGCGATGCCCAGGCCAAGGTCTGCGGGCGCTTCGAGTACAGCATCGACGTGGTGCTGCCGGGCATGTTGGTGGCGGTGATTCAACGGGCTCCCGTGGTGGGCGCGAATGTGGTGTCGGTGGACAGCGCGGCGGCGCTGCAAGTACCGGGTGTGCGCAAGGTGATCAAGGTGCCGGGACGGCCCGATGTCCTGGGCGGTAACGTCGCGGGTGTGGCGGTGTTGGCGGACAATTACTGGGCCGCGCACCAGGGCCGCCAATTGCTCAAGGTGCAGTGGAGCGACTCGCCACTGGCCGGGTTCGACAGCGATGAACTGGCCAAGGCCCAGGCAGCGGCATTGACTGACAAAGGCGCGCAAAGGGTGTCCGCCATGGCCGCCGGGGATGTGAACAGCCAATGGCCGAATGCCGCGATGCTGATCGAAGCCGATTACCGCATGCCCTTCAAGGTGCAGAATCCACTGGAGCCGATCTGCATCACCGCACAGGTCAAGGACGGCGCCATCACTTACTGGGGTGGGGTGCAGGTGCCGTCGTCGGCGCTGGAAGCGGCGCAAACGGTGTGCAGGATCGCCAAGGACAAGGTCACCATCAACGAGATGGTGTCGGGCGGCAGTTTCGGTGCGCGGGAGGCCAAATACTGGCTGTTCGAAGTGGCTTACCTGGCGCAGCAGGCCAGGGTGCCGGTGAAACTGATGAACAGCCGCGAAGACGAAATGCGTTCATTGTTCATGCACCCGGCCACGCTGCATCGGGCCAAAGGAGCGCTGAATGCTCAGGGCCGTCTGACCGCGTTGCAGCTGGAGGCGGTCTCGCCAGCCTCGCCGGAACAGTGGGAGCCAGGCTATTTCGAGCGTCCGGACAAGATGGACTACAGCACCACGGAAGCCATCACCGCCTGGGATTTCGCCTATCGCCCGGCCAACCTCGACCTGACCTGGGTCAGGCACGAGAGCCAGGTGCCCAGTGGCTGGTATCGCTCGGTGAGCTTCATTCCCAATGTGTTCGCCGTAGAGAGCTTCATGGATGAGCTGGCCCATGGCGCAGGGCAAGACCCGTTGGCCTTCCGCCTGGCCAACATGCAGGACCGGCCACGGCATGTCGCCGTGTTGAAAAGCGCCGCCGAGCGTGCCGGTTGGGATCAGCCGCTGCCCGATGGCACGGCGCTGGGGATCGCCACCAATCAGGGTTACACCAGTTTCATCGCCATCGTGGCGCGCGTGTCGAAACAGGACGGCGCCATCAAGGTCGAGAAGCTCACCTGCGTGGTCGATTGCGGTCTGGCGGTGTCGCCCGGCGGTGTCGAAGAACAGATCTACGGTGGCCTGATGTGGGGCCTCGGTCATGCCCTGTTCGATCGACTGGACATCAAGCAGGGCAGGGTGGTGCAGAGCAATTTCCATGACTATCGGGTGACGCGCATGTCGGACATGCCAGAGGTCGACATCCTGTTGGTCGAGGGCGATCCGGCCAAGCCCGGGGGTGTCGGTGAACTGGGCAGCCCATCGGTGGCCCCGGCCATCGCCAATGCCCTGTTCAGCCTGACCGGGGTGCGGCAGCGCTCTACACCGCTGAACCTGGGATAACCGGCATGGACTTGCGACTGCTGCGTTACTTCATGGCGCTGGCCGAAGAGCTGCATTTCGGCCGGGCCGCCACCCGCCTGCACATCTGCCAGCCGCCACTGAGCCAGCAGATTCGGTTGCTGGAAGAGGAACTGGGCACGCCGCTGTTCGAGCGCAGCCACCACCGGGTCGAGCTGACCGCCGCCGGGCAGATGCTCAAGGAACAGGCGCCGCTGGTGTTCGAGCAGCTTAACCGTGCCCTCGACCTGACGCGGCAAACCGGCCGCGGTCAGTTGGGCGAGCTGGAAATCGGCATGATCAGTTCGGTGATGGTCGGGGTGTTGCCACGGGCCCTGCACCTGTTTCGCGAGCGTTACCCGCAGGTGAACTGGCGCCTGCATGAAATGACCCCTGCCGCACAGGTCAAGGCGCTCAAGGAAAAACGCATCGATGCCTGTGTGTTCCGGGTCGGCTATGACGATCCGCAACTGCGCAACGAGCTGCTGATCTACGAGCCGATCCGGGTGGTCATGCCACTCGACCACCCCTTGGCCCGCCGCGACAGCCTGGCACCGGCGGACCTTGCCCAGGAGCCGTTCGTGGCGCTGGAACTGAAGCAGTCGCGGTTTGCCGACTTTCTTTACCAGTGCTGTATCCAGGCCGGCTTCACACCGCAGATCCGCCAACAGGTGATCGAAGTGCAAACCTTGCTCAGCCTGGTCAGGGCCGGCTTTGGCGTGGCACTGCTGCCGGCGTCCATCGAGCAGTTGGCACCCGCCGGGCTGGTATTCCGGCGCCTGACCCCGGCGTTGCCGGAGGTGCCGTTATACGCCACCTACCGTGCGGATGATGATTCGCCGGTGCTCAAGCTGTTTCTCGATACGCTGCGTGAACTGGTCCTGCAAGGCCGCGATGGGCAGGCTGCACGATCATGAACGCCTGTGGTCGTAATCTTCACAAAGGCACTACACGTGGAGATCCAATGAGCCAGGACGTCCTGACCCGGGAAACCAACCGCCGCCAGTTGCAGCAGATCATCGCCGGTCTGTCCGACGGGGTGATTCTGCTCGATCCCGACCAGAGCATCCTGTGGGCCAATGACGCGGCGCTGGCCATGCACGGAGTCGCGCAGGTCAGCGAACTCGGTGCCGATGCCAAGGCGTACGCCAAGCGTTTTGCCTTGCGCTATCGCAACCATCACCCGGTGCCGGCCGACAGCTACCCGATCAACCGGGTGGCGCGGGGCGAGACGTTCAGCGATGTACTGGTGGAAGTGACGTCGGTTGTGGACGAAGAGCGCACCTGGGTCCATAGCGTACGCAGCATGGTGTTGGCCGACAGTGAGGATGAGCCGGAATCGCTGGTGTTGATCATGGACGACGTCACTGACTGGGCCAGCGCCGAGCAACGCTTCGAGAAAACCTTTGCCGCCAACCCGGCACCGGCGGTGATCTGCCGCCTCAGCGATTTGCGCTACATCAAGGTCAACCCCGGTTTCCTCGAAATGACCGGTTACTCCCGCGACCAGGTGATCGGCACTTCGACCTATGAACTGGATGTGCTGGAGCAGGCGGAAAAAAAGGAACTGGCCAGGCAGCGCCTTCTGGAAGGTGCGACCATACCGCAGATGCAGGCCGAGTTGCGTTTGTCCGACGGTGGCAGCAAGCAAGTGGTAGTGGCCGGCCAGCCGCTGGAGCTCAATGACGAAGCCTGCATGCTGTTTTCCTTTGTCGACATGGAGCCCCGGCACAAGGCCGAGGTCGCCCTGCGCCAGAGCGAGGAACGCTTTGCCAAGGCGTTTCGCCTGAGCCCGGTACCGATTCTGGTGTGCGGCGCCAGCGATCAGGTGGTGATGGATGTGAATGAGGCGTTCCTCGTTACCCTCGGCTACGCCAACGAGGAAGTGCTCGGCAAAACCATCGTCGAGATTGACTTCTTCCATGACAAAGGCGCGCGGACACGGCTCTTTACCGCCCTGGAGAAAGCCGCAAGCCTGGACCGCGTTGATATACGCGTGCGCAGGAAAGACGAGGAACTGATCGATTGTGTCGTTTGTGCCGATACCGTGAACATCCAGGACAGCCCTTGCTATCTGCTGGTGCTGATGGACATCACCGAGCGCAAGCGCACCGAGCTTGAGTTGCTGTCGGCCATTGAAGAGGTGATGAAAGACGCCTCGTGGTTCAGCCGTACGCTGATCGAGAAACTCGCCAACGTGAAGCACGTCAAGTCGCCGCAGTTACCCAGCGTGTCCTTTACCGACCTGACGGCCAGGGAGCGCGATGTGCTGGAATTGATCTGTGAAGGCCTGGCGGACAAAGAGATCGCCGCGCGCCTGAAACTGGCACCCAATACCGTGCGCAATCACGTTGCGACGGTGTATTCCAAGCTCGATGTGCACAGTCGCAGCGAGGCGATAGTCTGGGCGCGCGAGCGTGGGTTGTTTTCAAGTGCATGGGGTCCGAAGGGCCAGCGTTAAGGTGCAAATGCACTAGTCGCCGGGGTGCAAATTCAGGTTCTGGCAAGCAGGAGGTAAACCTTAGGCTAAGAGCGGGCGAATGACAGTTTCGGAGCATTCGTCTGCCTTGAACCGCAAAAGGAACAGCCATGCTTATTACCCGCACCTTTGATTGCCGCACCGGGCTATCGCAATGATCCAGGTGTCCCAGTTGCGCACGCAAATCGAGCGGACCTTCTCGCCCCTGGCCTGTGAGTGCACTGTCAGTGGCGATCACTCATTGACCATCAAGCTCTACCACCCGGTGTCCGGACAAGTCGATCTGGTGGTCAGCGGTTTGAACGTGGCGAGGTTGCAGTCCCCCGAATCAGTGGCCGCGCTCCTCGAAGAACTGCGCTACGAGTTGCAAAGCAACAGCCTGCAACGACCAGACCCGGTAGTGTAGGAATTGTCAGGTTTGCCCTGCCCGGACGACTGAATACGCGATAAAAATGGACAGAAGTGATATTTCTGCGACCACCCGTGAACTTTACGGCGGTGTTCTGTTGTCACAGAAATGTGTCCATCCTATTCGCGGGTCATCCTATGAAAAGTCTTGGGAAACGCATTTTTGCACCACTGTCGCTCTGTGCAATCATTCTCGGCGGCTGCAGCAGTCCGCCACCGCCACCACCTGCCGCGCCACCGCCACCGCCTGAAAAGACCTGCCAGACCTCCGATAGCACCCAGGTGATGGGCGATGTGCGGGCGGAAGGGCAAGTGACACGCGAAACCACCGTGACGCGATGTGTCACCCAATAACCCGAACGACGATGCCCCCCTGTAGGAGCTGCCGCAGGCTGCGATCTTTTGATTTTGCTTTAAAGAACAAGATCAAAAGATCGCAGCCTGCGGCAGCTCCTACAGTGTGGGTGTGATTCGGGAAGTCAGCGTCAGGACAGGAAGCCACCATCCACGTTCAGCGAAACGCCAGTGGTGTAGCTCGATGCATCGCTCGCCAGGTACAGCACCGCGCCGGCCATCTCGCTCGGATCAGCCACGCGCTTGAGCGGGATCTGCTGCAGCGCGGTGTTGAGGATCGCCTCGTTCTTCACCAGCGCCGAAGCGAACTTGGTGTCGGTCAGTCCCGGCAGCAGGGCGTTGCAGCGGATGCCGAACTGCGCGCATTCCTTGGCGAAGACCTTGGTCATGTTGATCACCGCGGCCTTGGTCACCGAGTAGATGCCCTGGAAAATACCCGGCGACACGCCGTTGATCGAGGCCACGTTGATGATGCTGCCGCCGCCGTTTTCGCGCATCAGCTTGCCGGCTTCCACCGACATGAAGAAATAACCGCGGATATTGACGTCGACGGTTTTCTGGAAGGCGCTGAGGTCGGTGTCCAGCACGTTGCAGAACTGCGGGTTGGTCGCGGCGTTGTTGACCAGGATGTCCAGGCGCCCGAACTGTTCCTTGATGCCGGCGAAGACCTGGCTGATCTGTTCCATCTCGCCGATGTGGCAGGCGATGGCAGTGGCCTTGCCACCGGCGGCGATGATCGCGTCGGCCACATGCTGGCAGCCTTCGAGCTTGCGGCTCGAGACGATCACGTGGGCGCCTTGCTGGGCCAGCAGTTTGGCAATGGCTTCACCGATGCCGCGGCTGGCGCCGGAGACGAAAGCGATCTTGCCGTCGAGGTCGAACAACTGAGTCTTGGACATGGTTTTTCCTTGTTATGGAGCCGAAATCGCTGTTCGTAGGAGCCCGGCTTGCCGGCGAAGGCGTACTTGAGGCAGCCTTCGCAGGCAAGCCTGGCTCCTACAAGTGCTGTGTCGTATCAGAGGCTGGATTTCTGGATGACCTGCAGGCTCATCTGCTCCAGCAGTTTGTTCATGTGAATGAACTGCGCGAAGCGTTTGTCCTGGGTCTGGCCATGGTAGAAGCGGTAGTAGATCTGCTGCACGATGCCGGCCAGGCGGAACAGGCCGTAGGTGTAGTAGAAGTCGAAATTGTCGATCTTGATGCCTGAACGCTCGGCGTAGTAATCGACGAACTCGCGGCGGGTCAGCATGCCCGGTGCGTGGCTGGGCTGGCGGCGCATCAGCTGTACCGGCGCCGGGTCATCGGCTTCGATCCAGTAGGCGAGGGTGTTGCCCAGGTCCATCAGCGGGTCGCCCAGGGTGGTCAGTTCCCAGTCGAGCACGCCGATGATCTGCATCGGATTGTTCGGGTCGAGGATGACGTTGTCGAAGCGGTAGTCGTTGTGCACGATGCTGGAGGTCGGGTGATCGGCCGGCATCTTGTCGTTGAGCCAGGCTTTCACCGCTTCCCAGTGCGGCGCGTCGGGGGTCAGGGCTTTCTCGTAGCGCTCGCTCCAGCCTTTGATCTGCCGTGCCACGTAGCCTTGCGGCTTGCCCAGGTCGCCCAGGCCGTAGGCGTTGTAATCGACCCGGTGCAGCTCGACGAACTTGTCGATGAAGCTTTTGCACAGGGCTTGGGTTTTCGCCGAGTCCAGCCCCAGTTCCGGCGGCAGTTCGGAGCGCAGGATGATGCCGTTGACCCGCTCCATCACATAGAACTCGGCGCCGATCACCGCTTCGTCGGTGCAGTGCACGTAGGCCTTCGGGCAGTACGG
Organism: Pseudomonas sp. YuFO8; assembly: GCF_035065025.1. NCBI lineage: Bacteria > Pseudomonadati > Pseudomonadota > Gammaproteobacteria > Pseudomonadales > Pseudomonadaceae > Pseudomonas > Pseudomonas sp. YuFO8. The sequence continues at coordinate 247,239 of NZ_JAXDEQ010000002.1, read as the reverse complement.
AAAACCGTCGCGCAACTGATTGAGAATGCGGAATTCGCGGCCCATGTCATGGGCGGACTTGGCCTTGTGACCGAAGGGCGGCCGACGCAGGACGAATTCCTGTTCCGGGTATTCGAGCAAGTAGGTGAGGTTGGACGCACCGCCCGGGAACTGGCTGATCCGTGGCAGGCCGCTCAGGCCCGGAATGTGGGCCTTGAGGTAGGGGTCGATCAGGCTGGCATCGAGTTCTTCGCCGGTGCGGGTGCGGGTGGATTGGTCAGTAAGCGCCATGCTTATCCCTTCTGCTTATTCTGGTGGCCTGAAACTATTGGCTAATCTAATGCGCGCACCCGGCACCCACAACCTCCGCCCGCCCTTATAGGTGAGCGTGTTGCCGGGCAATCATTGCTTTTGATACACCTGTTTGAATTGTCCGGCTAGACGGCCTGGGTCACGCCCTTCGGCAGCTCGATGGGGGTCAGCACCGGCTGGCCGGAAAAAAACGCCACGAGGTTACGGCCCACCAGTTCCACGGTGCCCTGGGTGGCCTCGGGGGACAGTCCGGCTACGTGCGGGCTGAGGATGACGTTCGCCAGGGCCTTGAGGGCATCCGGCACCTTGGGCTCGGCATCGAAGACATCCAGGGCGGCACCGGCAATGCGCCGTTGCTCGAGCGCGCTGATCAGGTCGGCGGTGACCACCACGCTGGCCCGGGCGATGTTGACGAAAAAACCGTTGGGCCCGAGGGCCTCGAGTACCTGCTTGTTGATCAGGTGCTTGGTGCCCAGCCCCCCCGGGGTGGCGACGATCAGGAAGTCCGAGGCCCGGGCCAGTTCAGTGGGTGTCGAGCAGAACTTGTAGGGTACATCGCTGCGGTGCTGGCGGTTGTGGTAGCTCACGCTCATGTCGAAGCCCGCGCCGGCACGTTTGGCGATGGCCATGCCGACCGCGCCGAGGCCGAGAATGCCCAGGCGCTTGCCGGCGAGGGAAGGGCGCATGATTTTCGGCCATTCACCCCGGCGTACGGCGGCATCGCAGCGGGGGATGTCACGTACCAGCGCCAGCAGCAGCGACATGGCATGGTCCGCGACCGAGGAGGCGTTGACCCCGGCGCCATTGGTGACGGTGATGCCCCGGTCGGCGGCGGCTTGCAGGTCGACCTGTTCATAGCCCGCGCCAATCACGCAGATGATCTTGAGGTTGGGCAGGGCGGCGATTTCATCGCCGTACAGGCCGAGCGGGCCACGGGTCAGGACCGCATCGATCTGGCCACTGTGCCGGCTGATGGCCTCGGCGCGCTCGGCGGGCGTGGGCGCCAGGATCAGGTGAAAGCCCTGGCGTTCGAGAATGGGCAGGTAATCATTGATGGTTTCAACCAGTACCAGAACGGTTGCAGGCATGCTTTGCTCCTGTGGGCAGCGGAACGTCGGGCTCGAAAGTCGGTTGAGAGTGCTGGCTGCGGGGCAGATTGGCAACAGCCATGCTCCTCAGTGTAGGAGCTGGCGCAGCCTGCGATCTTTTTTGATCGCACCGAAATTTCAAACCGGAGCAGGGGGCTCTGTCAGGAAGGTCTGTGCCGCCTCGAGGATTTCCTCAGACAGGGCGTCGCCGCGGGTAGCCCGTGCCAGTGTCAGCGCGCCAACCATCAGCGAATATTGCACCAGCGCCTGCTGCCGGTTTTGCGCGGCATCGTCCGAGTCCATCAGTTTGCCGAAGGCCTCGAGCAGCCGGTTCAGGCCGGCCATGAAGGGTTCGCGCAAGCTGCTGTCGGTGGGTTCGTGGCACATGTCGCCGGCAAAGGCCACCACCGGGCAGCTTTCACCGGGATTGTCGCGGCTTTCGATCGAAAGGTAAGGTTCGATCAAGGCTCGCCGCGCCTGCGCTTTGTCTTCGCCGGTGATCCGTTCGCGCCATTTCGCCCCCACCTCCTTGAATGCCCGCTCGCTGGCCTCTCTGGCCAGCGCTTCCCTGGATTCGAAGTGGCCATAAAAACCGCCATGGGTCAGGCCCGCCGCCGCCATCACGTCGACGACGCTGATCCCGTGCAGGCCGCGTTCGCGAAACAGCCGGGTGGCGGCCTCGACGATGATTTCGCGGTTGAGGTCGGCTTGTTTGCGGGAAACGCGGGGCATGGGCGGCTCACAGGTCTATGGGTTGGCTGTCAGAGGGCGTACTGGGCGATGCCGTTGCCGAACGACCAGTTCTCTTTCTTCACTTCCACCAGATTAATGAAAACATCTTCCAGGCGCACGGCCAGTTGCGTGTTGAGGTTTTCGACGATGGTTTTATACAGCAGCTTCTTCTGCTCCAGGGTACGGCCTTCGCTGAGGGTGATCTGGATGACCACCAGGGTGTCGGTGCGCTGGATGCCCAGGTATTGGGGGTCGAAGATGAAATGCTGTTCGTCGTGTTCGGCGAGGATCTGGAAGTTATCGTTTTCCGGCACGCCAATCGCGCTGCGCAGGGCGGCGTAGATCTGTTGGCCGATACGTTTGGCGTAGGTGGGGTCCTGCTGTTTTTTGAGATCGACGCGAACCAGTGGCATGGGAAGACTCCGGAAGGTGGGCAGGTTCATTTAAAATACATGATGGATGACCTTTATCAAACCGATCATACGATCGCGCGATGAAACGCCATATGTAGGAGCCGGCTTGCTGGCGATTGCGTCGGTGCGATCGACGCATGGCTTGAGGGCCAATCGCTGGCAAGCCAGCTCCTACAGGGGGAGAAAACGCCAATCTGGCACCACCGTTCCTCACCTAAGTCTTTGCTTCTGTTAATTAATCCTCCAGAATCGCGCCCCTGTTTCGGCCAGGGCGCTGCCTGTCGGGTATTCCGACGCGTTCTGGCCGGGTGGCAAGTGACCGGAATGTGGAGATCCCACCGGATGAATGATCAGGCCAATAGCGTTAACGAACGCTTTGTAGCAGCGACACCCGCAACGCTTTCGAGCTGGAATCGCCAGGACACCACCTGGATGCTGGGCCTGTTTGGCACGGCGATTGGTGCGGGCACCCTGTTTTTACCGATCAACGCGGGCCTGGGCGGTTTCTGGCCGCTGCTGGTGCTGGCGCTGCTGGCGTTCCCGATGACCTTCTACGCACACCGCGGCCTGACCCGCTTCGTGCTGTCCGGCCGTGAAGGCGCGGACATCACCGAAGTGGTGGAAGAGCATTTCGGTCTCAAGGCCGGCGCGTTGATCACCTTGCTGTACTTTTTCGCGATCTTCCCGATCCTGTTGATCTACAGCGTGGCCCTGACCAACACCGTGGGCAGTTTCCTCGAACACCAGTTGCACATCATGCCGCCACCGCGTGCGGTCCTGTCGTTGGTGCTGATCCTCGGCCTGCTGGCCGTGGTGCGCTGCGGCGAGCAGGTGATCGTCAAGGCCATGAGCTTGATGGTCTACCCGTTCATCGTGGCCTTGCTGTTCCTGGCGGTGTTCCTGATTCCGCACTGGAACGGCGGCATCCTCAGCACGGCCAGCACGCTGCCTGAGCCGTCGGCGTTGCTGCACACCCTGTGGCTGGCGATTCCGGTGATGGTGTTCTCGTTCAACCATTCGCCGATCATCTCGGCGTTCGCCGTGGACCAGAAGCGTCGTTACGGCGAACACGCAGAGGAACGCAGCTCGCAGATCCTGTCCCGGGCCCACGCCTTGATGGTGGTGATGGTGCTGTTCTTCGTGTTCAGCTGCGTGCTGACCCTGTCGCCGGCGCAACTGGCCGAGGCGAAAGCACAGAACCTGTCGATCCTGTCGTACCTGGCCAACCACTTCAGCAACCCGACCATCGCCTTCGCGGCGCCGTTGATTGCCTTCGTGGCCATCTCCAAGTCGTTCCTGGGCCACTACATCGGCGCGAGCGAAGGTCTCAAGGGCCTGATCGTCAAGAGCGGCAAGCGTCCGGCGGCCAAGACCCTGGACCGTATCGTCGCGGCGTTCATGCTGGTGGTGTGCTGGATCGTCGCCACGCTGAACCCGAGCATCCTCGGCATGATCGAAACCCTGGGTGGCCCGGTGATCGCGGCGATCCTGTTCCTGATGCCGATGTATGCGATCCGCAAGGTGCCGGCGATGGCGCGTTATCGTGGCCAGGCTTCCAATGTGTTTGTGGTTGCAGTGGGTTTGGTGGCGATTTCGGCGTTGATCTACTCATTGAGCGCGTAATGTAAAGATCAAGAGATCGCAGCCTGCGGCAGCTCCAATTACAGGGACAAGTGAGTCCTGTAGGAGCTGCCGCAGGCTGCGATCTTTTGATTCAAGGGCATAAAAAAACGCCGCCCCTCTCACGAGGGGCGGCGTTTTTCATTGCGTTGCAGCGTTAGGCTTGAACGACCGGGATGTTGGCGTTCGCAGCAGCTTCACGGAACTCGGCAATCTGGTCGAAGGACAGGTAGCGGTAGACATCGGCCGCCATGCTGTCGATCTTGCCAGCGTACTCCATGTACTCCTCGACGGTCGGCAGGCGACCCAGGATGGAAGCCACGGACGCCAGCTCAGCCGAAGCCAGGTAGACGTTCGCGCCGTCACCCAGACGGTTCGGGAAGTTACGGGTCGAAGTCGACACAACAGTCGAGTTCGGCTCTACACGTGCCTGGTTACCCATGCACAGCGAGCAGCCCGGCATTTCCATGCGCGCGCCAGCCTTGCCGTAGATGCCGTAGTAGCCTTCTTCGGTCAGCTGGTGAGCGTCCATCTTGGTCGGCGGCGACAGCCACAGACGGGTTGGCAGCTGACCCTTGACCTGTTCCAGCAACTTGCCGGCAGCGCGGAAGTGGCCGATGTTGGTCATGCAGGAACCGATGAACACTTCGTCGATCTTCTCGCCAGCAACGCTGGAGAGCAGGCGAGCGTCGTCCGGGTCGTTCGGAGCGCAGAGTACTGGCTCCTTGATGTCGGCCAGGTCGATCTCGATGATTTCGGCGTACTCGGCGTCCTTGTCCGCCTCCATCAGTTCAGGGTTGGCCAGCCAGGCTTCCATCGCCTGGGCACGACGCTCCAGGGTACGGGCATCGCCGTAGCCTTCGCCGATCATCCAGCGCAGCAGGGTGATGTTCGATTGCAGGTATTCAGCGATCGACTCTTTCGACAGCTGGATGGTGCAACCGGCAGCCGAACGTTCAGCCGAGGCGTCGGACAGTTCGAACGCTTGCTCGACGGTCAGCTTGGGCAGGCCTTCGATCTCCAGGATGCGACCGGAGAAGGCGTTTTTCTTGCCTTTCTTCTCTACGGTCAACAGGCCAGCCTGGATCGCGTAGTAAGGAATGGCGTGAACCAGGTCACGCAGGGTGACGCCTGGCTGCAGTTCGCCCTTGAAGCGAACCAGCACCGACTCAGGCATGTCCAGCGGCATGACGCCAGTGGCGGCGGCGAACGCCACCAGGCCGGAACCGGCCGGGAACGAGATGCCGATCGGGAAACGGGTGTGGGAGTCACCACCGGTACCGACGGTGTCTGGCAGCAGCATGCGGTTCAGCCACGAGTGGATGATGCCGTCGCCCGGACGCAGGGAAACGCCGCCGCGGGTCATGATGAAGTCAGGCAGGGTGTGGTGGGTGGTCACGTCGATCGGCTTTGGATATGCCGCGGTGTGGCAGAAGGACTGCATCACCAGGTCGGTCGAGAAGCCCAGGCACGCCAGGTCTTTCAGTTCGTCACGGGTCATTGGACCGGTGGTGTCCTGGGAACCCACGGTGGTCATCTTCGGTTCGCAGTAGGTGCCCGGACGAACGCCGGTCACGCCGCAAGCCTTGCCGACCATTTTCTGCGCCAGGGTGAAACCCTTGGTGCTTTCAGCCGGAGCTTCTGGCTTCTTGAACAGGGTCGAAGGTGGCAGGCCCAGCTCGGTACGAGCCTTCTCGGTCAGGCCACGGCCGATGATCAGCGGGATACGGCCGCCAGCACGGACTTCGTCCAACAGCACCGGGGTCTTCATTTCGAAGGTGGTCAGGACTTCGTCGGTGCCGTGCTTGCAGACTTTGCCAGCATGAGGGTACAGGTCGATCACGTCGCCCATGTTCATGTTGGAAACGTCGAATTCGATTGGCAGTGCGCCGGCATCTTCCATGGTGTTGTAGAAGATCGGAGCGATCTTGTTGCCGAAGCAGAAACCGCCGGCACGCTTGTTCGGCACGTAAGGAACGTCGTCGCCGAAGAACCACAGCACCGAGTTGGTCGCCGATTTACGCGAAGAACCGGTACCGACCACGTCGCCCACGTAGGCGATCGGGAAGCCGGCGTTGCGCATTTCTTCGATCTGCTTCATCGGACCGGTGACGCCTTGTGCGTCCGGCACGATGCCGTCGCGCGCCATTTTCAGCATGGCCAGGGCGTGCAACGGGATGTCCGGACGGGACCAGGCATCCGGAGCAGGGGACAGGTCGTCGGTGTTGGTTTCGCCGGAGACCTTGAACACGCGCAGGCTGATCTTGTCGGCCAGCACCGGGCGCTTCACGAACCACTCGCCGTCAGCCCAGGATTGCAGCACGCCTTTGGCGTGTACATTGCCGTTCTTGGCTTTTTCAGCGACGTCGTGGAAGGCATCGAACATCAGCAGGGTGTGCTTGAGTTCTTCGGCGGCCACTGGCGCCAGTTCGGCGTCGTCCAGCAGGTTCACCAGGGTCACGATGTTGTAGCCGCCCTGCATGGTGCCGAGCAGTTCAACAGCGCGCTTCTTGTCGATCAGGGGGGAGGTGGCTTCGCCTTTGGCGATGGCGGACAGGAAGCCGGCCTTGACATAGGCTGCTTCGTCCACTCCAGGCGGAACGCGATTGGTGATCAGGTCAACGAGGAATGCTTCTTCGCCAGCCGGGGGATTCTTCAGCAGCTCGACCAGGCCTGCAGTTTGTTCGGCGTTTAGCGGCTGGGGAACGATACCCAGTGCTGCGCGCTCTTCGATATGTTTGCGGTAGGCTTCAAGCACAGTTATTACCCTCATCAGTGGTCCCAAATGGGTGTCCGGGACGCTCATCCCGAAATTGCCGTACTCATGCGCTGCATGGCGTTGTGAGCCACTTAGCCAGAATTACCGACAATTCCTTACAGAAGCTGCTTTCAAAGTTTTACGCCTGCAGAACGGGAGCTGATGAGGGTTGGCGCTGGGCTTTTCCCCGCTGGAAAAACCCTTCGCCAACACCGCTCTGAAGGAACGACTGTGCTCGTGACGCTTTGAAAACAGCTTCTAACGGACATTGGCGCCTAAAAAGGCAGGCTGATTCTACGGCAAAAAAAAATTAAAGGTAAGTTGGCTCATGAAACTTTGAGGGGTGATCAATGTTAGACAAAGGGCTAACATGCCATCCTGTTTTGCTTTTCGCGTTCTGCCTACCTATGCCCAATCAGACCATCAAGACCCCCTGCGTCGGCCTTTGCTCCACCGTTTACGGTGATCTGGTGTGCCGTGGCTGCAAGCGTTTCCACCACGAAGTGATCCGCTGGAACGGCTACAACGAGGAAGAAAAACGCGCCGTATGGCTGCGCCTGGAGCAGTTGTTGTCCCAGGTGATGGCCGCCAAGGTGGAAATTTTCGATCCGGCGCTGCTCAGGAGCCAGCTGGAACAGCGCAAGATCCGCTTCGTGCCGCATCAGTCCGAGTATTGTTGGGCCTACCAGTTGATCGCCCGGGGCGCCCGGGTGATCAACAATCTGGAAGCCTACGGGATGGTGCTGTTGCCGGAATTTCGCGACTGGAACCTGCCGGAACTGCGCGATGCCATTGATCGGGAATTCTTTTTGCTGTCTGAGGCGCATTATCAGCGCTATATCGCGCCCGGGTTTCTGAAAGACGCCTTTGGCGCCTGAAAAGATCGCAGCCTGCGGCAGCTCCTACAGGGAAATGCGTTCACCTTGTAGGAGCTGCCGAAGGCTGCGATCTTTTGATCTTCAAATCAATGTTTCACCGCCAACTCCTCCAGGTGGTCCTCAACCTCCTGCGGCTTGAGCACCAGCACATCGCTCTCCACCGCATCGAGCACCACTTCCGCGGTATTGCCGATCAAGGTCCCTGACAACCCGGTACGCGCCACCGTGCCGATCACCGTCACGGCCGCCTGCAGTTTGTGCACCATGAACGGAATCAATACATCCGCCGGGCCTTCGGCGATGTGCAGGTGTTCGTTGTCGATGTCGAATTCCGCCTGGAACGCCCGGCACTGTTCGCGATAGCGCGCCTCGATGGTTTCGCTGAGCTGCAAGGTCGGGTCGGCCGCCGACAGCATGGGCGACGGGTGAGCACTGATCACATGCAGATGCGCCTTGGCCAGGCTGGCGATGTCATAGCCGTAATCGATGATGGTGTCGTGCAAATGGCGGTGCTCACTTTCCATATTGCCCACGTCGACGGCCGCCAGAATCACTTTGTCCTTCCAGGAACCGGAGGTTTTCACCAGCAGTACCGGGGTAGGGCAGGCGCGCAGCAGTTTCCAGTCCACCGGCGTCAACAGGGCCTTTTTCAGCGAACTGTCGGGGAAGTGCTGCTTGATCACCAGCCCGCAGCCTTCCGCCTGCTGCACGTCGACGATGGTTTCGTGCAGGCTCTGGTTCCAGGCCTGCTCGGTGGTGACGTTGTAACCGTCTTCCAGCAACGCCGCCTTGAGCACGCTGAGCATGGCGCTGTGATCATGCTTGGGATCACAGACCAGCAGGTGCAGGTGTGCCTGGGTCACGCCAGCAATCAGTTTGGCGCGTTTGAGTGCCAGGCTTTCCGAATGCTCGGGGTCGATGACCACCAGGATGCTGCGAATGGCTTGCATGATCGGGATCTCCTGAAAATGAAAAAGCATGGCGTTGCACAACTATAGTTGCTGCGCGACATTCGGTGACTTGATGCATATCAACGGTAGTGGCTGGTGGTCTGCGGGCAGGCCGGTATAATCGGCGCCCTTCGATTTATACCTATTTTTCCGTGAGCCCCATGATCCTTCCCGAAATTCACGAGTTCCTCGGCTGCCGCACCCCTGACGGCTGGGTTCAAGCCGCGCTGGCCGATGAGGAAACCCTGCTGATCGACCACAAGAACTGCGAATTCAAGGCCGCCAGCACGGCGTTGAGCCTGATTGCCAAGTATCACTCCCATGTCGAATTGATCAACATGATGTCGCGCCTGGCCCGGGAAGAGCTGGTGCACCATGAGCAGGTCATGCGCCTGATGAAAAAACGCAAGATCGAGCTGCGCCAGCTGTCCGCTGGGCGTTACGCCTCGGGGCTGCGCAAGGTGGTGCGCAGTCACGAGCCGGTGAAACTGGTTGATACGCTGGTGGTTGGCGCATTCATCGAGGCCCGCAGTTGTGAGCGTTTTGAAGCACTGGTGCCGCATCTGGACGACGAACTGGGCAAGTTCTACTTCGGCCTGCTCAAGAGCGAGGCCCGGCATTTCCAGGGGTACCTGAAGCTGGCCTATCAGTACGGGGACGCCAAGGACATCGCCCAGGTGATCGACAAGGTCCGCGCCGCCGAGCAGGACTTGATCGAGTCGCCGGATGTGGAATTTCGTTTCCACAGCGGTGTCCCCGCAGCATCAGCGGCTTAAACCCAGACGTTCATGCCACTCGGCGATAGACTCCTCGGGATAAACATCAAACTGTTTATCCCCCGGCCGCACCTCGGCTTCCACCCAGGGCGCACTGGAACTGAGCATCAAGTGCGTGTGCTCCGGCGGCACCGGCAGCGGTGTATCGATGGCCGACGCAAACGGATGGATCAACTCGGGCCACTCCGGGCTGAACAGCCACAATCCCGAACCGCACAGCGAACAGAAATGCCGTTCGGCACTGCTGCGATGGGCGCGTTTCTCGCCTTCGCCCTTGAGCAGGGCATGGTAGATCGCGATGTTCTTGCGCCCGCGCACTTTGAGACTGTTTGCGTCACCGGCGATGTTGATCGCATAACCGCCACCGCCCTGGGTCTTGCGGCAGATCGAGCAATAGCAGCGCTGGTACGGGTAGGGGTGGGCGCTGGTGAGGCTGAACGACACCGTGCCGCAATGGCAGGAACCTTCGAGTTGCATGAGAACCTCCGGCTGTCTTGAGCGAGCTCAAGACAGCCTAGACCCTCAGCGCTCCTCGACAGGCACCAGAATCGCGTCACCGGTCGCCACCAGTTTCAGTTGATCGCCGGTTTGCGCGAACAACTCGGCATGGGCGAATACCTGCTTCTTGCCAGCCTTCACCACGCGACCCCGGGCAATGAACACTTCACCGACCGCGGGCGCCAGGCAGTTGACTGAAAAGTGCGATGCCAATACGTTCCCGGCCACCGTTCCAGCGGCAAAGCCACAGGCCGTATCGAGCAATGCGCCGATCAGCCCGGCATGCAGGAAACCTGCATACTGCGCCATGTCAGTTTCGCGAAAAGCCAGGGTGATTTCGGCTTCGCCCGATTCGGCGCGGGTGACCTCGAAGCCGGCCCAGCGGTTGAAAGCTGAGGTTGAATTGATCTGTTTGAGTGTGTTGAGCATCGCGAATCCCTCCGATTGAGGATTGACCATGCGCCTCAACTCCGGGGGCGTCATCGACCATTAGCCTGGGTGATGGGCAGTTGGGTGAGCGGTGAATGGCCTGTAGGAGCCGGCTTGCTGGCGATGAACGATAACGCGGACTCACTGGACGCCCACGATCCACCGGGTCAGCATGGACGCCTCGAACCCGGACAAGACCCTCATGCGACGTCTACCCTCCCTGGCAGCCCTGCGAACCTTCGAATGCGCCGCCCGCCACGCCCATTTCGGCCGGGCGGCGGCGGAGCTGTGCGTCACCGACAGCGCCGTCAGCCACCAGATCCGCCAATTGGAAGAACAACTCGGTGTGTCGCTGTTCGTCCGTGAAGGCCGGCAGATTCGCCCGACCATGGCCGCTGGACGGCTGATGCAAAGCCTGCAGCAAGCCTTCGAGCTGATCGGCGATGCCTGCGACGAGCTACGCGATCCATCGTCCCTGGCAGTCTTGCGCCTGGCGGTCACCGCTGAACTCGCGCAGAAGTGGTTGATGAGTCGTCTCACGGATTTTTACGCGCGGTATCCGCACATCACCTTGCACCTCTACGAGCAACCGATCGACGCCACGGCGCCGGGCGAGGACATCGACCTGGCGATCACCTATGGCACGGGTCCCGTGGACAGCAGTGCCTATTTCGTCCGGCCCTTGCCGGCGTTGCAGTTTTTCCCGGTGTGCAGTCCCGGGCTGTTCAACCAGGGCACCCTGAAAAACCCCAGGGACCTGGCGCGCCACTGCCTGCTGCACGACGATCAGGACGGCAAGACCTGGACCGCCTGGCTCACCAGCCATGCCGGTGATCAGCGCCCCGAACGGCAACTGTACTTCGCCCACGCCGGCTTGGCTCTGGAAGCCGCGGCCCAAGGGCAGGGCGTGGCCATGGGCGATAACCTGACGGCCCAGGAAGATCTGCTCAGCGGTCGCCTGGTCCGTCCTTTCACCTCAAGCATGACCGCCCTGGGTCAATACGCGCTGGTGTGTGAGCGCGTGCGCCTGGAGCGGCCAGCGGTTACGCAGATGCTGGAATGGTTCAACGATCAACTGGTTGATTGATGAGTTGAATTCAAGTATTCCGAAATAATCATCGTTGGCGAGCAGAGGGCCAGCCACCTTAGCCTGTGGTCATTCCAATGCTCACTGATGAGGTTTGCCCATGGCTCGTTTGCTCGATTCCACGCCTAAATCCGACGGCTTCCGTTTGCCCGGAGAATTCGAAGCCAAGTCCGGCTGCTGGCTCGGCTGGCCGGAGCGCACCGATGTCTGGCGCAATGGTGCCAAGCCGGCACAGAAAGTCTGGGTGCAGATCGTCAGCGCCATCGCCCAGAGTGAACCGGTCACCGTCTGCGCCTCGGCCGCGCAATTCGCCACCGCCCGCCGACAATTGCCGCCGCAGGTACGGGTGGTGGAAATGACCTGCAACGACACCTGGTTCCGTGACAGCGGGCCGTGCTTTGTGGTCAATGACCAGAGCGGCGAAGTGCGCGGCGTCGACTTCGAGTTCAACGCCTACGGCGGCCTCGACGGCGGCTTGTACTACCCCTGGGACAAGGACGACCAGATCGCCAGCAAAATCCTCGAAATCGAACGCTTCGATCGCTACCGCGCACCGTTGATTGCCGAACTGGGCGGCATCCAGAGCGACGGCCAGGGCAGCATCCTCACTACCGAGCAATGCCTGCTCAACCGTAATCGCAACCAGCACCTGGGCAAGGACGAAGTCACTCGCCGCTTGACCGATTACCTCGGCGCCGAACAGGTCATCTGGCTGCCACGGGGGTGCAAGTTTGACGAAACCGACGGCCACGTCGACGATCTGGCGTGCTTCGTGCGCCCCGGTGAAGTGGTGCTGCAATGGACCGACAATCGCGACGACCCGCAGTGGGAAATCTACCAGGAGGCCTACGACATCCTGCGCAGTACCCGCGACAGTCGTGGTCGCGAGTTGATCGTGCACAAGCTGCCGCAACCGGACGTGCTGGAGTGGACCCTGGAGGAGGCCGAGGGCCTGGATCAGCAGGACAGCACCCATACCCGTCAGGCGGGTACGAAAATATGCGCCTCCTATATCAATTACTACGCCGGTAACACCTCGATCGTGGTACCGCTGTTTGGCGACCGCAATGATCAGGTCGCGCTGGCGACCCTGGCCGAACTGTTCCCCCGGCACAAGATCGTCGGCATCGAAAACTCCCGGGAAATTCTTCTCGGTGGCGGCAACGTCGCCTGCATCACCATGCCGCAGTACGCCGGCAAAGGAGTTTAAAAAATGCGCCTGCACAAACTGACCCAAGCGTTAATGCTGGTGCTTGCCCCCCTGTGTGTGCAGGCCGCCGACACCGCCAAACCGGTGGTAAACCTGTACATCTGGGGCGAGTACCTGGCCCCGGACACGCTGACCAACTTCGAGAAAAAAACCGGTATCCATGTCGTCGCCGATCACTTCGACTCCCTGGAAACCGTCGAGACCAAATTGCTCACCGGTCGCAGCGGATATGACCTGGTGTTGACGGCGGGACAGCATCTGTCCCGGGCGATCCAGAGCGGTGCCATCCAGACCCTGGACAAGCAGCAGATACCGCACTTCGCCGGAGTCGGCGAAGAGTTCCGCCAGCACATGGCGGTGTTCGATCCGGGCAACCGTTATGCCGGAATCTACGCCTGGGGCACCACTGGCGTGGGATATCAGGAAGAGGCGGTGAAGCAGCGCCTGGCCGATGCGCCAACGGACAGCTGGGCCATGCTGTTCGATCCGGAGGTGGTCTCAAAATTCGCCGATTGCGGGGTCAGCCTGCTCAACGATCCCAATGAAGTGTTCGCTGCCGTGATGAAGTACATGGGCCTGGACATCAACCGCCAGAGCCTCGATGACCTGAAACTGGCCGAGCAGCAACTGGCGAAGATCCGCCCGTACATTCGCTACTTCGACAATGACCTGAACATCAGCGACCTGGCGAACGGCAATACCTGTGTGGCGATGTCGTGGAATGGCAACGTGGCCATTGCGGCGGGGCAGGCGCAAGCGGCTAGCAAACCGTTTTCGTTGCAGTACCGGATACCCAGGGAGGGTACGCTGATCTGGTTCGATGCCATGGTCATCCCCAAGGACGCCCCGCACCCCGAGGCAGGGCTGGCCTTGATGGATTACCTGATGACACCTGAAGTGATCGCGCCGATCACCGACACCATCCACTACGCCAATGCGATCACGGCGGCGGACACCTTGATCGACCCGGCGATTCGCAATGATCCGGGGACCTATCCGGCGCAGGCGGTGCGGGCTTCGTTGTACAGCAAGAATGACAATGGCAAGGCGTTCAACAAGGCGTTGATCCGGGCGTTTACACGGTTGAAATCAGGGTTGTGATTGGCGTCGGGTGATGTGTCGCCTGGAATGCCGTCATCGCCAGCAGGCTAGCTCCCACAGGTTAGGCGGTACACTGTGGGAGCTAGCCTGCTGGCGATGAACGATAACGCGGTCTACCTGTTAGGCACGCGCCACAAATACCAGGCAGCCACAGTCCGATACGGACTCCACGCCAAGCCGATTTCGATCATCTGCTTGCGCGTCGGCTGCACCTCAAGCCCCTTGAGCCGTCGATAGCCCTCGCGCACGCCAAAGTCATCGGCTGGCAAAATGTCCGGCCGTTCCAGGCTATAGATCAGCAGCATTTCCACGGTCCAGCGACCCACGCCGCGCAGGGTGACCAGGCGCTCGATCAGCGCTTCATCGTCCATGGCCAGCGCTGTGGCGTAATCCGGTACTACGCCATCGAGCGCCGCCTGGGCGATGCCCTGGATGGTCGCAATCTTGCTGGCGGAAAAGCCGCAACTGCGCAGTCGATCAAAATCTGTCGCCACGATCTGCTCAGGCCGCGGAAACGCCACCGAGGGGTACAGCGCCAGCAATCGACCGACAATCGCATCCCCGGCCCTGGCGTGCAGTTGCTGGTAGGCAATCGCCCGCACCAGCGACTCATAGGGATCGCGGGCGGCGTGGGGTTGATGCAGGCACGGGCCGACAGCGTCGATGTGCCGACGCCAGTCATCATCCAGATTTGCCAGCCATTGGCTGGCCAGGCGGTAGGGGTCAGGCATGAAGCATCCTTGGCGGGGCTGGGCGAACGCAGCCTGTGATCAGAAGGCCAATTGCTCGGTGATCTGCACCGCGGCCTTTTCCAGCCTGAGCAGGAACGCCTTGCGCGGCTGGCCTCCAGCGTAGCCGGTCAGCGAGCCATCGGCGCCGATCACCCGATGGCAGGGCACGATGATCGAAAGTCGGTTGTGACCGTTGGCCAGGCCGACGGCGCGGCTGGCGCCGGGTTTGCCCAGGGTGGCGGCAATTGCGCCGTAGGTGGTGGTGTGGCCGTAGGGGATGTGGGCCAGCTCGGCCCATACCTGGCGGGAGAACTCGCTGCCGGGCATGTGCAGGGGCACGCTGAATTCAGTACGCTCGCCGGCGAAATACTCGGCCAGTTGCTCTTCGACTTGCTGCAAATGCCCGTTGTGTCCCGGCGCCACGGCATAACCATGGCGACTTTGCAGGCTTTGCACTTCGCGGGTCAGCGAAGGCTGGTCGAGAAATTCCAGGAGCACCAGCCCACGGCGCTCGGCCATGGCGATCATCGGCCCCAGCGGCGTCGTCAACCGGGTGAACAGCAGCGGCTCACTGTTGGCGGCGCGTCCCGGGGTGATGTGGAAGGACTTTTGAAACGCATCGCGAAAGCCGCTCAAGGATTCGTAGCCTGAGTCAAACGCCGCACTGTCAATCGAGTCGCCCTGCTTGATGCCGCCCAATGCCATGCCCAGGCGGCGGGTGCGCAGCCAAGCGTGGAAAGTCATGCCGAAATGCTGCTTGAACCAGCGCCGCAATTTCAGCGCTTCGATGCCTTCGGCCTGCAATTGGGCGTCGGTCCAGCGAATGTCCGGATCAAGCTCTACCGATTTAAGCAGCTTCTGCACCCAGTCCGGCGCAATCGCGGCGGCGTCCATGGGTTTGCATCGCAGGCAGGCTCGGTAGCCCGCCGCCAGGCACTCGTCGGCGTGAGCGAAGAACTCGACGTTCTCCGGTTTCGGGCTGCGCGCGGTGCAACCGGGGCGGCAGAAGATCCTGGTGGTCTTGACCGCAGTAAAAAACACCCCTTCGTAGGTGGTGTCTCGTTCGAGCATGGCGCGGACCATCTCTGCGTGGGGCGGAAGCAGCGTGTGTGGTAGGTTCATGGGCGAAGCATAGAACGGGGCAGGGACAGTCTCCACCGGAAAATGAACAGAGAATTCCGGTTTTGCAATGACCTGTAGGAGCTGCCGAAGGCTGCGATCTTTTGATCTTGATCTTGAAAAAAAAGATCAAAAGATCGCAGCCTTCGGCAGCTCCTACAAGGGTAACCTTTTCAGTCTCAGGGTTCGCGATCCGCCAGTTCTTCCAGCAGATCCGCCGAGGGCGTGAAAAACAAGCCGCCAGTGACAGCGGTGCTGAAATCCAGCAAGCGGTCGTAATTACCCGCAGGCTTGCCGACAAACATGTTCTCAAGCATCTGTTCCAGCGGATCGGGCGAGCGCGCATAGCCGATGAAATAGGTGCCGAATTCTCCCGCACCGGGCCGGCCAAACGGCATGTTGTCGCGCAGGATCTTCACTTCTTCGCCATCGTTGGTGATGGTCGTCAGGGCGCTGTGGGAATTGTCCGGTTTGATCGAGTCGTCGAGTTCGATATCCGACAGTTTGGTGCGCCCGATAATGCCCTCCTGCGCCTCGACGGATAACGCGTTCCAGGCATTCATCTTGTGCAGGTACTTCTGCACCAGCACATAGCTGCCGCCGCTGAACGACGGGTCTTCATCGCCGACAATCGTGAAGCCGACAGCCTTGCGCCCGATGGGGTTTTCGGTGCCATCGACAAAACCGATGATGCTGCGCATGTCGAAGTAGCGGAAACCCTGGACTTCATCGACGACCGCAACCGCACCGTCAAGCGCCGAGAGCAGTTGCGTCGCCAGTTCGAAGCACAAGTCCATATGTTCAGCGCGGATGTGCAGCAGGAGGTCGCCAGGGGTGGAAATGGCGCGACGTTCCTCCGGCCCGAATTCGCGGAAGCTGTGCAGCGCGGCGGGGCGCGGGTGGCCAAACAAGGTGTCCCAAGCGGTGGAGCCGAAGCCACAGATGCACGACAGGTTCCCGGCGGGAACGCGTTTGCCAACAGAGCGCGTGAGGGCTGCGACGTCTGCACACCAGCCCCGCACTTTGCTCGCGGCTTCACTGCCGGGAACCAGGGTGGCGACGATGAAGATCGCGCTGCGGGTGATGGGGCTGCAGATGGCCTGAGCGTCCGGCGTAGATTGATCCATTGGCATGCGCCCCATGAGCGGTAGTTGATTCAGGCCCGACGCGCCATCAGCAACACTGAAGCCGCCGCCGACAACAAACCCGCGCAGCAGCGATTGAACAGCTGCTTGCCCGACGGCTTGGCAAACCAGCGGCGCATGTGCAGGCCCATGTAAGCGTAGGCGCCGATG
Organism: Pseudomonas sp. YuFO8; assembly: GCF_035065025.1. NCBI lineage: Bacteria > Pseudomonadati > Pseudomonadota > Gammaproteobacteria > Pseudomonadales > Pseudomonadaceae > Pseudomonas > Pseudomonas sp. YuFO8. The sequence continues at coordinate 230,263 of NZ_JAXDEQ010000002.1, read as the reverse complement.
GCGATCCATTCCAGGATCAGGAACAGTGCTCCCAGCACGGCGAATTGTGGCGTGATCGCGCGGGTCGGATCGACGAATTGCGGCAGGAACGCGGTGAAGATCAGGATCGCCTTGGGGTTGCCGGCCGCCACCAGAAACTCCTGCCGGGCCAACGCCAGCATGCCCGCCGGCGGGGTGGTTACGGAGGTTTCTGCGCCGGGGTTGGCCCGCCACAATTGCCAGGCGAGATAAAACAGGTACGCCGCACCGAGAATCTTGATCCCGTAGAACAGCAATTCCGAGGTTTGCAGCACCACCGCCAGACCGGCCGAGGCGAGGGCGATCATTGCGGCGAACGCCAGCAAGCGGCCGATGCCGGCCAGGCACGCGGTGCGGTAGCCATAGCGGGTCGAGTTGCTGACCGACAGCAGGTTGTTCGGGCCTGGCGCCATATTCAGGGCGAAGCAGGCCGGGAGAAAGAGGGAGAGGGTGGCGAGGTCCATTATCGGCTCCAGTAGCGAGAGCGATATTTTTACCACAGGTGCCGTGCGGCTTGCCCCGTACAGTCGTGAACCGCAGGCACCGTACAATCAAGGGGGGCAGTAACTATTTGCCGCCAGGCACTCCCGATTATTCCAAACGGGTCTAGCTACCTGACAGTTGTGACAGTTAAAAGCATTTCGGCGATGCGTTAAAAAGGAGTCCTTACTCAATGGCCAAGTGACCGATATGACTTCGAATACTGCAACTGTAAAAACTTTTGCCGCGGTGACAATCCCGGCGCCGATCAAGACGCTTTTTGACGATATTGCATTTGCACAAGTGGCGGCCGAGCATATCTCGGCAGCCACGAACACGCCGGTGACGATCGAAGACACGGTGACGCAGGACATGCTGGATAAAGTGACGGTGTTACGGGTGTTGAGCGGGCAGCCGAGAAGAATCACCAGCCTGCAAGGCATTGGACATCTGCGCAATTTGCAGGACCTGATGATAGAAAATCAATTGATCACTCGCCTTCCTGAAGAGTTTGGGACGTTAGCAAAGTTGACGTCGGCGCATTTCGGCAATAACTCAATCAAATCAATTCCGGACTGGATCGGCAATCTCCACAACCTGACCAGCCTGAATCTGAGTTCTCAGTTACCGCGGGGCATTCTCAGAGGCGGTATCCCGGAGTCAATCGGCAACCTGACAAAACTGGAACGCTTTGACGTGGGTAATAACAATAACCTCTGCGGAAAATTACCCGATTCCCTTTCCAGGCTGATCGCCCTCAAATTCATGTTGGTTCAAAGCAACGGGTTTGAAGACATGACCGTCTTGAATGTCATGCCTTCGACCACCAGCATCAATGCCCGCAATCAAGCCTTGGGTGTTTTTGAGCTGGGCAATGTGAGGCAAAACAGTTCGTTGCCCATCAGGTTGCAGAAAATATTTGAGCAGGCCCTGACGCCAGGTGACTACCTGTATGAACCGGGCGGTGTTGAAATCATTGGCAGTCCAGGTGCGTATCTGGATCAAAACCTGCGCTATGTACATTTGCCGACCAACACCCTTGGCACCTCGGAGGCGACGCTGGCTTTTCATGGGCGGCTGACCAGTGTGGGTTATCGCTACACGGTGACCGCGTAACGGCCCACGCTTTTTCAGCCTGTTAAACAAGCGGGTTAAGCGGGGAAATTTGTTGCGAGCCGATAAACTACTTCGCGAATTTCTTCGCACCCGCCACACAAAGAATCACCGCCACAGTGACCGCCAGCATGCCAATGCTGACCTGCTCATGCAGCAAAGTCGCCGCCAGCGCCAAACCAAAAAACGGCTGCAGCAGTTGCAGTTGCCCCACGGCCGCAATTCCTCCCTGCGCCAGCCCGCGATACCAGAACACAAACCCGATCAGCATGCTGAAAAGGGACACGTAGGCCAGGCTGACCCAAGCTGGTGTACTGATGCTGGCAAAGGTTGCGGGCAGCCGCCACAAGGTCAATGCAGCCATGACCGGCAGTGCCAGTACCAGCGCCCAGCAAATCACTTGCCAGCCGCCCAGTGTGCGGGACAACTTCGCGCCTTCGGCATAACCGAGCCCGCAGGCCAGGATCGCCAGCAGCATCAGGATGTCACCCTGGGGCGACGCCGTCAGGCCCTGGGCGACGGCGAATCCGACCACCAGCAGGCTGCCCAGCACCGAGAAGCACCAGAACACCGGCCGTGGGCGCTCGCCACCGCGCAGGACACCGAACACCGCGGTCGCCAGTGGCAGCAGGCCGACGAAGACGATGGAATGCGCGGAAGTAACGTATTGCAGCGCCAGCGCGGTCAACAGCGGAAACCCCACCACCACGCCGAGTGCCACGATCAACAAGGGCACAAGCTGATTGCGCGCGGGGCGTTTTTCCTTGAACAGCAACAGCAGGCACAGGGCCAGGATGGCTGCAAGGGTGGCGCGGGCCACCGTCAGGAACACCGGGTCGAATTCCAGCACCGCCACCCGCGTCGCAGGCAGCGAGCCACTGAAAATCACCACGCCGATCAGGCCATTGATCCATCCGCGGGCACTGCTTTCCAGCACCGGGTTTTGCACGTTTGAAGTCCGTTCCATTTGGCTCACTCATTGTCGGGTTGCACGAAAGCCATCGTATGATTGACTATCGGTACAATCAAAAAATTGTCATGGATACATCTCGACATGCCTCGTTCCCGCTACAAAACCCTGGTGGATGCATATGCCGCCGAGATCCGCGCCGGGCGTTTGCCGCCCGGTACGCGTCTGCCGACTCACCGCCAGTTGGCTGCTGAGCACGGCTTGGCCTTGGTCACGGCCAGCCGGGTCTATGCCGAGCTCGAGAGCATGGGCCTGGTCAGCGGCGAAACCGGGCGCGGGACCTTTGTCCGGGAGACCTCATTGCCGCCGGGGCAGGGCATTTCCCAGTCGGTGGTGGCGGCAGGGATGATCGACCTCAACTTCAACTACCCGTCTTTGCCCGGTCAGGCCGATCTGTTGCGTAATGCCCTGCGCCAACTCGCGCTGTCCGGTGACCTGGAGGCCCTGCTGCGTTACCAGCCCCACGCGGGGCGCATGCATGAGCGGGCGGCGTTCGCTCGTCATCTGCGCGAACGCGGCCTGAACGTAGCGGCCGAACAGGTGCTGATCGTCAGTGGCGCCCAGCATGGCCTGACGGTGGCGATGATGACCCTGCTCAAGCCCGGCGATGTGATAGCCGCGGACGCCTTGACCTATCCGGGCTTCAAGACATTGGCCGAAACCCTGCATCTTGAAGTCCTGCCCATTCCCGTCACGGACAAGGGGCCTGATTTGCCTGCCCTGGACAAACTGTGCCGGCTTCGCCCGGTGCGGGCCGTCTACTCGATGCCGACCTTGCACAATCCGTTGGGCTGGGTGCTGGACGCCGATCAGCGCGAGCATCTGGTGGCGATCGCACGCCGGCATGACCTGACGATCATCGAGGACGCGGCCTACGCTTTCCTCGCCGAAGACGTCCCGCCACCCCTGGCTGCAATGGCGCCGGAAAGAACGGTGTACGTCAGCGGTTTATCGAAGAATGTCGCCACCGGGTTGCGCGTCGGTTTTGTCGCCGCGCCGGCGCAATGGATTGCCGGATTTGAACGCACCATCATGGCGACCACCTGGAACACCCCCGGGGTGATGACGGCCATTGCCACGGCCTGGCTCGACGACGGCACTGTCAGCAAACTCGAGGCGCAAAAGCGTGCGGACGCACAAGCCCGGCAAGCCTTGGCCCGTGAGGTGCTGGCGGGGCTCAGGACCATCAGCCATCCGTCTTCGTATTTCATCTGGCTGCCCTTGGCCGAGGACGCCCGGGCCGACCAGATCGCCATGGCGTTGATGCGCGAGCAGGTGTCGGTGTCGCCCGCCGAACCCTTTGCGATTACCCCTCATGTCCCCCACGCGATACGTCTGGCGCTGGGCTCGGTGGACATGGTCGCGCTGCGCCAGGCGTTGGTGAAGGTGAAGAAGGTGGTCGACTATTACTCATAGCCCAAGGCAGTTTTCTTCAATACGCGCAGCAAAGGGCTCCTTACATTGACGCCTGGTTCAACTGACTGAGCAGGTGTGCAAATGAGTTTGATCATGTCCATGGCGGCGTTTGCGTTGGCCGCTTCCATCACGCCGGGGCCGGTGAATATCGTGGCCCTGGGTTCGGGGGCGCGCTTCGGCTTTCGTGCCAGTCAGCGCCATGTGGCCGGGGCGACGCTGGGCTTCGTGTTGCTGCTGGTGCTGATGGGGTTGGGGTTGCATGAGCTGTTGCTGCTGTGGCCGGCAATGACCCAGGTGGTCCAGTGGGCCGGGGTGGCGTTCCTGTTGTACATGGCGTTCAAGCTGGCCGCCGACGACGGGCAACTGCAGGCAAAGGATTCGAACCGGGCGCCGTCGATGCTGTACGGCGCGGTCATGCAATGGCTCAACCCGAAAGCCTGGCTGGCCTGCGTGGCCGGCATGGGCGCGTTCGTCGCCGATGGCGAAGCCCGCCTGGTGTGGCAGTTCGCGGCGGTGTACCTGGTGATATGCTACCTGTCGGTCGGTTGCTGGGCCTACGCCGGGACGTTTTTGCGCGGCTACCTGAACAATCCGGCGGGCATGCGCTTGTTCAATCGGGGCATGGCGTTGTTGTTGGCGGTGAGTGCGGTGTATCTGTTGGTGCCTTAATCAACCGCGATACTGCCCTGGCGTTGCCGCCAGATGCTGCTTGAACGCCCGTTGGAAATGCGCCTGATCGGCAAACCCTGCTTCCAGCGCCACGTCGGCGATCAGCTTGCCATTGCGCAGTTGATCCCGGGCGAACTGGATGCGGCGGTTGACCAGGAAGGCGTGGGGTGTCATGCCGTAATGCTGCTTGAAGGCGCGGATCAGGTAGGACGGCGACAATTGCGCCGCCTGGCAGATGTCTTCGAGCTTGAGCATCTGCGTGCAGTGCTCGCGGATGAAGTCGGCGGCGCGCTCAAGCTTGAAGTTGGGCTCGCGCAGCGGTTGTTCGGTCGGGTTCAGGTGTAGCTGCACCTCGGTGAAAAACTCCACCGCTGCGCTGTGTTTACACATCACGTCTTGCTGCTCGTCGACCAGCACCTGATACAAAGCCTGCAAACCCATGAAGAGGCCAGGGTCTGCGGTATGGGTGACCGCGAACCGGCGAAACGCCAGATCGTTGCTGAAGCCCAACTGATGCTGCAAGTCGGTGAGCCATGGGCTGTCGACATACAGCATCAGGTACGACCAGGGCTGATCGTCGATCGGATTGCAGGCATGCACATCACCGGGGTTCATCAGCACCACGGTGCCGGCACAAACCTCGGAGTTCGATTGCTCATGGACATAGGTACTGCGCCCGGCGGTGATCGCACCGATGGAAAAGTGCTCGTGGGCATGCCGGGTGTAACAGACCTCACGCCCGTCGGCGATGGAGCGGGCTTCGATGAAGGGCAGGGCATCATCGCGCCAGAAGCGCGGGGCCTTGTCGGTGTCCCTGGGTGTTGCGGGCTTCATGGTCAATCCTAGGCAGATCAGCGCCACAGTGTATTAGTTCTCGCCGTTGAAGGCTCGTTGCAGCTCGGCGATATCGAGTTTTTTCATGTGCATCATCGCCAGCATGGCGCGTTGGGATTTTACCGTGTCGGGGTCCTTGATCATCTCCATCATCGCCACCGGGACGATCTGCCAGGACACGCCGAATTTGTCCTTGAGCCAGCCGCATTGCTGTGCCTCGACAGGCCCGCCGGCGGACAGGCGTCCCCAGAAGTGGTCGACTTCCTCCTGGGTCTGGCAGTTGACCTGGAACGAGATCGCTTCGTTGAAGATGAAGTTCGGGCCACCGTTGAGCCCGGTGAACGTCTGCCCGTCGAGTTCGAAACTGACCGTCATGACCGAGCCGACTTCCCGGCCATGGAATTCCTTTCCGGCCTCGCCGTAGTGAGTGATGGCGGTGATTTTCGAGTGATCGAAGATCGCACAGTAGAACTTCGCGGCCTCTTCGGCCTGACCATCGAACCACAGGCAGGGTGTGAGTTTTTGCATGTGTAGCATGGCGGGTCTCCTTGGCAGGTTTTTGCATGCTGGACTATCAGCGTAGCTAGCCTGCGGCGGTCTGGCCGAGCCGTAGATCGCCGGGTGTGTAAGGATTTTCTACAAAGTGGAGTCTTAATGACCAAGCCTTGTGTCATTAAGACTATTTTCAGCGCGAGTCGTTATGACACCTACGACCTCAGATACCTGATTTGTAAGGGCTAAATATCTGGCACGAGACTTGATGGATGAAACGTACAACTGAACTGCTTCAGGAGTACGGAAAATGTTCCATTTCTTCAGCAATGCTCAGAACGTCCTGCACCTTTCCAGCCGCGTACTTGGCGTCGGCCTGGCCATGTTGCTGGCAGGCATCTACGGCGCTTACCTGTATGCCGGCCATCTGTCGATCGTGGCGCTGGTGGCGTTGCACGCCATGACCATCATCGGACCGACCCTGCTGAAAATCGGCTACGTCATGCGCCTGCTGGCCCAGCACCGGTTGAGCAAACCTCAGCGCGTGGCGCTGGCCTGATGCGCAAACTGGCCGCTGCTCCCGTCTTCAGTCTTGGATTTCGCCCGTTCTTTCTGGCAGGTGCCGCGTTCGCCGCACTGGCAGTGGCAATCTGGGCCCTGTGGTTGTACGGCCGCTTGCCCGGCGCACAACCGCTGGGCGGTATGCTCGCCTGGCATCGGCACGAGATGCCTTTCGGATTCGCCGTGGCCATCATCACCGGATTCCTGCTGACGGCGGTGCCGAACTGGACCGGTCGCCCGGGGCTCAAGGGTTGGCCATTGATCGGGTTGGTGCTGGTCTGGCTGGTTGCACGAATGGCCTGGTTGCTGCCGATTGCTCCCGCAGGGTTGCTGCTTGTGCAACTGCCCTTTTTGCCATTGCTGGCCTGGGTGTTGGGGCGCGACCTGGTGGCCGCGGGCAAGCGCGATAACTATCCGATATTGCTGATGATCACTTTGCTGGCCGGCTGCCAGGCCATGACGTTGTGGGGGCTCTGGGCCGATGATACGGGTTTGCAGCGGCGGGGCGTACTGGCGGCCTTGTGGCTGGTCGGCGCGCTGATGAGCGTGATTGGCGGGCGGGTGATCCCGTTCTTCATTCAGCGCGGCTTGAATCGTCCAGCACCGCCTGCGGCCAATCCATTACCCACCAGGGTACTGCTGGTGAGCGGGTTGCTGGCCGCGCTGACATTTGCCCTCGGTTTGAATGACCTGCCCATACCCTGGCTGGCGGCGTTGTTTGTTTTGATCGGCAGTCTGCATCTGCTGCGCCTGTGGCGCTGGCATGACCGCGGTATCTGGCGCGTGCCCCTGCTGTGGTCGCTGTATCTGTCGTATGCCTGGCTGGTGGTGGCGGTGTTTGCCATGGCGCTGTGGCACGCCGGCCTGATGCCGCAACAGAGCCTGGCCACCCATGCGCTGGCGGTGGGTGGCATTGGCGGGTTGATTCTGGCGATGATCGCCCGGGTCAGCCTGGGGCACACCGGGCGGGCGCTGCGGCCTTCGAAAGCCATCGTTGCGGGGTTTGTCCTGATGTTGATCGCAGGGGTGGTGCGGGTGTTGCTAGTGCCGTTATCCGGGTTGGGGTTGGGGGTTTCGGCGTTGTTTTGGTGTGTTGCGTTTGGGTTGTTTCTGGTGGGCTACACCTCAATTTGGCTAAGGCCCCGGGTGTAGGAGCCCGCGGCCCCATCGCGGCGGGCCCACGGAGCAGGACCGGAGCGAGGGCATGCCGAGCCTTAGCGAGGCACCGAACGTCAGGGGCAAGAGCCCTTGGTTACTTGAGGCCGGGCGGCGTTCCGTTTTTCCAAGTGACTCGCCGTAAGGGCGAAACCATAAGTGGCCGTTACCGCAGGAATGGATATGTACTCGGTCAACAAATAATAGGTCGGCTGTCAGGCCGCCATCGCCAGCAGGCTGGCTCCCACAGTAGATCGGGTACGGCCGTGAGATACGGGGCGGTTGTGAGGGCGCCATCGCTGGCAAGCCAGCTCCTACAGTGGATCGGGGGCGGCCTTGAGAGATGGACGGCTTCATCGGCAATTCGGGCGGGTTTTGTGACCGGTGGTCGATACACCCCGGCCTGCCCGGCAATTTGCGCTTAGCTGAAGGGATAACCCAAAGGCGCGCGTAGGTTGTTGATCGCCAAAGCGACGCCACCTTCAGAACACCGTGAGTCTGAGGACCTGCGCAATGCTGACCCTGAATATCAATGGCAAGGATCAGGAGCTGGATGTCCCCGCGGACATGCCGCTGCTCTGGGTTCTGCGCGACGTCGCGCACCTGACCGGCACCAAGTTCGGCTGCGGCATGGCCCAGTGCGGCGCCTGCACCGTGCACATCGACGGCACGCCTTTGCGCTCTTGCATCACACCCGCCACGGCCGTGGCCCATGGACAGAAAATCCTCACCATCGAAGGCCTGTCCACCGACGGTTCGCACCCGGTGCAACTGGCCTGGGCCGAACTCGATGTGGTGCAGTGCGGTTACTGCCAGTCCGGGCAGATCATGTCGGCCGCGGCCTTGCTGGCAAAGATCCCGCAACCGACCGACAGCGATATCGACCAGGCGCTGTCGGGCAACATCTGTCGTTGCGGCACCTATCCAAGAATCCGCGCCGCGGTCAAGCGCGCGGCGCAACTGGCTTGATGGCCATGAACAGTATCGATCCACTGTCGCGTCGTGGCTTTCTCAAGGGCAGTGCCGTGCTGGGCGGCGGGCTGGTGGTGGCGTTTGTCATCCCCGGGGCCCATCGCTTTGCCCTGGGCGCGGAAAACCAGGGCAATGTGTTCGCCCCCAATGCCTTCCTGCGCATCGGCAATGACAATAGCGTCACCGTGTTGCTCGGCCATTCGGAAATGGGCCAGGGCATATGGACCGGGCTGACCATGTTGATTGCCGAAGAACTGGACGCCGATTGGTCGAAAATCCGCGTCGAACACTCACCGGCTTCAGCCGCCGACTATGGACTTGCCGGGTTCGGCGGCATGCAGATCACCGGCGGCTCGACCTCGACCTGGATGGAGTTCGACCGTTATCGCCAGGCCGGTGCGGCGGCGCGGTTGCTGCTGGTCGAGGCCGCGGCCAAGCGTTTCAACGTCGCACCCTCGGCGATACGCACCGAGTCGGGCGTGGTGTTTGCCGGCGACCAGCAGGCCACCTATGGCGAACTGGCCGATGACGCCGGCAAGTTGCCGGTGCCGGACCCGGCGTCGATCAAGCTCAAGGAGGCCAAGGACTGGAAGATCATTGGCAAACCTACCAAGCGCCTGGATACCCCGGAGAAAATCACCGGCCGCGCCAAGTTCGGCATGGACGTGCAGTTCGACGGCCTTATGACCGCGATGGTCGCTCGTTCGCCGGTGTTCGGTGGCAGCGTCAAATCCTTTGAAGGCGCCGAGGCGCTGGCGATACCCGGTGTGCACAAAGTGGTGCAGGTGCCGACCGGCGTGGCGGTGATCGCCGATCACTATTGGGCGGCGAAACTGGGGCGCGATGCGCTGCACGTCGAGTGGGACCTGGGGCCGAACAGCGGGCTCGACAGTGAGCAATTGCTCGAGGAGTTTCGCAAGCTCGCCGCCACCCCCGGATTGCCCGCCAGCCAAGCGGGCGATGCCCAGGCCGCACTGGCCAAGGCGACCAAGACAATCGATGCCGAGTACAGCGTGCCCTACCTGGCCCATGCGCCGATGGAGCCGCTCAACTGCACGGTGAGCATCACCCAGGACAAATGCGAGATCTGGACCGGTACGCAGTTCCAGACCCTGGACCAGATGATCGCCGGCAAGATCACCGGGCTCAAACCCGAGCAGGTGCAAATCCACACCGAGTTCCTCGGCGGCGGTTTCGGCCGGCGAGCCAACCCGACTTCGGACTTTGTCGCCGAAGCGGTGCAGGTCGCCAAGGCCGTGGGCGGGCCGGTGAAAACCGTGTGGGCGCGAGAGGATGACATCCGTGGCGGCTATTACCGCTCGGCGTTCCTGCACCAGGCGCGGGTCGGCCTCGGTGCCGATGGCCTGCCGGTGGCGTGGCAGCATGTGCTGGTCGGGCAATCGATCATGGCCGGCACCTCGCTCGAAGCCGCCATGGTCAAGAACGGTATCGACAAGACGTCCGTGGAGGGCGTGGCGGACAGTCCCTATCTGCAAGGGTTGGCCAATCATCAGGTGGAGCTGCATTCGCCCAAGACCGGCATCAGCGTGTTGTGGCTGCGTTCGGTGGGACATACCCATACCGCCTTCGTCATGGAATCGCTGATTGACGAGCTGGCCGCAGCGGCCGGCAAGGACCCGGTGGAATATCGACGCACGTTGCTCAAGGCGCATCCGCGGCATCTGGGCGTATTGAACCTGGCGGTGGAGAAGGCCAACTGGAAGGCGCCGCTGCCCGATGGCCATGCCCTGGGCGTGGCGGTGCATGAGTCATTTGGCAGTTACGTGGCGCAGGTCGCCGAAGTGTCGCAGGACAACCTGGCGATCCGTGTGCACCGGGTGGTGTGCGCGGTGGATTGCGGGATCGCGGTCAATCCGCAAAGCATCGCGGCGCAAATGGAGTCGTGCATCGCCTTCGGCCTGGGCTTCACCTTACACAGCAAACTGACGATCAAGGACGGCAGGGTGGTGCAGTCCAACTACCACGATTACCAGGTGCTGCGGCTCAACGAGATGCCGGTGGTCGAAGTGCATATCCTGCCCAGCAGCGAGAAACCCGGTGGCATCGGCGAGACGGGTGTACCACCCACGGCGCCGGCGGTGGCCAACGCGGTGTACGCCCTGACCGGGCAACGCCTGCGTGAACTGCCGCTGCAGTTGTCGGGGGTGTGAAATGAAAAGTGAGATGAAGCGACATCATTGGTTGCTCGGTTCGGTGCTTCTGGTTTGCCTGTTTATCTATGCGACAGAGTTGTTCGCCGAAGACCGGGAAGCCTTGAAGGCGTTCGATACCGTGCAGCAAGTCTTCCAGAGCCCGCGTTGCCAGAATTGCCACATCCCCGGCGAATCGCCGTTGCAGTTCGACGCCGGCCTACCCCACGCGATGAACGTCGTGCGTGGCATGGACGGCAAAGGCGCGGCGGGTCTGCCTTGCGCCAGTTGCCATGCGCAAGACAATCCGCCGGCCAGTTACGGCGCCCATGCACCGCCGGGTGCGCCGCATTGGAGCCTGCCACCGGCGGCGCACAAAATGGCCTGGATCGGCCTGCCCCCGGACATGTTGTGCAGCATGATCAAGGACCGTGCGAGCAATGGCGACCGTGATTTCGCCGCGCTGATCAAGCATGTCAGCGAGGACAAGCTGGTGCTGTGGGGCTGGAATCCGGGTGGTAATCGCGCACCGGTGCCGGTTCCCCACGACATTTTTGTCACTCAATTCAAGCGCTGGGCGGACGCCGGTGGGCCGTGCCCGGTGACGGGAAGCTGACCAACGGCCCGCAGACAGGGAGTCAAACCCGGAATCGAGGACTCTAAACAACATACCCACCCATGGAGTATGTGATGCTGATCTCAGGCAAACCGCACAAACCCGGTGTACGTGCAGGGACGCCACAACAGGAGCGCGAGCTGCTGCGCGATCTGGCCCGCAAAGCCGAACAGGAGTTGATCGGCGTGCAGATGGCGAGCATGGATGAGCTGACACTGCTGCCCAACCGGCACGGTTTCATTGCCCTGGCTCAGTTGGGCCTGGAGGCCTGCCAGCAACTGGGGGGGCCGGCGACGCTGCTGTTCTTCAACCTTGATGAGTTCAAACGCATCAACTATCTGTTCGGCCGCACCGAGGGCGACAACGCGCTGAAGACCTTTGCCGACGTGCTGCGTATCGGCTTTCGGGAGAGCGATGTGGTCGGGCGGCTGGAGGGTTCCTCCTTCGTCGCCTTGCTCCTGGGATCCACCTCGGTAGACGTCAGCGCAATCAGGGCGCGGCTTGAAGAAATGCTCGATGAGCGTAATGCCATGACGCATCGCGGGTATGACATTCGTTTCAGTATTGGGCAGATCGAGTTTGACCCGGCACTGCATGGTTCGGTCGAGGAGCTGTTGGAAGAGGCTGAAGAGGCGCTGGCTCGCTAGAGTTATGGTGTGTTTGCGGGCCTCTTCGCGAGCAAGCCCGCTCCCACAATTAATCGCATTTCAACTGGTGGAGCTCGGTCAAATGTGGGAGCGGGCTTGCTCGCGAAGGCGGTCGTGCAGACAACACTAATTGGCAAAAAGCTGCCCAATATCCTTAAACGCCTTGAACTCCAGGGCATTGCTGCAGGGATCGAACAGAAACATCGTCGCCTGTTCGCCCACCAGCCCCTTGAATCGTATCCCCGGCTCAATCACGAAACGAGTCCCCTGCGATTGCAACCGTTCGGCCAGCGCCTACTACTCCGACATTCCCAGTACCTACAGGTGTACATGATTCCCATAAAAAAACCCGCCTGAAAAGGCGGGTTTTTTTGGCTAACCGAAGATCACTCTTCGAGGTTGCCCATGGCCGTGGTGTTGAAGCCACCGTCCACGTACATGATTTCGCCGCTGATACCGGACGCCAGGTCCGAGCACAGGAAGGCGCCGGCGTTGCCGACTTCTTCGATGGTGACGTTGCGACGCAGCGGGGTTTGCGCTTCGTTGGCGGCCAGCATCTTGCGGAAGTTCTTGATGCCGGAAGCGGCGAGGGTGCGGATCGGGCCGGCCGATACGCAGTTCACGCGGGTGCCGTCCGGGCCCAGGGAGCCGGCCAGGTAACGTACGCCAGCTTCCAGGGAAGCCTTGGCCATGCCCATCACGTTGTAGTTCGGCATGGTGCGCTCGGCGCCCAGGTACGACAGGGTCAGCAGGCTGCCGTTGCGGCCTTTCATCATTTCGCGGCCAGCCTTGGCCAGGGCCACGAAGCTGTAGGCGCTGATGTCGTGAGCGATGCGGAAACCTTCACGGGTGGTGGCTTCGGTGAAGTCGCCGTCCAGTTGGTCGCCCGGGGCGAAGCCAACGGAGTGCACGATGCAGTCCAGGCCGTCCCACTTCTTGCTCAGTGCTTCGAAGACCTTGGCGATTTCTTCATCGCTGGCCACGTCGCACGGGAAGCACAGCTCAGGGCTCGAGCCCCAGCCCTGTGCGAATTCTTCGACACGACCCTTGAGTTTGTCGTTCTGATAAGTGAAGGCAAGCTCAGCGCCCTCGCGATGCATGGCGGCAGCGATGCCGGATGCGATGGACAGCTTGCTGGCGACACCGACGATCAGTACGCGCTTACCGGCGAGAAAACCCATGTGTTGCTCCTCTTTTCAGGTTATTGCGCAGTGGCTGGTGCCAAAAAGGCGGCTTCCAGCAACTGCTGTGTATACGGATGACGGGGGGCGGCAAAAATGCTTTGCGCGTCTCCCTGTTCGACCACTTGGCCATGCTTGACCACCATCAGTTGGTGGCTCAGCGCCTTGACGACAGCCAGGTCATGGCTGATAAACAGATACGTCAGGTTGTACTTGCTTTGCAGTGATCGTAAAAGCTCGACCACTTGGCGTTGCACGGTGCGGTCGAGGGCCGAAGTCGGCTCGTCCAGCAGTATCAACGCCGGTTTTAGCACCAGTGCCCGGGCAATGGCGATTCTCTGCCGTTGCCCGCCGGAAAATTCGTGGGGGTAGCGGTTCCGGGTTTCCGGGTCCAGGCCTACCTCCTTCAATGCTGCAATAATCGCCGCTTCCTGTTCCTCAGCGGTGCCCATCTTGTGAATCCGCAGGCCTTCGCCGACGATCTGGCTCACGCACATCCGTGGGCTCAAGCTGCCGAAGGGGTCCTGGAACACCACCTGCATCTCCCGCCGCAGCGGCCTGACCTGTTGCTGCGTCAGGCAGTCTAGCTGCTTGCCTTCAAAACGGATGCCGCCGCTACTGCCAATCAAGCGCAATATCGCCAGGCCCAGCGTCGACTTGCCGGAACCGCTTTCTCCCACAATCCCCAGGGTCTGGCCCTGGGGCAGGCTGAAATTGATGCCGTCGACCGCCTTGACGTAGTCCACGGTCTTTTTCAGCAGGCCTTTCTTGATCGGGAACCAGACTTTCAGGTCCTCGACCGCAAGCAACGGCGGGCCGACGACATTGGTTGCAGGCTGGCCGCTGGGCTCCGCTGCCAGCAGTTCCCGAGTGTACGGGTGCTGCGGCGCGCGGAACAATTCTTCGCACGATGCCTGTTCGACGATGCAACCGCGCTGCATGACACATACGCGATGCGCAATTCTTTTGACCAGGTTCAAATCGTGGCTGATCAGCAGCAGAGCCATGCCCAGGCGGGCCTGCAATTCCTTGAGCAATTCGAGGATTTTCAGCTGGACGGTCACGTCCAGCGCAGTGGTTGGCTCGTCGGCAATCAGCAGTTCCGGCTCGTTGGCCAGGGCCATGGCGATCATCACCCGCTGGCGCTGGCCGCCGGACAATTCGTGGGGCAGGGCCTTGAGACGCTTTTCCGGCTCGGGAATGCCGACCATTTCCAGCAGCTCCAGGGTGCGCTTGGTCGCGACTTTGCCGACCAGGCCCTTGTGGATGCCCAGCACCTCGTTGATCTGCTTCTCGATCGAGTGCAGCGGATTGAGCGAGGTCATCGGCTCCTGGAATATCATCGCGATCCGGTTGCCGCGGATATGGCGGATGGTTTTCTCTTTCAGCTCCAGCAGGTTCTGCCCGGCATATTCGATGGTCCCCGACGGGTGCCTGGCGAGCGGGTAGGGCAGCAGGCGCAGGATCGAATGCGCCGTCACCGATTTGCCGGAGCCGCTTTCACCCACCAGCGCCAGGGTTTCGCCACGCTTGATGTCGAAGCTGACCCCTTCGACCACCCGCTGGCAGCGCTCGCCAACGACAAATTCGACGGCCAGGTCGCGCACTTCGATCAGATTGTCCTGATTCATTTCACTTCCTCGGGTCGAAGGCATCGCGAGCGGACTCGCCGATGAACACCAGCAGGCTCAACATCAACGCCAGCACGGCAAAGGCGCTCATGCCCAGCCACGGCGCCTGCAGGTTGGATTTGCCCTGGGCGACCAGTTCGCCTAGGGACGGGCTGCCGGCCGGCAAGCCGAAGCCGAGGAAATCCAGGGCGGTCAGGGTACCAATGGCGCCAGTCAGGATGAACGGCATGAAGGTCATGGTCGAGACCATGGCGTTGGGCAGGATGTGGCGGAACATGATCGCACCATTCTGCATGCCCAGCGCCCGCGCCGCACGCACGTATTCGAGGTTGCGCCCGCGCAGGAACTCGGCGCGCACCACGTCCACCAGGCTCATCCAGGAAAACAGCAGCATGATCCCCAGCAGCCACCAGAAGTTCGGCTGGACGAAGCTGGCGAGGATGATCAGCAGGTACAGCACCGGCAAGCCCGACCAGATCTCGAGGAAGCGCTGCCCGGCGAGGTCCACCCAGCCGCCGTAGAAACCCTGCAGCGCCCCGGCAATCACGCCGATCAGCGAGCTGAGCAGGGTCAGCGTCAGGGCGAACAACACGGAAATCCGGAAGCCGTAGATCACCCGGGCCAGCACATCACGGCCCTGGTCATCGGTGCCCAGCAGGTTGTCGGTCGAGGGGGGCGCGGGGGCCGGCACTTTCAGGTCGTAGTTGATGCTCTGGTAGCTGTAGGGAATCGGCGCCCACAGCACCCAGGCGTCCTTGGCCTTGAGCAGTTCACGGATGTACGGGCTCTTGTAGTTGGCCTCCAGCGGGAACTCGCCGCCGAAGGTGGTTTCCGGGTAGCGCTTGAGCGCCGGGAAGTACCAGCCGTTGTCGTAGTGCACCACCAGCGGCTTGTCATTGGCGATCAACTCGGCGCCGAGGCTGGCGCCGAACAGGATCAGGAACAGCCACAACGACCACCAGCCGCGTTTGTTGGCCTTGAACAGCTCGAAGCGCCGGCGATTGAGAGGGGACAGGTTCATCTCAATGCTCCCGGCTTTCGAAGTCGATGCGCGGATCGACAAAGGTGTAGGTGAGGTCGCCGATCAGCTTCACCACCAGCCCCAGCAGGGTGAAGATGAACAGCGTGCCGAAGACCACCGGGTAGTCGCGGTTGATCGCCGCTTCGAAACTCATCAGGCCGAGGCCGTCGAGGGAGAAGATCACTTCCACCAGCAAGGAGCCTGTGAAGAAGATGCCGATGAACGCCGAGGGGAAACCGGCGATCACCAGCAGCATGGCGTTGCGAAACACATGGCCATAGAGCACGCGGTGATTGGTCAGGCCCTTGGCCTTGGCGGTGACCACGTACTGCTTGTTGATTTCATCGAGGAAGCTGTTCTTGGTCAGCAGGGTCATGGTCGCGAAGTTGCCGATCACCAGGGCGGTCACGGGCAGCGCCAGGTGCCAGAAGTAATCGAGGATCTTGCCGCCCATGCTCAGTTCGTCGAAGTTGTTCGAGGTCAGCCCGCGCAACGGGAACCAGTCCAGATAGCTGCCACCGGCAAACACCACGATCAGCAGGATGGCGAACAGGAACGCCGGGATCGCGTAGCCGACGATGATCGCCGAACTGGTCCAGACGTCAAAGTGACTGCCGTGCCGCGTGGCCTTGGCGATCCCCAGCGGGATCGACACCAGGTACATGATCAGGGTGCTCCACAGCCCGAGTGAAATCGACACCGGCATCTTTTCCTTGATCAGGTCGATGACCTTGGCGTCGCGGAAGAAGCTGTCGCCGAAATCCAGCGACGCGTAGTTCTTGACCATGATCCACAAGCGTTCCGGCGCCGATTTGTCGAAGCCGTACATGTGCTCGATTTCCTTGATCAGCGCCGGGTCCAGGCCTTGCGCGCCACGATAGGTCGAACCTGCGACCGACACTTCGGCACCACCGCCGGCAATGCGGCTGGTGGCGCCTTCGAAGCCTTCGAGCTTGGCGATCATCTGTTCCACCGGCCCACCGGGGGCGGCCTGGATGATCACGAAGTTGATCAGCAAAATGCCGAACAGGGTCGGGATGATCAGCAGCAGTCGCCGAAAAATATACGCCAGCATCTGATTACTCCGTGCCCGCAGGGTCGGCTTGCAATTTGGTTTCGATCTCTATGGCCGGTTTCGCATCGGGCTTGATCCACCAGGTGTTGATGCCGATGTCATATTTAGGCGAGACCTTGGGGTGGCCGATGTGGTTCCAGTAGGCCACGCGCCAGGTCTTGATGTGCCAGTTGGGTATCACGTAATAGCCCCATTGCAGCACCCGGTCCAGTGCGCGGGCATGGGCGACCAGGCTGCGGCGTGAGTCGGCGTTGATCAATTGCTCGACCAGCTGGTCCACCACCGGGTCCTTGAGGCCCATGGAGTTGCGGCTGCCGGGCTTGTCGGCGGCCGCGGTCATCCAGAACTCGCGCTGTTCGTTGCCCGGTGAGTTGGACTGCGGGAAGCTGCCGACGATCATGTCGAAGTCCCGCGAGCGCACGCGGTTGACGTACTGCGAAACGTCGACCCGGCGGATCACCAGCTCGATTCCCAGGTCGCTGAGGTTACGCTTGAACGGTAGCAGCACCCGTTCGAATTCGGTCTGGGCCAGGAGGAATTCGATGCTCACCGGTTTGCCGTTGGCATCGACCATCTTGTCGTCGACGATGCGCCAGCCGGCCTCCTGCAGCAACTGGTAGGCCTGGCGTTGCTGGGTGCGGATCATGCCGCTGGCGTCGGTCACCGGGTTGGCGAACGCCTCGCTGAACACCTGCTCGGGAATCTTGCCGCGAAAGGGGTCCAAAATCGCCAGCTGATCGGCGTCCGGCAGCCCGGTGGCGGCCATTTCCGAGTTCTCGAAATAGCTGCGGGTGCGTGCGTAGGCACTGTTGAACAACTGCTTGTTGGTCCATTCGAAGTCCAGCAGCAGGGTCAGGGCCTGGCGCACCCGCACGTCCTGGAACACAGGGCGGCGCAGGTTGAAGACGAAACCCTGCATGCCGGTGGGGTTGCCGTTGGGGATCTGTTCCTTGATCAGCCGGCCTTCGGTCACCGCCGGGATGTTGTAGGCGTTAGCCCAGTTCTTCGCGGTCATCTCCAGCCAGTAATCGAACTGCCCGGCCTTCAGGGCTTCCAGGGCCACGGTGTTGTCGCGGTAGTAGTCGGTGGTCATCACGTCGAAGTTGTAGAAACCGCGGTTGATCGGCAGGTCCTTGCCCCAGTAATCCTTGACCCGCTCATAACGCACCGAGCGCCCGGCCTTCACTTCGGTGACCTTGTACGGGCCGCTGCCCAGCGGCACTTCCAGGTTGCCCTTGTTGAAGTCGCGGCTGGCCCACCAATGCTTGGGCAGCACCGGCAACTGGCCGAGGATCAGCGGCAATTCGCGGTTGTTGCTGTGCTTGAACTTGAACAGCACGGTCAGCGGATCTTCGGCGACCACGTCGGCGACGTCGCTGTAGTAGCCGCGGTACATCGGCGCGCCGTCCTTGACCAGGGTCTGGAAACTGAACACCACGTCTTCGGCGCGCACCGGATGGCCGTCATGGAAACGCGCTTCGGGCCGCAGGTAGAAACGCACCCAGTCGTTGTCCGGGGCTTTTTCGATCTTGCCGGCGATCAGGCCATATTCAGTGAAGGGTTCATCCAGGCTCTGCCTGGCCAGGGTGTCGTAGATCAGGTCGATGTCGTTGGCTGATACGCCCTTGCTGATGAACGGGTTGAGGCTGTCGAAACCGCCGAACCCGGCCTGGCGGAATTTCCCGCCCTTGGGTGCGTCGGGGTCGACGTAATCGAAGTGTTTGAAGTCGGCCGGGTATTTCGGCGGCTCGTTGTACAGGGTCAGGGCATGTTGCGGGGCGGCGAAGGCCCACCCTGCGAACAACAGGGCGCTGGCCTGCACGAGCAGGGCGCTTGCGAATTTCATCGATCTTTCTCCGAAGATTTCAGCCACCACGCGCTCAGGCCCAGGGTGTAGGGCGGCGTCGTGACGAAGGCCAACCGGTTGCGGTAGGCCAGGCGGTGATAATTGAGGTACCAGTTGGGAATGATGCAGTGCTGCCACAGCAATACCCGGTCGAGGGCTTTGCCGGCGGCGACCTGTTCGTCACGGCTCTTGGCCGCGAGCAGTTGATCGAGCAGATGATCGACCACCGGATTGGCGATGCCCGCGTAGTTCTTGCTGCCCTTGACCCCGACCTGGCTGGAGTGAAAATACTGCCATTGCTCAAGGCCCGGGCTGAGGGTCTGGTTGAGGGTCATCAGGATCATGTCGAAATCGAACTGGTCGAGGCGCTGTTTGTACTGGGCGCGATCGACCGTGCGCAACCTGGCGTCGATGCCGATGCTGGTGAGATTCTCGACGTAGGGCTGGAGGATGCGTTCCAGGTTCGGGTTGACCAGCAGGATCTCCAGGCGCAAGGGTTGCCCGGCCGCGTTCTGCAAGCGCTGGCCATTGAGCTTCCAGCCGGCCTCAGCCAGCAGGCTCAGGGCCTTGCGCATGGTTTCCCGGGGGATGCCCCGGCCCTGGGTCTGCGGCAGGCTGAAAGGCTCGGTGAACAGCCTGGCCGGCAATTGCTCGCGATATGGTTTGAGCAACAGCCATTCATGGCCGACCGGCAGCCCGCTGGCGGAGAACTCGCTGTTGGGGTAGTAGCTCATGGCGCGTTTGTAGGCGCCGCTGAACAGGGTGCGGTTGGTCCACTCGAAGTCGAACATCAGGCCCAGTGCTTCGCGAACCCGGGGCTCGGCGAATGTCGGGCGGCGGCTGTTGATGAACAGGCCCTGGGTCTGGGTCGGGATCTGGTGCGGGATCTGCGCCTTGATCACCTCGCCACGACGGATCGCCGGAAAACCGTAGCCGGTGGCCCAGTTTTTCGCCTGGTGCTCGATGTAGATGTCGAACTCGCCGGCCTTGAACGCTTCGAACGCGACGTCGCTGTCACGGTAGAACTCGACTTCCATGCGATCGACGTTGTACTTGCCGCGGTTGACGGGCAGGTCCTTGCCCCAGTAGTCCTTGACCCGCTCGAACACGATCTGGCGCCCCGGGTTGACTGAGGTGATGCGATACGGTCCGCTGCCCAGCGGCGGTTCGAAGGTGGTCGCCTTGAAGTCGCGACCTTTCCAGTAATGCTGCGGCAACACCGGCAACTCCCCCAGGCGCAGGATCAGCAAGGGATTGCCGGCACGCTTGAAAACGAAACGAATGCGCTGCGGATTGAGGATGTCGACCCGCAACACCTCCTGCAGGTTGGTGCGGTATTGCGGATGACCTTCCTTGAGCAGCAGGCGGTAGGAGAATGCCACGTCATAGGCGGTGATCGGCGTGCCGTCGTGGAAGCGTGCCTCGGGGCGCAGGTTGAAGACCACCCAGCTGCGATCCTCGCTGTATTCCACCGACTGGGCGATCAGGCCGTAACTGGAGGTCGGCTCGTCCCCGGATGGCGCGTATTGGCCGGTGCCGACCATCAGCGGCTCGTTCAGTTCGTTGATGCCGTATTGCAGGAAATTCGGCGTGGTCACCGGGCTGGTGCCCTTGAAGGTGTAGGGGTTGAGCGTATCGAAGGTGCCAAATGCCATGACCCGCAACGTACCGCCCTTGGGCGCTTGCGGGTTGACCCAGTCGAAGTGGGTAAATCTGGCCGGGTACTTGAGCGTGCCGAACTGCGCATAACCATGGCTTTCGCTGATCGTCGCGCTTGCGGTGGAGCTCAAGGCCAGGCTGATCAGGAGCGGGAGGAGGGGACGCTTCAAATAAGGAATCCGATCCGGGCGGCTTGGGCATTGTGGATCGTACAGTAACAGCTTGTATGGACAGGAAAAAGACGGCGGCCTCACAGCCGCCCCATCTCTCGCGGCTGTACCCGATCTACTGTAGGAGCCGGCTTGCCGGCGATGGTCGTTAACGATTACGCGTATTTACAGGTTAACCGCGTCGATCCTTGGTTTTTCGCTGGCAAGCCAGCTGCTACAGAGGTCTGCTGAAACATGCGGACAAAAAAAGCCCCTGAATTCAGGGGCTCATTTTTAGTGCGGGTTGGAAACCGTCAGCATCTGTCCAGGCTTCAACGCCTGGCCAACACGAGGATTCCAGCGCTTGAGGTGCTGCATTTCAACGTTGAAGCGCTTGGCCACCATGTACAGCGAGTCGCCTTGCTGAACCTTGTACTGGGACTGCGGCTTCTCGGTCCTGGATTTTGACTTGGCCGCGACCACGGTGTTGATGCGTCCCGAATTGCGCTTGTTGGTGTCTTGCATGACCAGCGTCTGGCCCGGCTTGAGATTCTTGCCGCTCAGCTTGTTCCAGCGTTGCAGGTCCTTGACGTTGACATTGTTGGCCTTGGCAATGGAGCCCAGGTTGTCGCCGCGCTTGACCCGGTATCTGCGCTTGGCGCTCGCCAGCTGGGTATTGTCCGAGCCTTCGAAAACCGGTTTGAGCTGCTTCTTGCTGATCAACTCGTCCGGGCGCATGGTCTGCAGGCTGGTGGTCAGCAGCTGTGCCTTGGAAGTCGGTACCAGCAAGTGCTGCGGGCCGTCGATGGTGGTGCGCTGCTTGAAGGCCGGGTTGAGCTGGAACAGCTCGTCTTCGTCGATATTGGCCACCGCGGCGACCTTGGACAGGTCCATGCGCTGGTTGATTTCGACGACCTGGAAATACGGTTCGTTGGCGATCGGGTTGAGGTTCACGCCGTAGGCATCCGGCGCCATGACCACCTGCGAGAGTGCCAGCAACTTCGGCACGTAGGCCTGGGTTTCGGCGGGCAGCGGCAGGTTCCAGTAGTCGGTTGGCAGGCCGAGTCGCTCGTTGCGTTCGATGGCACGGCTGACCGTGCCTTCGCCGGCGTTATAGGCGGCCAGGGCCAGCAGCCAGTCGCCGTTGAACATGTCGTGCAGGCGGGTCAGGTAGTCCATGGCCGCCGTGGTCGAGGCGGTGATGTCGCGTCGGCCATCGTAAAAACGGGTCTGGCGCAGATTGAAGTAACGCCCGGTGGAGGGAATGAACTGCCACAGGCCCACCGCATTGGCCCGGGAATAGGCCATCGGGTTGTAGGCGCTTTCGATCACTGGCAGCAGCGCCAGCTCCAGGGGCATGTTGCGCTCTTCAAGGCGTTCGACGATGTAGTGGATGTACAGGCTGCCGCGGTCGCCGGCGTTTTCGAGGAACGATGGATTGCTGGCGAACCACAGGCGCTGTTGCTCGATGCGCGGGTTGACGCCCAGGCCGTCCTGCAGCTGGAAGCCCTGGCGCATGCGCTCCCAGACATCCTGCGGGATTTGCGGGGTCGGCTTTTCGGTGAGGAAGACGGGCTTCTGCTTGGCGCGCGCGGCAATGTTCGGCGTGTGCGCCGCATCGGTCTGCGGCGCATGGCTGGAACAGCCTGCCAATGTCGCGGACACAGCCACCGCTATGGCTTGCGCCAGGCGGGTGAGGGTGTCCGAATTGATGGCTTTGCGTATAGATGACGACATTGGCTGGAAGTAAGTTCCGGGCAAAAATGTCGGGCGATTCTAGAAAGCGCACCCTCTGCGGTCAACCTTTCAGAGTTTTTGGACTATCGTGCAAACAGCTCAGAATGTATCTTTCCAGGCTCTTAGCGCAGCAAAAACCATATCGGGCGCGGAGTTATCGGTGCCGGTCCGTTCATCCGCTTTTTCTTTAACGGATGTTTCACCGGTGCGTAAAAACGGATTTGTACGTTTTTCCAGGGCCACCGTGGACGGCAATGTCATGACCCCCGCTTCCCGCTGGCGGGTCACGCTGGCCAGGCGTTCGAGGGTGTCGGCGTTGCCGGGTTCTACAGCGGCAGCGAAGCGCAGATTGCTCAGGGTGTACTCATGGGTGCAGTAGACCTGAGTCTCTCCGGGCAGGGCGGCGAGGCGCGACAGCGAGTTGTACATCTGCTTGGGCGTGCCTTCGAACAGACGCCCGCACCCGGCGGCGAAGAGGGTGTCGCCACAAAACAGCAGGCCGGGGTAATAATAGGCAATGTGCCCCAGGGTATGACCCGGAACGGCGATGATATCGAAATCAAGGCCCAGTACGCTGATGCGATCGTTGTCCTTGAGCGCAACATTGCGCGCCGGGATGTTTTCGCTTGCCGGACCGTAGACCGTTGCGTCCGTCGCTTTCTTCAGCGCTTCGACTCCGCCGACATGGTCATGGTGGTGGTGAGTGATCAGAATATCGCTCAGGACCCATTGCGGATTGTCCTTGAGCCAGGCCTGTACTGGCGCGGCATCGCCCGGATCGACCACCGCACAGCGGTGGGTGCGAGGGTCTTGTAACAACCAGATGTAGTTGTCGGTGAAGGCGGGCAGGGCAGTGATCTGTATCATCGTCGGATTCGCCAAGCTGGAAACAATGGCGCATCTTAGAACTTCCTGGCGCGTTGGAGAATGCAATGACTGATAAAGCGTTCGCTCAGGCTGATCCTGACTGGCTGGCGTTGATCAGCGCAGCCCGTGAGTGGCTGTCCGGCCCCCTCGGCCAATTCCTGCTGGATGAAGAACGGCGCATGCTCGAAGACGAGCTGGGGCGCTTCTTCGGTGGCTACCTGGTGCATTACGGGCCATCGGCCCAGACGCCGCCGTCGGCGCCGCAGGTGCAGCGCAACGTGCGCCTGGGGGCGCCGTTGCCCGGGGTCGAGATCGTCTGCGAGGAACAGGCCTGGCCGCTGAGCGAGCATGCCGCCGATGTGGTGGTGCTGCAGCATGGGCTGGATTTCTGCCTCTCACCCCATGGTTTGCTGCGCGAGGCAGCGAGCAGCGTGCGGCCCGGCGGGCATTTGCTGATCGTCGGCATCAACCCCTGGAGTACGTGGGGGCTGCGCCATGTGTTTGCCCATGATGGCTTGCGCAAAGCCCGCTGCATTTCCCCCTCGCGGGTGGCTGACTGGCTCAACCTGCTGGGCTTCGCGCTGGAGAAACGCCGCTTCGGGTGCTATCGTCCGCCGCTGGCTTCGCCCACCTGGCAGACCCGTCTGGCCGGTTGGGAACGCAAGGCCGGTGACTGGCAACTGGGCGGTGGTGGCTTCTATTTATTGGTGGCGCGCAAGATCGTGGTCGGCTTGCGGCCGGTCCGCCAGGAGCGCCGCGAGCCGATGGGCAAGCTGATCCCGTTGCCGATGGCCAAGGTCAACCGGCGCAACATCGAACCGTGATACTTCCTTTTTTCCGGCCGGGGGTGACCCCGGTCCTGGGCGTCGTCGATCATCGATTGGCGGGCCACTGCATTTTCTGGATAGATTGGCATGAGCGATAGCGTAGAACTCTTCACCGACGGCGCCTGCAAGGGCAACCCTGGCCCTGGCGGCTGGGGCGCATTGCTGGTGTGCAAGGGGGTCGAGAAGGAACTGTGGGGCGGCGAAGCCAACACCACCAATAACCGCATGGAACTGATGGGCGCGATTCGCGGCCTGGAAGAGCTCAAGCGTTCCTGCGACGTGTTGCTGGTGACCGACTCCCAGTACGTGATGAAAGGCATCAACGAGTGGATGGCCAACTGGAAAAAACGCGGCTGGAAAACCGCAGCGAAAGAGCCGGTCAAGAACGCCGACCTGTGGAAGCTGCTCGACGAGCAGGTCAATCGCCATAACGTCACCTGGAAATGGGTGCGCGGACACATTGGCCATCACGGCAACGAACGGGCCGACCAACTGGCCAACCGTGGCGTGGATGAAGTGCGCGGGTTCAAGCAAGCCTGAATGCAATCCCCCTGTAGGAGCTGCCGCAGGCTGCGATCTTTTGATCTTGATTTTTTTTGGATCGCAGAAAATCAAGAGCCAGATCAAAAGATCGCAGCCTGCGGCAGCTCCTACATTGACCGTATTCACGACGCAAACCTTGAGCGTGGTAGTATCCGCGCTTTTGCACGATTGACCGATTGAGAGCTGAGCACCCGATGGCCACCAGATCCGTTATCTCTTTCTGTCTACTTGTCAACAGTGTAATCGAGCCCCCTGCACATCGGTGATCGATTCAAGGTGCTGATTGTGAGGGGTTTACCGGTCCAGCCCCCCCCATTTCTTTAGCCGAATTTCAAGGCTTCATGATTCTAAAGTGTAAACGATGAGCTGTTTTAACTACCCATGGTTTACATTCTAAAATAAAGGCTGCGGCGGTCTGATAGCCTCTTTGTCGAATGCGACGTTTGTCGTCTCGGGATAGCAATTCCTACTGTAAGTCGTCCGCAATAAACACTGTGACCTGCTGGTGCAGACTCAATGCGCTGGACAACCATTCCCGCTCTCCGAGAAACAGAGATTCGGCGCTTGGGCGTTATATCCATTTTCACGACCCATTGAACCTCTGGAATTTTCCCCTGGTTCGTTGCGGAGCGATTGTCGATGTGCATTCCGTCGAAGCAGATTGCCCATCGGATGCTAGCCTTCCAAACTCAAATAAGCAGTGAGTTTGAAAATGAAAAAAATGACTTCAGAAGGCTTTGTTGTGAGGAGAGTGGGTCTTTGCAAAAAAAACTCATTAGTCCATCCAGAAACATTCTCGTCTTTTCCATGTCTGCGATGCGGGCCTTGGACCCCTAAGCGTGCATCGGATCCTGCAGGCCGCAAAACGGATACCTAGCCTTGGGGATAACTAATCTGTGGGCCTTAGGTGTATGGAGTTGGGTTCAGGTCGCACGAGCCAAACGTAACAAAATGCCCCAAAGGCCCCTCAATGGCGTTTTTCGTGCGCAGAATGTAGTGGGTGTAGACGACCGGCAAAAGTCTAGAAGTTATCATCGTGGGGGAATTGGAACTCGACACGACAGGCAGCAACCGGCCAAAAGTGGTCAGTCACGATCGGCCGCATGAACTAGGCTTTCCAAACCTCTAACTCCAGGACGGATCCCATGCCTGAAAACTCGGACTCCAACATCGCCACGGCAGATGCTCTGACACTGATCGTGCACAACCAGCATGCTATCCGTGCGGCATTAGATGAGGTCACGAAATGGTTTTCAGAGAATGGCGTAGAGGAGGCCGCCCTGAACGCAGTCATGGCTTTGGAAACCTTGGACACAAATGCACGAGCGCTAACAGATGCGATCCTGCAACTGCGACGGTCGTAGGGAGTTGCCCCAGAGTCGCTGGCCTAGCGTGGATATCTTTGCCAACCTATTGCACACCATGTACCCACAAAAAATTGGAGCCCAATGATGAGGGCAGAACGCTATCGTGTTCGCTTAATGTTCGAATGGGGCGGCGGTTGCCTTTGGTGTGGAAATAATATTGCACGGGATAAATTTTCTGTAGGGCCTATTGAAGAGAGGCTACCACTCAGTGACGAAGTCAAAGCAATGCTTAACGAGCTTTCACAGTGGCATGACACCTCGCTGAACTGGGATTACCCACCTGATCCCGGCCCTTGGAATGCAGACGATTACGCAAGATTTGACGAGGCTGCCGCTAAATTACTGAAATCCATCCAACAGGAATTGGGTGAAGAATTCGAGGTGGTGTACGAAAAACTTAGCTTGTCGGTGTGAGCCTTCGACCTAATTCTGATAACGAAAGGATGCAGCTATAGATCGGCATCCCACCTTCGCGACAGGCAGAAATCGACCCAAAGCGGACATCAGCTCACTGGCCGCTGGTATGGATGATCCAGGCTATGAAAGCTGCGAAAGGAGTCAACAATATCAAGCCGCCAACGGCGACTGCCCAGCCCCAGGCAAAACCGCTTTCTCCCTTGAAACGGCCCCTACTCAGTAGCCTCAGTACGTAAACGCCAATGCGATGAGCCAGTAGGTTGATTACGATGTCTGCAATGGACTCCATTCGATCTTAGTGCCTCGTTTCCGGTGTTCTCGGCTGAATGCCGTCTGTCGCGAAGGGCCGCACCCGATACGTTATAGGCCCCGCTCCAATCGCCGTCAAAGCAAGCAAGGCGCTGGCGGGCGGGTTAAGGGGTATGGATGAGTATGCGGGCAACCTGACGCGCCGACCGATCAGAACTAGAATTGATAAACGCCTACATGACTAGGAGCTACTATGTCATTTGAATGCAGTCTTGAGATCTTAATAAAAAATCATAAAGTCTCGGAAATTTCACCGATAGCGTTGGGACTGCCCAGTAATTATTTTAGCAAAATCAACCCGATTACGGGGTGTCTGTCTATATCAGTAGTCGATTTTGAATTTCAAAACTGGTCGGAATTCAATAAGTTTTCATGTGAATTTATCGATGGTCTGAAGTGTGTAGTGGGCCGGCTAATGTTAGATGATTCAGTTTTTAGAGTTGCGATTTATTACAACATCAACGAAACCGTTGTGCTGCCATTGACGCTCTCCAGGGCATTAATCAAGCGCATTTCTGATATGTCGTTGTCGTTAGATGCGACAGGTTACCCTTGCTCAGACGACGCGGCGGTAGTAATTGAATGAATTCACGTCCTTTGCGCCGGAAATGACCGCTCTCCGTCAGTCGCGAATTGCAGTAAACGGCCAGTAGCGGACTACAGCTGTCGCAGCATTAATAATTAAGACTTTAAGCTTCGCCGTAAACGGTGTCGGGTTAATACGTGCCGCTTTATCTAAGTTTGAAAGCCGATGCAATTAGCGTGCGCACCAGCTTCAACAATCATGCCGCAATGCGTTGCTGAACTTTTAATGACGCCCAAGCAGCAGCGCTACCGATCGCTGACGCGCCCCCAAGTCGCAGCACGGCGTCCAGTGACGGCTCCAGGTGTGCAGCAAAGAAGGCGATCAGGCCAAGAAAGTAAGCCAGTACGTTGTTCATCACCGGGACTGCCCTGAGCGAGACCACCATCATCGCCACCACGAAAACTACCAGCGGCAATGCCGATTTGCCGATTGAAGGACTAAGCCAGGCAATCGCTGTGGCCGCTACCATCCCAATGACCAGACCTGCCAATACGCTGGCGTAGTTTATGAGGCCGTCACGCCCACTATGACCGCGCGAGAAGAACGCGACCCAGCCAATGAACATAGCCCAGACGGGCAAGCCGACGGAAAGGCTGGTCGCCGCTGCTGCGGAGGCGGTGGCCGCAGCAACACCCGTCATTGCGTTGAACTTGAATTGTGACTTCAAGCGGTAGGTCGGCTCCGCCAGAGCTTTTTGAGAGGTGGTCATTGGTTGCACTCCTGCGATACAGCCGGTTGGGTTGCCGCGCTAGGTACGCGGGTGTGCAGCAAATCTTCGAGACCAATGCGACGCAGCATTTCGGCGCGCACGCGGTCAGCCATGCCGTTAACGATTTCGGCACCGTCTGCAGAAGGATCGATATGGCGGCGAAACGGACGGCGCCCCAATGGCATTTCAACGACTTCTACGATGGCACGGGCAACGTCCGTTACGTCGGCATCTTCAGGCTCAAGGGAGGCCAGGCCTTTGAGGCTTTGTTCAGGAACGCCCGCGTACGGCCCCGTGTGATACTCGGCGGCTCTTGCACTGTCCACAGGCGTGCCTGAGTGAACAAAGTGGTTGGTACCTTTGGTAAAGGCGCCCGGAACTACAATGGTGGTGTCGATACCCCAGCGGGACAGCTCTGCTGCATAAGACACCGCAAGAGAATCCATTGCGGCTTTGGCTGCAAAGTACGGTGCCAAGTAGGGCGGCGTGCCCCCTCGGGCACTGCTCGAAGATACCCAAAGCACCAAGCCACTACCTTGGTGACGCAGGTACGGCAGCGCGGCGCGATTTACTCTCTGGGTGCTCAAAACGTTGATGTCATAAAGCTGGGCAAACTGCTCTGGCGTAAATGCCTCGGCTGGGCCAAACGACATGTGCCCTGCGTTGTGAATAATCACATCAAGCCGTCCTGCTTCCTTGATTACTTTTGCGATACCGGCATCAACGGATTCGCTGGAAGCGACATCCAATTCGACGGTGCGTAGATCGACTTGATGCACTTCGGCGTAGCGAGCCGCTTCTTCTACCTGCGGTGCGTTACGACCCTGCGTATCGCGCATGCTGGCGTAAACGGTATGGCCGGCTTGCGCCAGTGCCCGGGCGGTGAGCGCGCCAAAACCACTGGAAGCTCCGGTGATAACAATGACTTGTTTCATGTGTCTCTCCAGGTAGCAATAAGGGTAAAAACCAACAACGTTGATTCAGATAATCCCGCCGTTGGCGCGCAGGGTTTGGCCGTTGATCCAGCCGCCATCGGAACCCACGAGGAAGGCGACAGTGGCGGCGATGTCTTGCGGTTCACCCAGACGTTCCAGGGGGGCAAGTTTGGAAAGCCGATCCACCACTTCTTGCGGCTTACCCTTCAAAAACAGATCGGTGGCAGTAGGGCCGGGAGCGACGGCGTTGACCGTGATGTTGCGACCGCGCAGCTCTTTGGCGAAGACGCTCGTCATGGCTTCCACAGCGGCCTTGGTGCCGGCATAAACGCCGTACGTGGGTTGCAGCATGGCGACGACGCTTGAAGAAAAGTTGACCACCCGCCCGCCGTCGCGCAATCGCTTGGCCGCCTCTCAGGGTGTTGAAAGTGCCCTTGAAGTTGATGTCGATCTGCCTGTCGACGCTTTCATCGTCCGTCTCGGAAATGGTCGCCAGGGCCATGATTCCGGCGTTGTTGACCAGAACATCAACACCCCCGAAATGACTTTCTGTTTCGACGAACAGGCGACGCACGTCTTGTGCACTGGCTACGTCGGCTTTTACCGCAAGTGCGTGGCCGCCTTGCGCCTGGATGGTTGCGACTAAGGTGTTCGCTTCTCCCGCGCTGCTGGCGTAGTTAACGACCACCGCAAAGCCATCCTGAGATAGACGCTTGGCGATTTCACTGCCGATACCGCGAGAGGCGCCAGTGACGATTGCTACTTTGCCGTTGGAAGTATTCATATTGATTCCCTGCCTTCTTCGTGGGTGTGGAGTGGGTGTGGACGTAGATTCCCATGGCAGCTAATTCTGATAAATACTCGTTATTAGGCTTAACTATTCAATTTTGGCCAACAATAGAAGCGTTGGTAGTTAGCCGTTCCTCGATCGCTGAACGGGTAAACGGGAAGCGACAACGTGTGTTAGATCGCCTGTAGTGCTCGGTTTCTAGCGAAAGGAGGAGCGCACGAAGGTACTATTCGGTTTCTATCAACAATCAGAAGTGGAGCCCGATGGATCAGGTTCGCGCCATGAAAATCTTCGTTCGTATATACGAACGCAGTAGTTTCACCGCCGCAGCTGAGGATCTTGAGATTCCTCGTGCGACGCTTACTCATGTGATGAATCAGTTCGAACAGTGGCTGGGTACCCGGCTCCTGGAGCGAAGTACTCGGCGAGTGCGTCCAACACTGGATGGCGAAGCCTATTATCGCCGATGCGTAAATCTGCTGGCGGAGCTGGAGGAGGCGGAGTTGGCCTTCCGGCAGAGCGTGCCCAAGGGCCGATTGCGCGTTGATTTGCACGGCACATTGGCTCGGTTCTTCGTCATACCGGCGTTGCCGGCATTTATGCAGCGCTACCCAGGTATCGAGTTGTCGCTCAGCGAGACAGATCGCTTCGTAGACCTTATCGAGGAGGGCGTCGATTGTGTGGTGCGTGCAGGAACTCTTGGGGATTCATCGTTGATCGGCCGGCATCTGGCCGACCTGCCTCAGGTCACCTGCGCCAGCCCCGTCTATGTAAGCACCTATGGCGAACCACAAAGCGTGGCTGAGCTGCTTAACCATAAGGCGATCAATTACATCTCGCGCACTACCGGAAAACCATTTCCATTCGATTTTCAAATAAACGGTACGGTGCAGGAAGTCGCAATTCCCACTGCCATCTCTGTTTTCGGCGCAGAAATCTATACGGCGTCGGCCCTGGCGGGGATTGGATTAATTCAGGTGCCCAGATATCGGGTTGCCAAAGAGTTGCAGCAAGGCATGTTGTGCGAGTTGCTCCCTGGCCATCCTCCACCACCCATGCCCGTGTCCGTGCTGTATCCGCACAACCGACATCTTTCACCGCGGGTTCGGGTGTTCGTAGAGTGGCTGAAAGAGATCTTCACTGGCTGATCGCGTTACCACTGTTAGCAGAGAGTGTTAATTGAGGGCGGAGCTTAGTCGGCAGACGATGGCGCGTTGGATTGGCCCGCGCCGATATAGGTGTACCAAGCGCGTCCTATCGACAACTGCCCTCCGAATGGAAAGTTCTGCACGAGCATGTCTTCCATGTCGCTCGCCTTAATGCGCATTACGTAGCTGCGTCCGGTAGTGACCAAGCGGCTTTCCGAAAGCGTTGCAGCTGAACTGTACCACTTGCCTGGAGCAGCGTTGTCGGCGGCATGGGTCGAATACTTCGTCTCAACTTGCCAACTGCCATCGAGCAAAATCCACAAATCTGGCGACGCAGCAGCACCCGCTACCCGGCTGTCGATCACCGTCCCTGCCGGCGCGTCCCATTCACGCGAGTGCTTGATCACCCAATTCAACTGCTCATCGTTGAACTCCGAAAAGAATGGCGTATGGCGGAGCAGGTGCAGGTACGTGACAGAGGCTTTCATACGACGGTCCTGGTAAGCGGTTTCGGGGTCGGTTGGCGCGTTGGGTGTGCACCCAATGCCAGCGAGGCCCACTGCACCAAGCAGGAGGAAACGGATGAGTCGAGACGTTATTAACGAGCAGGTCATAGAGTGTTCCTCACGGGTCAGAGTGGCGGCGGGAGGTAAGAGTGGATGATTTCAGTTCTCAGATAATCCGCGAGTCTTTGACTTCACTGTTCGGGAAACTCCAACAATCCAGCAAAGGGTCAAGTCGCTAGCGCTGGCGCTTGAACCGTGCCTACTTTCGTACGCAGTCTCAGGGGCGAGGAAGAGACTGAATCTTCCGCTGCGAATGTCAGCTTTTGGCCGATTTCAGCCCATCGCGACAGACCACAAACGGCCATAAGCAGTCTGAATCGCTTCTGAATTCCTGGACACGTGCGGCTGCCTGGTTTGGGTCGGTGACCATAGGTCTCAGTCAGTGACGTGGGGGAATCTGACCCGGCAAAATCTGATTGTGCTTTTCCTGCACGGCTCTCACAGTGCTTAACAGACACGGGTCACCCGTAAGAATCACTCCAAGCTGGAGTGTCATGAAGTTAAGCCCATTGCTATTCTGAACGCCGCTCTGAATCAGCTCAGGTGGATAGCCTTCGGAATGTCGGCGCAGAGGGTGAATGCCGCTGTGTACGAACGAATTCATGGCGTGATAATTCACATCCTTGAAACTCATTAGCATGCTTGATGCCTGCACAGGAGCCCTTTCGACGATCTCACGGAGCATTTGCGAGAACATCGGGAGATTCTTTGCGCTGTGTTCGGCTTCCAGTGTGAGTGGTGCCGCGAGGGTTTCGACCTGCTGATCCTTGGCCGCATAGAGAAGCCAAACGGCCCTTGTAAGGGCTTCATACTGCAAACGCATCATCGCCAGAGCTGACGTGTAGCATTGAGTTCTTACCAGTAGGCGCAGGCTCAGAGCGTGTTCCAGCGCCATGCCACAAGCCACCATTGCGACCTCATGCCGTTTGCCGGGGAATGGAGCAACTCCCTCCAAAAGGTGAAGGATCTCTATGTGAAGCTCATCAGATTTGTTCAGAAAATCTTCCATCACCCCATCTTTCCTTTTGTTTACGTGAAAGCTCATTTGGTCATAGTGAAGTCGTTCATATCTGATCTTAAGCGTGCGACTGATCGCTGTGGGCCCTTAGCTGAGGTGACGATCGCGCACGGTGCCGTTTGGGGCAGGTAGCTTTGGCCCGATCACAGTCGTTGGTAAGTTGCTGCAATAGGTCGCCACCCTTGTTAACCAATACCGATGGGCCAATATTAGTTATCCTTGGAAGGTAGCCCACGCGCGACGGGCGTCTGCTGGCGTCATAAACATTTAAGTGAGATTGATCATGGATGAATCAGATCGGCCGGTCATCAAGGCCTATGGTTTTTTGGAGGCAGTTACTTTCCCAAAGGAAAAGACAAAATCCAGAGGCCGAGTGAACGTCGTCATAGACTCAATCAAGATTGAGGCTATCGAATCCGGTACTGCTCACAACAGGGAGGTTTCCGACCTTTTTATCGTACGCATCCTTTCGACTATCAACCGGCTGGATTCATTGTTTCCTGAAAGCCGCTGGGATGAGGGGGGCTGGATTGAGTTCGAGCTGCAAGATTGCCCTGGAGAACCTCCAGCCTGGTTCCTATCGGCCGAAAATGACTATAGTGGTCCCGTTGTCAGAACCAACATCATAAGCGCCGTCGCCTTGTCTGGAGGACCTTTAGGGCCTGCCCTGGTGGTGGAAAAATTGATGAATCTCTGCCAGTCGACGACGGCTGTTCGAACCCAGAAGCAAGACAAACGCCCTCGAAAACTTGCGGGTGTCGGCCCATTTGTAAGGGTCGTAGACGTCGGACACGCCAGTTTCTCGACTATCCATCCTGACCGCTCTATAACATCTCCGGTACTCGGATACTTCGATGTAGGCGGCCCGGTGTTCTTCCATCACCGAACCTTCCCGAATAGTTTTTCCGAAGCCAGACGCGTACCTGCGTCGGGGTTTGTCGTCCTCTCACACTGGGATTTTGATCATTACTCCCTAGCTGTGAGCAAAATCCCTGCACTAAGACAACTCGACTGGTTTGCCCCCGATCAACCAGTAGGCCCTAATGCCGCGTCTCTACAAGCCAAACTCGGTTCAAAGCTTACCCTCCTTTCGGCCCCCTCCTACTCGCTTGACTCTAGCCTTCATCTCTGGAAAGGCACTGGCGCATCGACAGATAGAAACGGAAGCGGATATGTCATGAAGATAAACAGAGCTGGAGGCGACGTTCTGCTTTCCGGAGATGTCCCATATTCGTTACTCCCAAGTGGCGCCGGAAACCAGTTTGCAGCGATTACAGTGACACACCACGGGGGGGCCTTCAGCGGCAGCCCTCCTATTCCGGTAAAAGCAGGCGCCACTGCGGCGGTCTCGTATGGCCATCCGAATCGCTATCACCACCCCAATTCGGACGCGATTGGACTGCATCAGACTGCGGGATGGCGAATTACCCCGACCTACGTAACGTCCAAAGTACGGGGAGACGTATGGCTATGACTAAGAATTGCCGCGCGATGAGGTACACCAAAAGGCAAAGTCTACTTTGGGGGCGTTCTCTGCCGGTCGTCACTACGGCGTGTGCTGGTCAAGTCGAATGCAAACGATTGGTCAGCACGGACGCAATTGACTGGTCAGTAGCAATGCAAATGGGTGGTCAAGTACATGCAATTACGCAGCTTCGGACCGTTCTCCAAAATACCCTCATGATTGAAGGATCGAACCTTGAAAAGACGAGAAGTTGAGAGGCACGTGCAGGAATCCATCCAGGAGCTTTTGGATGACAAGCTGAGTGTCAATCACACATTCTGCTACACGCCATTTTATGCGGATGATCGGCATCGCATGAAATTGGAGCTACATGCGCTGGAGAAGGATGTCGCGGAGGGACGCAGACCTCAATCAATCTTGGTATTGAGAGTAGAGTTCCTCCACGACCTCAAGGAAATTCAAATACCGAATATCTTCATGCCTGGCTGCATGAAACGTGAGCGGTTGGGGAAGCGGACGATCAAAGCGATTCACGACGTAGGTGCCTCGTTCGGTTATGAACTCTTTATCACCGACCTCACACAATCGTTCTTTGATCGTTTGCTGAAGCGAGGTGCAGTGCAGATGAGTGAGTCGTGCGTTCAGATCACAGCAGCTACGGATTTAACCAGCGACGTAGGAAGTCCCAAGCTTGTTTACGATGAAAGTAAGGAAATATCCTCCGTATCGATATTCGACTTTTTAACCGAAAAATAAGCTCAAACTCAAAGCCACGCAACCGGCCCTCAGAGGTGCCGGTTCAACGAGATGGTGTTGGATAGCTTTGGGGGGGGATGTTGGGGGGGGCAGCTTTTGGCCGATCTTTGCCGGTCGTCACTTCGGGGTGTGCTGGTCAAGTCGATGCAAACGGTTGGTCAGCACGGATGCAATTGAATGGTCAATGGCAATGCGAATAGATGGTCAAATTCATGCAATTACGCAATCCTCGTAACCCCATCATCGCTCTTGCGAATCGCGTGCGAGCAAGACCGCGACGGCGTTTAATGAAACGATGCAAGCTCATCCCTCCGTATCCCGAACTCTCGAACTTTTGGCGGCTGACATGAATGCGTCTCCGGGAGGATGCTTCCTGCGGATACGCATCTTGTCGCTTGCATCATTTAGATTTAGCTAGTCGATCAGATTGATGTGCACCTCAATATGCCGCTCTTGTTGGAGGGCGAATAAATCAGGGCCGCGAACCTGGACTCACAGACACGGGGCTCCCTGACCCTAGGTTCAAATTGTGGTTTTTGGTGTATCGTTAGGTGACTAACTACATGGAGAATTAACATGTCAAAACTCGCAGAATTTCGTCAGCTTGAAAAGCACTTGGCTGAACAGCTCCAAGCTCTCGAAGCCCTGAAAGGGGACGTTGGCCTCAAGAAAGAAATCGAGTTCGAGACCAAACTGCGTGCACTGCTGGCTGAGTACGGCTACAGCCTACCGAACGTAGTCAACCTGCTAGATCCGCAAGCGAGCCGTCGCGCTCTTGCTGTCGATTCTAAAGCTGGCATCCGTAAGCCACGCCAAGTGAAGGTTTACAAGAATCCTCACACCGGCGAAGTCGTCGAAACCAAAGGCGGCAATCACAAAACACTGAAAGAATGGAAAGCAGAACACGGCTCCACGACCGTTGAATCTTGGCTGACCAAATGATTTTGGTTTGGGTACAAAAGGGACCTTCGAGGCCCCTTTTTTTCATCTCATTCAAGAGTGGAGGTTAAAAGCTTCGTCAGCTTGCCTACCCGCGAAAGCTGGTATCAGTGACGGGCAATAAGTGGTCGAAGCAGTCACTCGAAAGCTTTACGAAGCTAACGGAACATCCCTGCAGAGCTTCTCAACATAGGTTTACCCTTCGCCTATTTCTGAAGCAGATGGTAGTTAGCGCAGAATCTGATCAATCAACAGAAGCACGGCGATAATGATCATGATAGCCCCCGAGAGACGGCTAACCGCTTTGGCTGCCACCGGACGAGCCTGCAGCACCGCTCGAGAGCCAAAACCCACAGCCAGGTAAATCACGCCGCAACTGAAGGCGTGAAGCAGGCCCAGCGCGACGATCTGAAATGGCACCGGCCATGCGGCCGTTGGATCAGTGAACTGCGGCAACAAAGCCAAAAAAAGCAAAAAAACTTTGGGATTGAGGCCGCTCACGCAGGCCCCCTTAAGAGTCCAGCGTGCCCAGGAGCCTGTGGCTTGCGTTTCGCCGGCTTGTGGTACCGAAGGGCGTAAAATCATGTTGATTCCGAGCCAGATCAGGTAAGCCGCGCCTCCAATAGTGAGCACCGAAAGGGCGACGGGGTTGCTAGCAACCAGGCCACCAACACCTGCAGCTACAATCAGCGTCGCCAACACATGGCCAATCAACAAACCAGCCACCGCGGGCATCACGACGCGACCAAACAACCCCGCCGAAATCGCGTACGCCCAATCTGCTCCAGGGGTAATCACGAATAAAAAAGACACAGCCCAGAACGCGGCGAAAATACTAAGACTCATACCAACCTCGCATTGATGGACGATGTTGTGATTGGTTGGCGAGAGCCGCGTATGACAGCTTCCGCCTTGTTGAATTGATCGCTAGTGATGACGGGGTGCATTTTTCACTCTCGCAGACATACAACCGATATCAGTCCTGAATCGGACAAATACGGATGACAGGTGGTAACAAAGTTTGAAAAAGAATAATTGAAAACGGTTAAAATGTTATCCCTATTATTCCGGATTGATGACTGAATTAAGGTAGATTCTTCTATATGGATAGCACTGATCGAAAAATACTTGCCGAGCTTCAATCTGACGGGCGATTGTCGGTCACAGAACTGGCCGAGCGGGTCGGTCTGAGCCTGTCCCCTTGCCATCGTAGGGTGCGTGCGCTTGAGGAGTCCGGGGTGATCGAGGGCTATCGCGCTCAACTTTCGCCCAGCGCGTTAGGTTTGAATTTTTCAGCAATGGTTTTTGCGACGCTGCGCGAAGGGGATCATCAAGCGGTTGAAGCGTTTGAAAGTGCACTATTGGGAGTACCAGAGATCGTCGAGGCTCAACGGCTGTTTGGCGAGCCTGATTATCTACTTCACGTCATTACACGTGATCTACCGTCGTTCCATCAGCTATATGATGATTGCCTGTCGACGCTACCCAATGTTCAGCGGTTGACAACAACCCTGGTGATGAAGCGTGTCATTCAAGATCGTTCGCTGCCCCTGTGAACCAGTTGCGGCTAACGGGCGTCTGCCGACACCAACCTTGCTCTCATGCCTTTATAACAGGCGTCCAACCGCGTCAATTACACTTTGCGGTTTTTCCCTGTGGGGCACGTGTTGGCAATCGCTAAGTATGAGCAGCTCAACTTCTTTGCGGGCAAGGTTGGCGAATCGCTGAGGGTGCAGCGTTGAACCGAACTCGTCTTGCGCGCCATGGATAACCAACAGCGGACACTGAATCGCAGGCAACCCCTTCTCTATGGACCAATCTGCGTAAAAGGGCGAAAGCCAGGTTTGGGTCCAAGCGTTCAACACCCATTGGGCCTTGTCACCGTGGTACTTCTGCAAGCGCTCGATTTGACCTGGTTGTTGAAACTGTTCTTTTGCACTGCGTACCCCCGAGACTGTTCGCTCCTCAACAAAGGCTTGGGCGGATTCGGTGACCAACGCCAGGCATTGCTCGGGAAACAACGCGGCGCAATTTGTCGCCATCGCCCCCCCCACGCTGTGGCCGAAGGCGATAAAACAATCGATGCCGAGACTCGATCGTACGAAGGGAAAGTAACGCTGCGCCTCTTCACGAATGAAGTGATAGGACCAATCGCCCGGATGAGGATCTGACTGACCAAACCCCAATCGGTCATAGGCAACC
This sequence comes from Pseudomonas sp. YuFO8, assembly GCF_035065025.1. NCBI lineage: Bacteria > Pseudomonadati > Pseudomonadota > Gammaproteobacteria > Pseudomonadales > Pseudomonadaceae > Pseudomonas > Pseudomonas sp. YuFO8. The sequence goes on along the minus strand of NZ_JAXDEQ010000002.1, from coordinate 192,427 downwards.
ACGCATCTTTTGGTTGCTTTCGCCAAACGGGCAGGGAAGTCGCGCCATAGCTCAACGCAGCCGAGCGAGTCATGGAAGAGGATGATAGGGGCTGTATTTTGCGCTGGCTCATCATTGTGGGGATGCCAGCTACGGGCGAACACCTGACCGTAAGGTGTATTAACCCAATGGTCTTTTTGAGTAATGGAAACCAGCATTGATGATCCTCATATCAGACTACGGTGTTGTCCTTTCGCACCGGCGAGGGATGGGCGTGGTGAAGGCCATTACCACGCCCTGGTCTTAAAATGCTTCAAGCCAATTAGTGTTGCGCGGCTTTTTCAGCGCCCCATCCAGTTTCGGCGCGTACGCTTTGTTGCTCGAAGGCGTCACGCTCAACATTGGCACTCGGACTGTGGTCGAGGCATGAGACCGCCCAGGCAATTACGAATGCCAATGGCATCGAGAACAACGCAGGGTAGTCATAGGGGAAAAGTGCCTCGGGGTGATGCAGGACTTTGACCCATACACCCGGAGACAGCAAGACCAACGCCAATGAACTGACCAGCCCACTCAACCCGCCCCAAATGGCGCCACGGCTTGTCAGACCTTTCCAATACATGGCCAGCAGCAGGATCGGGAAGTTGGAAGAGGCAGCAATCCCGAATGCCAGTGCTACCAGGAACGCGACGTTTTGTCCTTTGAAGAGAATCCCCAGAGCAACAGCGACGACTCCTAGACCGATGGTTGCCCAGCGGCTAACTCGCATTTCACTTTTGCTGTCAGGTTTGCCTTTACACAGTACATTGGCATACAGGTCGTGAGAAATGGCAGAGGCACCGGCCAGGGCCAATCCGGAAACCACCGCGAGAATAGTGGCGAATGCAACGGCGGCCAGGAACCCGAACATCAGATCGCCACCCAAGGCTTGGGCCAAGTGCATGATCGCCATGTTGACGCCGCCAAGCAGCGGGCCCCCGATGACGCCTTGTTCAAAGTACTGCGGGTCTTGACCAACGATACTGATCGCAGCGGTGCCTAGAATGCAGACCAGTATGAAAAACAAACCAATTAAACCGTAGGCAACGAGCACTGACTTACGGGCGGCCTTGGCATCGGGGACGGTAAAGAAACGCATCATGATGTGTGGCAGTCCAGCGATACCAAACACCAGCCCGAGAGACAGCGAAATCATCGAGAGCGGGTCGGTGGCGATTTTCAGGGGGCCAAGAATTTGCTTACCACTCTGGTGGCTGGCTACGGCACTGTCGATCATGTGCTCGATGCTAAAGCCAAAGTGCTGAAAGGCCAGTAGCGTTAACAGAATCCCCCCGCTGAGCAATAATACCGCCTTGATGATTTGCACCCAGGTAGTAGCGACCATGCCTCCAAACGTTACGTAGACCACCATCAACACGCCGACACAAATAACAGCAATTTCGTAGTCGAGCCCGAACAGAAGGTTGATTAATTGCCCGGCGCCGACCATTTGCACAATCAGGTAGAAGCACACAATGACAAAGGAACTGAAGGCCGAAAACAGGCGGGTGCCCACAGGGTCGAGACGATAGGCAATGATATCGGCGAGGGTGTAGCGTCCAAGGTTTCTTAGTCGTTCGGCCATCAAGAACATAATCAGCGGCCATCCGAGAATAGCGCTGACCGAATAGATCATTCCATCGAATCCTGTGGCGAATACCATGCTGGAAACGCCAAGCAATACGGCTGCCGACATGTAGTCGCCAGCGATGGCAAAGCCGTTTTGCACACCACTGATACCGCCACCCGCGGTGTAGAAATCCGAGGCAGAACGTGTTCGGCCGGCCGCCCAATAAGTAATGCCGATGGTTGTGATCACGAACGCCAGGAAAATCGCGATCGCTGTCATGTTTGGCCCGTGCGTGCCGGGTTGGACTGTCTGTGCAATGGCCGCAATGCTGGTGAAGCAGAGCAATGGTACCAACAACAGTCGTGTGAGCGATTTCATGCTTTCACCTCCGACAACAGCGCCTGGGTCAATTTGTCGAACTGATTATTTGCCCGAAAAACATACAGCCCGGTCAGTAACCAGGAGCCGATGATAAGGATGAGTGCGGACCATATGCCGGTGGTGAGACCACCTCCCAGAGGCACATGCAGCAGTAGTTGCGGATGCCACGAGACCGCAGCGACAAACAGTGAGTAAAGTCCTAACACGATGGCACTGAGGGTAAAGGCGAGACGACTACGGCGTTGAACCAGTGTTTGATACTGTGGATGACTCCGCAGGGCCTGATAGACGGGGTGCGATGACATATTTGAGCTCCTTAAACTTTAATTGTTATTGGCTGGAGTTTTTTTGTTATGGGGCTGCCATGCTCTTGAATGGCAGGTGCTGCAGGGCAACCCGAGAGAGTTCAAGTGCGCAGCAAACTGCGCGATGAACCAACTCTCTCAGGTGCTATGGACGTCGTGTCCGGTCTTGATTACCTCGTGGCAACTGAAGTGGTGCGTGAATGTAGCTTCAAGTTGATAGATGGAAATGAGGATGCCGCGTTACCGGGTCTAGCTATGCAGCGATTCCCTTTATTGTTCTAGGTTGACCGCTCACTTGGCGGCTGGTTACCGATTTTGCAATCCTCAGATTATTTGCATTAGCGGCCAATGCGCGTTGTTTACCAAAAAGGTGTACCAATCAGGCTAACTAGATCTTGGGACTAGCTTAGCCAGTGACCCGTTAGCCTTGAAATAACCCGATCCGCCGATTAATTTGCAAAACACGCCACTCCCGTAATGAGAACCAGCCCGCACGCGCTCTGCGTCCCCCACTAATTTTTACGGTGCTCGAGAACAACGTCATCACATTGCATATCCGTGCTCTGCGCCAGGAAACTCGCGGCTTTTAACTGCCGCTACGTAGGACTGCAACGCGGACTGGATACTGTTCTGTCCCGTCAAGAAATTGCGCACGAATTTTGGGGTGCGTCCGGTCAGGGACAGACCAAGCATGTCGTGAAGTACCAGCACTTGGCCATCAGTACCGGCGCCCGCGCCGATGCCAATTACCGGGATCCTTACGGCTTGACTGAGTTGCTCGGCTAATGGGCTAGGCAGACATTCGACTAACAACATTGCAGCGCCAGCTTCTTCCAATGTGATCGCGTCTTCTATCAACTGACGCGCCCGAACCGGGTCTCGCCCCTGGACCTTGAAGCCGCCGAGAACGTTGACTGATTGCGGCGTCAGGCCGAGGTGTGCGCATACCGGCACACCGTTTTGGGTCAGTCGTTTGACCGATTCGGCCAACCATCGATCTCCTTCCAGCTTGACCATGTGTGCGCCGGCCTTCATCAGGCGACCAGCGCTCTGCAGAGCCTGCTCAACGGTGGCGTAACTCATGAATGGAAGATCCGCGACGATGAAGGCGCCGACGTTGCCGCGCCTGACGCATTCGGTATGGTAGGCAACGTCTTCTACCTGCACCGGTAGCGTGCTGTCGTGTCCGTGCAAAATCATGCCCAACGTGTCACCTACTAAGAGCATTTCCACACCGGCGGAGCTTGCCGCTTGGGCGAAGGTGGCGTCGTAGCAGGTCAGCATGGCAATTTTTTCGCCGCGAGCTTTGAGCCCATGCAGAGTGGTGAGAGTGATATCAGGCATTGAAAAAGTCCTTGTGACAGTGTTCCGCGGGAGTAGGCGGGAGTACGTTTCGGTTACGAGCGGGCAGGGCCCCTCAGCGAAACTTGCGTGGGCATGAGCTTCAAGGGTGAGCTTGTGACGGAGTCAGTGATTAACTAATCCTTTCGAGGATTGCACCAGCGCGAAGGCGAAAGTCCGAATGCCTTTTTGAAATGCCTGGTCATGTGACTTTGATCAAAGAATCCCGCTTCTATCGAGGCGTCCGACAACGCTTGCCCCGCCAGAACGAGCGCTTTCACACGATCCAGGCGCCGAAGTGTGAGGTACCGGTGTGGGCTGGTTCCGAAGAACGCGCGAAAATCATTCGATAGATTCCAGCGATCTCGCCCCGCGCAGTCAGCAAGGTCGTCGAGCGTGATCGGCTGGTCGAGGTTGTCATCAATGTATTCGCGGGCGAGAGCGGCAGCCGCAAAATGATGGGAGGCTTTGGTCATGGGATGCCCGGCGACCTCTGCCAAAGTACTGACGAAGGTGTAAAGAGCATCGTCCTCCGCCAACGAGTCCAGATCGGCGTCCAAGGTATTGAGCAGCACATCAGCGGCAGCGGCCAAGCGAGGGTCACGTGTAATGCCGGCGGCAAGAAAAGGTAGGGGAGCGCCCTTCACAATGTCCTGGACCAGGGACGGTGGAACATACACGCCGCGATACCGGAATCCTGCTTCGGAACCGGCGCAACCGTCATGTGCTTCATCCGGGTGAATGATCATGGTTTCACCGGGCAAGCACAGCTTCGATTCGCCGCGGTAATGAAACCGGTGTACACCGGAAATCGTACGCCCGATGGCATACGTATCATGTCGATGTGGGTCGAAGGCGTGTGAGCCAAAGAACGCCTCAAACCGCTCGACCTTCGAGGTCAGAGGCGCATGTATCACCCAGTCCCGTTTCGATTGGTCGTCTTGCATAGTGGCGCACCGGTGCGATTGCAATATAAAACGCGATTCAGGATAGCATGGTCGATTTCGGCAATAACTGGGCCTAGGGGACGCCCGAAAATTAGTGCTGTAAGAAGGGTCTCATGCGATGTTTTGCAGCGCCGCCTTCGTTTCGATACGTCGCCTGCGGAGGTTAGTCAGAGCATAAGCAAACGGGGTTGTGCATGGCTTGTACGTTTGTGGTTGGCGGATTGTAAATTAGGGGGGCGTCGATTTTAGTTGGAGGAGCGGACCGGTGGCTTCCGGTCACGCCCCTTGCAGAAAATTATTGGTTCGTGGTCGACTTAAACCCGTTCAATAATGGCTGCAATGCCTTGTCCGCCGCCAATGCACATCGTTATCAGCGCATACCGTCCGCGTGTGCGGTGCAGCTCATGAATAGCCTTGATCGTTATGATTGCCCCCGTGGCACCAACCGGATGTCCGAGTGAAATCCCGGAACCATTGGGGTTGACCTTCGCCGGGTCGAATTCCAGTTGTTGGGCCACGGCACAAGCCTGCGCTGCAAAAGCCTCGTTTGACTCGATGACATCAATGTCTTGAATGCCCAGCCCAGCACGCTTCAGTACCATGCGAGTGGCAGGAACGGGGCCAATGCCCATGTAATCCGGTTCAACGCCGGCATGCGCATAGGCCACAAGACGGGCAATTGGCTTAAGGTTGTGTTGCTTGATTGCATTAGCATCAGCCAGAACGAGGGCCGCCGCTCCGTCGTTGAGGCTGGATGCGTTGCCGGCGGTCACAGTACCACCCTGTTGGAAGACTGGCTGCATCCTGGCCAGTTGTTCGATGTCGATGTCGGGGCGTACGTTTTCGTCTGTATCAAACAGCACGGTCCTTCTCTTCACCTGCACTTCCATCGGCACGATTTGCGTCTTGAAGCGGCCCTCTGCGATGGCGTGTGCAGCCCGATGTTGGCTCTGAAGTGCCAACTGATCCTGCATTTCACGTGAAATGCCATATCGTTCGGCAATGTTTTCAGCAGTAATCCCCATATGGGATCTTTTCCAAGGATCGTGAAGAATCCCATTCATGTAATCCACGGCCTGACTGTCACCCAGCCGACTCCCCCAGCGCAGGCTGGGGATGAGGTAGGGGCCGCGACTCATGGACTCTGCACCACCCGCTACAGCAACCCCAAAATCGCCAAGCAGGATACCCTGCGCGGCGGAAACGATTGCTTGCAAGCCGGAGCCGCACAAGCGGTTAACATTGAACGCTGGCGTTTCCTTGGGAATACCTGCCCCGATTGCTGCAACCCTTGACAGGTAGGCGTCCCGTGGCGCGGTTGGGATCACATTCCCCATCACCACATGATCAACCTGTTGGCCGTCGATGCCTGCGTGGGTGAGGGCACCTTTGACTGCTGCGGTGGCCAGATCGCCTAGGGGAATATCCTTTAAGGCTCCGCCGAAACTACCGATGGCAGTCCGTGCCGTACCGACGAAAAAAACTTCTGCTAGGGCCATTGTGGGCTCCATTCTTGATAGATGAAGTTTCGAGCGAGCCCAACCGTCGGACCTAGCGCTCATCGAGATGTTTAAATTGTGTAGTGCGCCAGTTCCCGGGCAATCAACAGACGTTGAATTTCACTGGAGCCTTCATAAATCTGGGTAATGCGGGCATCCCGGTAATAGCGCTCTACTGGATAGTCCTCCAGGTACCCGTAACCACCATGAATCTGTACGGCTTTTGAGCACACACGCTCAGCCATTTCTGACGCGAACAACTTTGCCTGCGAGGCTTCCGACAAGCAGGGGTGGCCGGCGCTTTTCAGTCGTGCTGCATGCAGGATCATGAGGCGGGCAGCGTTAAGCTGCACGTGCATGTCAGCCAACATGTTGGCGATGCTTTGGTGTTCGCTGATCGGCTTGCCAAACTGGATACGGTCACGTGAATAATTCAGTGCTGCTTCAAACGCAGCGCGAGCAATACCGAGCGCCTGAGCGGCGATCCCGATGCGTCCACCTTCCAGGTTGGACAGGGCGATCGACAGGCCTTTTCCACGCAGCCCCAACAAGTTGGCTTCGGGAATTCGACAATCGTTTAAGGTGACCGCGCAGGTATCTGATGCGCGAATCCCCATCTTGTGTTCACTTCGGTCGACCGTAAAACCTGGTGTATCGGTGGGCACCAGAAACGCCGACAAACCTTTCTTGCCGAGCTCCGGATCGGTCACGGCAAACACGATGGCCAGCTTGGCGCGTTTACCGTTGCTCACGAATTGCTTTGCACCGTTAAGCACCCATTGGCTGTCGCGCAGTTCTGCACGTGTTCGCAGGTTGTGCGCTTCTGATCCTGCTTGCGGTTCGGTCAGACAGAAGCAGCCGATTGCTTGCCCGCTAGCCAGATCTGCTAGCCAGAAATCCTTTTGTGCCTGCGTGCCGAACTTCAGAATCGGACCACAACCGACGGAGTTGTGAATACTCATCAGTGCACCGACGGCACCATCACCGGCCGAAATTTCCTCCACGGCCAGGGCATAGGCGACGTAGTCGATGTAAGTGCCACCCCATTCTTCAGGAACCACCATTCCCAACAGACCAAGTTCGCCCATCTGCTTCACCAGGACGTCGTCGATCCAGCTGGCTTTTTCCATGTATTCGGCTTTCGGCGCGATCTCACGACGAGCAAAGTCGCGGGACATGTCGCGAATCATTCGCTGCTCTTCAGTCAATTCGAGGTCGTGCATCGGGTATCTCTCTTATCAAGGGGTCAAACAGTGACAAGCCGCTGTGGCGCGCAGGTGGTGGACTTGAAATCACTGAAAAATGCTTCTACCCGTGCCGGGTCAAGCTCAGCCAAGGTCGGTGGATTCCAGGCCGGGTTCTTGTCCTTGTCGATGATCAGGGCACGTACGCCTTCCATCAGATCGCCTTTGTCGAACCACTGGTAATCCAGATGCAGTTCCTGGGCAAAACATTCGCTCAGGGACAAATTCCGACCACGGCGTAATAATTCCAGAGTGACGGCCATTGCCAGCGGAGAGCGGCTGTCCAGTACATCAACGGTTTCTTCTGCCCAGTCTTGGAACTGGGGAGAGGGCTCTGCCAGGAGTGCCGCACGAATCGAGGCAAGATCAGGTTCAGCGAAGTGCCGGTCTATGGCGGGCTGCATCGCCTTGAGCTCCGAACCTGGGAACTTGTTGACGCCCAGTGTGGCGAGTAGCGCTTGCAAGGCCGATAGTGGCTGGTCTGTCCAACTCATGTTGTTGAGACAATGATCCAGTTCGGGGATCTGGGAACTGGTGATACACCAGTCGGCCAGGCCTGCATAAAGGGCATCTGCGGCGCGTATCTGGATTCCGGTGACCCCCAGATAAATCCCCAACTCGCCAGGCAAACGTGGCAGAAAATAGCTGGCAGCGACGTCGGGGAAAAATCCAATACCCACCTCGGGCATGCCCATGCGCGTGCGTTCGGTGATAACCCGCAGGGTTGCCCCCTGCACCAACCCCATGCCCCCTCCGAGAACCAAACCATCGATTAAGGCTAGAAGGGGCTTTGAGTAGTTATGGATGTATTCGTCGAGCGCATATTCTTCTTCGAGAAAAAGCTCATGCAGACCGTTACCTGACATATGGCTTTCGTAAAGCATGCGGATGTCTCCGCCAGCGCAAAATGCTATCTCTCCCGCTGCGCGTAATACCACGGCAACTACGTTCGGGTCCTGCTCCCAGGTTCGCAGGTGCTGCTGGAGCAGACGGACCATAGGCAGCGTCAACGCATTGAGACCGCCCGGACGATTCAGTGTCAGGTGGCCGATGCGGTTGCGTACTGCAGCCAGAACAGACGCTTCGACATCACTCATGTTCAGGCGCCCTTGCGATACATGTTAATGATGGCGGAGAAATCCAGGCTGCCATTGCCTTGTGCGCTGAAGCTTTGATAGAGCTGCTGGGCAAACGCACCAAGGAGGACCGGTTGGCCGATCTGTTGGGCCGCTTCGCTGGCAAGTCCCAAGTCTTTGAGCATCAGGTCGGTGCCAAAGCCGCCGGTGTATCCACGAGCCGCAGGCGCGTTTTCAAGTACGCCAGGGAAGGGGTTGTAGGTGTCCGAACTCCAGCAGCGACCGCTGGAAGTATTGATGATGCTGGCCAACACACCAGCGTCCATCCCCAGAGAAACGCCAAGCGCCATGGCCTCGGAAACTGCAATCATCGAGACACCGAGCAGCATGTTGTTGGCAACCTTGGCGACTTGGCCGTTGCCGGAATCGCCGCAGTGCACGATGTTCTTGCCCATCGCCGCCAAAATCGGCCAAGTACGGTCGAAGTCAGCGCTTGAACCACCCACCATAAAGGTCAAGGTCCCGGCACTTGCGCCACCGGTTCCGCCGGAGACGGGAGCGTCGAGCATTGGATTACCATTTCCGAACGCCTGCTTGGCCACTTCACGAGCAGTGCGTGGATCAATAGTCGAACAATCGATCAGAAAAACCCCGGGGCGGACGTGAGCCAAAATGCCTTCGGCGCCCAGGTAAACGGATTTCACATGTGCAGCAGCGGGCAGCATGGTGATGATCAGCTCTACGTCGCCTTGGGCGATGGCAGCTGGAGATTCCGCGGCCGCGGCCCCTGCCTCAACCAGACGCGCCAGTGAGGCTGCCGACAAGTCGAATACGGTTACTACATGGCCAGCTTTGATCAGGTTCAGGGCCATTGGCCCACCCATGTTGCCGAGTCCTACGAAGCCAATTTTCATGGTGATTCCTTGTTAATGGGCGGGTGTCAGCAGTGCTTGAACTGTGCTGGACGCTTTTCGACGAAGGCTGCCATGCCTTCCTTCTGATCTGCTGTGGCGAAGATTGAGTGGAATACCCGACGTTCGAAGCGCACGCCTTCGCTCAAGCTGGACTCGAAGGCCCGGTTGACGCTTTCCTTCACCAGCATGGTCGCCGGCAGCGACCGCTCAGCAATCGCCCTGGCGGTCTTGAGCGTTTCGTCCAGCAGGCTGTCGACCGGTAAAATGCGGGCGACTAGGCCAGACCGCTCGGCCTCTTCGGCGTCCATTTGGCGACCGCTCATGCACATTTCCATGGCTTTGGCCTTACCCACTGCGCGGGCAAGACGTTGTGTGCCACCGATTCCTGGAAGCACACCCAATGTGATTTCCGGCAGACCGAAGCGGACGTTGTCGGCGGCATAGATGAAGTCGCACATCAGTGCCAGTTCGCAACCGCCCCCCAAGGCATAGCCGGCAACAGCAGCGATCAACGGCTTGCGTCGGCTGGCGATACGGTCGGCAGCAGAGAAGAAATCATCGAGGAACACTTGGGGATAGGTGAACTCCACCATCTCTTTAATATCCGCACCCGCGGCGAAGGCTTTTGTGGACCCGGTGATGACCATGCAGCCAATTGCCGGGTCTTTTTCCAGGTGGTCCAAGGCTTGGTTCAGCTCTGCGATCACCTGACTATTGATGGCATTAAGTGACTTCGGCCGATTCAGGGTGATCAGGCCAACGCGTTCGTGGATTTCCAACAGCAGAGTTTCAAATTGCATGACGCAGACTCCCAGATCAGGCCGGCGCGCAAATGGCGCCGGCCTGTTGCTTCATTTCAGAGTGATGGTGGTGTTGACTGGGCCGCTGACCTCGTCTTCATCGAACCAGCGTTCGGTGATGGTCTTGGTCTGGGTATAGAACTGCACCACTTGCTTGCCGTACGGACCCAAGTCGCCGAGCTTGGACGCGCGTGAGCCACTGAAGGAAAACAGTGGGACTGGGACCGGGATCGGCACGTTGATCCCGACCTGACCGACATCAATTTCCTCTTGGAAGTGTCGGGCAGCCGCGCCTGAGCGGGTGAAGAGGGCAGTGCCGTTACCATTTGGGTTGGCATTGATCAGCTCGATGGCATCATTCAGGGTATCGGCATGCAATACACAGAGCACCGGACCGAAGATTTCCTCTCGGTAGATGGCCATTTCTGTGGTGACGTCGGAAAAGATGGTCGGCCCGATAAAGTTGCCTTGGGCATAGCCCGCAATCTCTGGATTGCGGCCATCCAGCACAAGCGTTGCGCCCTGCTCAACGCCAGTGGCGATGAGGCTGCTGATTCGATCCAGTGCCGAACAGGACACCACCGGGCCAATATCGGTGCCAGGCTCGGCGCCGCCGCTGATCTTCAGGCCTTTGGTTTTTTCGATGAGGTCTGGCAGCCAGCTCTGCGCTTCGCCGACCAGGATCACAACAGGCAGGGCCATGCAGCGTTGGCCGGCCGCACCGAATGCAGCGCCAAGCAAATTGTTCAGCGTCTGCTGCTTGTTCGCATCGGGCAGGACGATTGCATGGTTCTTCGCGCCCATCATGCACTGTGCACGTTTGCCGTTGAACGTGGCGCGGTTGTAAACGTGTGTACCGACCTTGGTCGAACCGACAAAGGAAACGGCCTTGATATCGGGGTGATCGCAGATCAAGTTGACTGCTTCCACACCACCGTGAATCACGTTGAGTACGCCTGGTGGAACGCCGGCTTCCATCGCCAGTTCTGCCAGGCGCATCGTGACCATCGGGTCCTGCTCGGAGGGCTTAAGGATGAAGGTATTGCCGGTAGCAATGGCCATTGGAAACATCCACAGCGGGATCATCGCGGGGAAGTTGAATGGGGTAATACCAGCGCAGACACCCAACGGTTGCAGCAAGGTGTAGGTGTCCACACCACCGGCCACGTTATTGGCCAGTTCACCCAGCTGCAAGTTGCCGATGCTGGCGGCATGCTCGACCACTTCCAGGCCGCGGAACACATCCCCCTCTGCATCCGGCAGTGTTTTGCCTTGTTCGGCCGTGAGAATCGCCGCCAGTTCCTTCATGTTTTCGCGGATCAACTGCTGATACTTGAGGAATACTCGGGAGCGGACGCCTATTGGCGTTTTGCGCCAAGTCTTGAAGGCTTCCTTAGCGCTGGAAACGGCGGCGTTCATTTCGTCGGTGGTGGCAAAGGGCACTCGGGCCAACACTTCCTGGGTAGCCGGATTGACCACATCACGCCATTGAGTGGTTTTGGATTCGACCAGCTTGCCGTTGATCAGCAGCTTTACGGTTGGGACGCTATTGTCAGCCATTGTTTTTTCTTCCGGGGCGATGAGGCCCTTGTTATCAGGTGGGATGATCGGTTTGCCGGTCCTTGGTGGGTGGCAAAATCTGAGGACTTTTCTTGATCTAACGAAGGCTGAACAAAGGCGCTGCGGCCTCCATTGATTTGCATTAACGGCCACTTTTTTTGAGGGTTAGTTCAAGCCGTCTTTCGATCAAGGTTGCTTTGATTCGCGATATGGGCCTAGCTTAGCCAGCGCACCATCGGGCTTGAAATAACCCGATCCGCCGATTAGTTTGCATATCACGCCAGTTCAGTTGTGCTCAGAGGAGCGAAGCAGGTGGATCATCCAGTGGACAACACGTTGCCCATGACCTTCGTTCAGGGGCTTTTACAAGGGGCGTTGAACATCAGCAGTGCCGCTGACATTCAGACCTTCGTCAGTGCAGCGGGCATTGCAACCCACTTACTGGAGGCGCCAGGTGCACGGGTGACTTACGATCAATTCGTGCGCTTGTATCAGCAGGTGGCATTGGGTACGGATGACGAGGTGATGGGGCAATTCTCCCGTCGTATTCGTAGCGGCACCCTCAAATACCTATGCTCGAGCCTGCTTGATGCAAGCTCCTTGGGCAAAGCCATGTACCGCTTCACTCGATTCTGGAACTTGCTGCTCGATGACTATCAGCTCGACTACAGAGAAAAGTCGGGTCAGGTGGTGATTTCCCTGGAGGCGCGCGACTCCACAGCCAACGCACAACGCTGGGGGCATGAGCTGATGATGAAACTGGCCCACGGAGTCGCGTCGTGGCTGGCCGGCCAGGAAATTCCGCTTCACAGTGTGATGTTCTCCTTTGCCAAGCCTGTGTACGCCGCGGAATATATGCATATATTTCCCGCGCCGATCAGCTTTGATCAGCCCTGCACGGCGTTGTGCTTTGGTGTGGAGTGGGCAGATACGCAGTTTCGCCGCAGCAAGGCGGAGCTGCTGCCGTTCCTGCAGGTAGCTCCGCGCTACTGGCTGTTCACCACCTTGAAGGAACGTCTGGTGGCGCAGCAGGTTCGTCAGTATTTGCTCACAAACCTCAAGCGTGACGACAGCATCCAAAGCGCAGCCAATGCATTGTTGCTCTCCACCCGCACGTTAACGCGCCGACTCAAGGAGGAGGGCACTAGTTACCAGATGGTCAAGGATGCGTTGCGTCGGGATATCGCCGTGCAGCAGCTCATACACACCGACCTCTCTATCAGCCATATCGCCTTGGGTTTAGGCTTTGACTCCAACGCCGTGTTTCACCGTGCGTTTCGTGGCTGGACAGGCAGTACACCAGGGGCGTATAGGCGCCCGGGCAACGCACCGATCTAATCGCACGACGTACACCGATATTTGATTAAAAACACCATCACCTACAAACGTACAATCCAACAGATAGGGCAAGCGATACAGTCAGCTTACATCTGAACATCTTTACCTGATTGTCACTGATGTAGGAGGCTTTTGTGCATCGTTTTTCGAGCTTGGTTGTTCGTCCTGATTTTAAGGGTGGCGATACACTGTTTTTACTTTTATCCATTGTTGTAGGTGGTGCTTTCGGTTGCGTCATGGGGAACAAAATCTCGCTTGCAACTGGCGTGGCCTTCGGCTTTTTTTCAACAATGGTGTTGTACTACATGTGGCGATCGCCGGCTTGAAATCACATAAGCATTCTAAATAAAAAAGACTATAACGAAGGCGCTACGTGCTCAACTATATGAGCAAGAGGAAAAGTTAGCGCCTTCTGATAATAAAAATAAATTCCAGTGTCCGCTTGTCAACTTGGTCACCCAAGAAGCGGTCACTCTGCCATTCGTCTTCAAAAGTCTCGGTGTTGGCACGACGTTTCCACTTCTGCTGAAGGAGATTAAACAGAAAACGTCGATGCCCGTTAATTGCCGAAATTTTCGATTGCCATTGGTTTTTATCCTGATGAGGCATTGATATGCAAGAACACGGAATGGCTTTAACTCGACGCCAAGTACTGAACTGGATCGGTGTAACCGCAGGCGCTGCGGCCATGTATCAGGCAATGAATTCGCTGAGTTTCGCAGCAGAGTCAAACTACGACCGCACATTTGCATTAAGCGGTGCACCTATGGGGACCAGTGTATTGGTTCTAGGTGCAGGACTTGCAGGAATGACCGCAGCTTTCGAGCTTCGTAAAGCGGGTTACAAAGTCAAGGTTCTTGAATTTAATGCAAAGCCTGGTGGTCGTTGCTGGACATTGCGTGGAGGCGATCGATTCACTGAGTTGGGAGGGGCTACTCAGCATTGCCAGTTTGATAAAGGGTTATACCTGAACCCTGGCCCATGGCGAATTCCCTACCACCACCACGCAGTGCTTGATTACTGCCATCAGTTCGGTGTCGCTCTTGAGCCATTTGTTCAAGTCAACTACAACGCCATGGTTCACTCCACTAAAGCGTTCGGCGGTAAACCACAACGTTATCGTGAAGTGCAGGCAGACTTTCAAGGCCATGTGGCTGAGTTGCTGAGCAAGGCGGTCAATCAGAATGCTCTGGATCAGGCCCTGACTCGAGAAGATCGAGAGCGCTTGCTGGAGGTTATGCGTAGTTGGGGTGCACTGGACGCTAACAGCAGCTATCGCAAGTCGCTCGAGACGAGTCTGCGTCGAGGATTCGCAGTAGACGTAGGCGGCGGATTGATGCCTGAAGCGGTGCCATCAGAGCCACTGGATCGTAAGGCCCTGCTCGATTCCAATCTCTGGAAAAGCATTGCAACGGGTCAGGAATACGAATTTCAGACCAGCATCTTCCAGCCTGTGGGAGGGATGGACATGATCGCTCGAGCCTTCGAAAAGCAGGTAGGCGATCTCATTCGTTACAACGCCAAAATCACTCGAATTCAGCAGGGTGACAAAGGGGTCACAGTGACTTATCAGAATACTGATGGCACTGGCGGTCCGTTACAGGAAACCGCGGACTGGTGCGTCTGTACACTACCTTTGTCGATCCTCGGTCAACTGCCGATCGATGTCAGCCCACCCATGATGAACGCTATCCGTGCTGTGCCTTACGAAGCCTCTGTGAAAGTTGGACTCCAGTTCAAGCGGCGCTTCTGGGAGCAGGACGAGCATATCTATGGTGGCATTAGCTACACCGATACCCCTATCGGTAGGATCAGCTACCCAAGTACCGACTACGGCAAGCCGGGGAAGGGTGTTTTGTTGGGAGGATACCTGTTCGGACCGAATGCCTATGAATTCACCGCGATGAAACCGGAAATGCGCGTGCAGAAAGCCGTCGAGTACGGCGCCCAAGTCCACCCCCAGTACACCAGCGAATTCGAGAATGGCATTGCAGTTGGTTGGCACCGGGTGCCCTGGACCAACGGCTGCTATGGTTTGTGGACTGAGGAGTCTCGTCAGCAGCACTACAAAAACCTCTGCCAGATTGACGGCCGAATTGTCCTGGCCGGCGAGCATGCCTCCTACATCCCGGCGTGGATGGAGGGTGCAATCCTATCGTCGCTGGATGCCATCAAACGCCTGCACACCCACATTGTCGCCAGCCCGAAGGCTGCTTGAGACCGGAGTTCATCATGCACAACTTTCTTGCAACGGGCTTGTTGCTGAGCTTGCTGGCCAGTGCATCCGCTTTGGCCGCTGACACCATTCAGGTCTCAACTTCAGGTTCGTTTGATCAGACAAGTGGTGAAGCGCTGTTTCAACAAGTTTGTCAGGGCTGCCATATGTCCGAAGCCCAGGGTTCGCACGGGGCAGGGGCTTATCCCGCTTTAGCATCAAACGTAAAGCTGGGAGCAAAGATATACCCCATTTACATGGTGACGTCTGGGCAGGGCGGCATGCCAGGATTCAAAAAATACATGTCTGACCAACAAATAGCATGGGTGGTCGACTATGTACGCACTCACTTTGGAAATAACTATTCTGACACCGTCACGGTTGAAGATGTCCGAACTGTAAGCCAACGCTGATCATAGTGAGGGTGTGCTACGCCGCCCCAATTGTTTACACGCAAAAGGATCATTTGATGTCGACAATAAACGCACGCACTATATTCCTTGTCTCGATGCTGAGTGGGCTGTTGTCCACCCATGCGAGCGCTGACTCGGTAATTCGCCACAAAATTCCAAACTCCGACTTCCCTATTTCCTTGGCTGTCGAAATTCCTGCTAGCGCGACACTTGTTAATCTCAGTGGAGCCGTTCCATCCATAATTGACAGTAAGGCCGATCCAAAAAGCATTGCTGCCTACGGTGATACCGAGGCACAGACTGTCAGCACGCTCAGAAGTATCGAGAATACTTTGAAAAGGCTAGGTCTTTCACTCGGCGACGTAGTGAAGATGCAAGTGTATTTGGTTGGCACAGCAAGTAATGACGGTGAGATGGACTATGCAGGTTTCATGAAAGGCTACACACAGTTTTTCGGTGCGGGAGCTCAAAAAAATCTGCCGACCCGATCGGTCTTCCAGGTGTCTGGTCTGGCGAACCCTGGGTTTCTCGTGGAAATAGAAGTTTCTGCCGTCCGCCCTTGACTTGAATGAGTCGTAAAAAAGCGCGTAGTGCATTCGCCTCCCACGCTTTAAAAGTTACTTGAATTGATAATCCGAATGAATGGCCTGATTACGCGTTAATAAAGCTGCGTAATAACACTCTTGACAGAGTGTAATTTTCATAACGGGTAAGTCCGCTTAGAAGTAGAACAATAAATCCCCACCACAGGGGCGGAGTGAATGATGAACCTGAAGACCGTCCAGCTCGACGACAAATACACCCTCACTCAAGGGCGTATTTTCATTACCGGGACTCAAGCCCTTGTCCGCCTGTCCATGACGCAGCGGCAGAGAGATCAACAACTTGGCCACAACACCGCGGGCTACATATCCGGTTATCGCGGATCGCCCCTTGGCGGACTTGATGACCAGCTTGGTAAAGCCAAAAAACACCTCGAGCAGCATCACACCCTTTTTGTTCCTGGCGTCAATGAAGACCTCGCAGCGACCACTATCTGGGGCGCACAACAAGCGCACCTGAGCGGCGAAGGTAAATACGACGGCGTTTTCGGCATGTGGTACGGCAAAGGTCCTGGCGTTGATCGCACCGGTGACGCGTTTCGGCATGCCAATCTCGCCGGTACGGCAAATCTCGGTGGGGTTCTCGTGTTGATGGGCGATGACCATACCTGCGAGTCCTCAAGCACATGTCACCAAAGCGAGTTCGCAATGGTGGACGCCATGATTCCGGTGCTCAGCCCAGCGGGCGTCCAGGAAATTCTCGACTTTGGCCTGATCGGATGGGCATTGTCTCGTTACAGTGGCTGCTGGGTCGGGATGAAGTGTGTCAAGGACACGGTGGAGGCTACGGCCACCATTGATGTCGACATCAATCGCGTGAAAATTCAGATTCCTCAGGATTTCGCACTGCCGCCAGATGGGCTCAGCATTCGTCAGCCTGATACCCCGCACGCACAAGAAGCCCGTTTACACCGCTACAAATTGAATGCGGTTCGCGCTTTCGCCCGTCACAACGCACTTGATCGAATTGTCCTTGGTGCACCGGCTGCCAAGTTGGGGATCATTACCCATGGCAAGAGCTATCTGGATGTATTGCAGGCTTTGGATGATCTCAACCTCAGCGAAAAAGCCGCCGCTGAGATGGGCTTGCGTATCTACAAAGTCGGGATGGTTTGGCCACTCGAACCTGAAGGTGCAGCACATTTTTCAGAGGGACTCGACAAGATTCTGGTGGTGGAGGAAAAAAGGAGTCTGATCGAGTTCCAGCTGAAAGAGCAGTTTTACGGTCGTGCCAATGCTCCGGTCATTGTCGGTAAACATGACGAAGTAGGCCAAACGATGTTCCAGTCGGAAATGGCGCTGGATTCGAACCAAATAGGCATTGCGTTAGGCGAGCGCCTCCTTGAGCTGGGGGACAATGTCAGTCTGCGCAATCGTATTGAAGAGTTGCGCTCTTACCAGGTGGTCAAGGGTGATACCGCACTTCTGGCGCGTAGCTATTATTTTTGCAGTGGTTGCCCTCATAGCTCCTCTACCGTGCTACCAGAGGGCAGCAAGGGGTACGCAGGCATCGGATGCCATTGGATGGCGCAGTCTATGGAGCGCTCAACGTTGGGTTATACCCACATGGGCGGCGAAGGAATGGTTTGGGTAGGGGAGGCGCCTTTCTCCAAGCGCAAACACATGTTCCAGAACATAGGTGATGGCACCTATTTCCATTCGGGTTATCTAGGCATTCGGGCCGCGGTGGCAGCCGGCACAAACATTACTTTCAAAATATTGTTCAACGATGCTGTCGCGATGACCGGAGGGCAAAAGCATGACGGTACGCTGAATGTTCCAGCCATTGCCCACCAGGTGAGTGCTGAGGGCGTGAAGCGGATTGTTGTGGTGAGCGATGAGCCACACAAGTATCCCCTGGACACTGCCTGGCCGGCGGGTGTGACGTTCCATCACAGGGATACATTGGACAAGGTCCAGCGCGAAATACGAGAAGTGGAAGGGACTTCGGTTCTGATCTACGACCAAACCTGCGCCGCTGAGAAACGGCGCCGGCGTAAGCGCGGAACCTTTCCTGATCCAGCCAAGCGCATCGTCATCAATGATCTGGTGTGCGAAGGGTGCGGAGATTGCGGCGTGAAGTCCAATTGCGTATCGGTGCAGCCGCTGGAGACGGAGTTCGGTCGCAAACGGACGATCGACCAATCTTCCTGCAACAAAGACTTTTCATGCGTCAACGGTTTCTGCCCCAGCTTTGTCAGCGTAGTCGGGGGGAGCCTGAGCAAGCCCGAGCGCGCAACGCAAGGTCAGACGGCACCGTTGCTGCCGGAACCGGTTCGCCCAAGCATCGACGATCGCGTCTACAGCATTCTGGTGGCTGGCATGGGTGGCACCGGTGTCGTCACCATTGGTGCCATTCTGGGAATGGCGGCTCACCTCGAGGGTCGAGGTTGCGGTTTGCTCGACATGGCCGGACTGGCGCAGAAGGGGGGCTCGGTATGGAGCCATTTGCGCTTCGGCCCTGATCCACAATCGATCAAGACCATTCGCATTGCGGCAGGTGGCGCCGATCTGGTTCTGGGTTGTGACCTGATTGTTGCGGGCAACTCCAAAACCCTGGGCGCGACGCGTCATGGCAGTACTTTCATCCTGGCCAACACACAGGAAACAATGCCTGGGGCGTTTACTCGCAACGCAGATCTCGAATACCCCGCAGAGGATCTTCGCCGCAATATCGTCGACGCGGTAGGGCAGGAGCACACCGAGTTTGTCGATGCAGGGCGTATTGCCACCGCTTTACTCGGTGACAGCATCGCGGCCAACATGTTCATGCTGGGCTTTGCCTATCAGCGTGGACTGATACCGCTTTCCGCGACCTCCATTGAATCAGCGATTGATCTTAATGGTGCGGCCAAACAGATGAACACGGAAGCGTTCCGCTGGGGACGTCAGGCTGCTGTGAATCCAAAAGCGGTGGAGCAATTGCTCGCCACAAAAGAAACTACGCAGCGCGCAGGTGTTTCGCCCGCCCCCGTAAAGTCCAATGACGAAGTGATCGAAACACGGCGCAGGTTTCTGGTGGAGTACCAAAACACCGCCTATGCGCAACGCTACACCGACTTGTTGGAGCGTGTACGCAAGATTGAGCAGAAGCTGTTTGCGGGGCGTACTGACCTGACACAAGCAGTGGCCAAGTACTACTTCAAATTGTTGGCGATCAAAGACGAGTATGAGGTCGCCCGTCTGCATGTCGAAAGCGGCTTCCTTGATCGTGTCTCCCAGCAGTTTGAAGGTGACTACAAGCTGGTGTTCAACCTTGCACCGCCGCTCCTGGCCCGGCGCGACCCCGACACTGGCCTTCCGAAGAAAACTGAATTTGGACCATGGATTGTTCCTGTTTTCCGCGTGCTTGCCAAACTGCGGATGTTGCGAGGTACGCCGCTGGATGTATTCGGTTACACCGCTGAGCGCCGCCGGGAACGCGCTTTGATTCAGCGTTACGAAGCGGTTATTGCGGAAATCCTTTCGGTGCTGGAAGAGGGCAGGAGTTCCTCTCATTACGACACGATGGTCGAACTTGCTTCGTTACCTGAGCAGATCCGCGGATACGGCCATGTCAGGGCCAAGGCCATGGAGCTGGCGACACAACGCGAAGCTGTGTTGTTGGATGTCATGCGAGGCCGTGTGATCGCACTGAAAAAAGTGGCTTGAAGGCTCGACGTCGCGATGCTGCCATTTCTACTTTTTCCTGATGGGCCTGCTGACGCTTGGTGACCACCAAGTCGGTGAGCAGAACGTGCTGGGTGAAAGTGGAGGGCGAGACCAATGGGCGCAGGCTCAGACTGAAGGGTCTGCCTTGCGCCCTATCTATCTCAGTGGAGGATAAAGTGTGAAAACAACTATCGATCAACAGTCCGTTGCTACGCGCATGAACGATGTCGCTCCCTTTCACGTCATTGACATCCTGACGCGAGCGAAACGACTCGAAGCCGAAGGGCGGGATATAGTGCACATGGAAGTCGGTGAGCCTGACTTTCCTACGCCGCCAGCTATCATCGCCGCCGCCCAGGCTGCCATTGCCAATGGCAAAACTACGTACACTCCCGCACTTGGTATCCCTGAACTGCGAGAGGCGATTGCTGATTACTACCAGAGTCGATATGGCGTAACAGTCCCTGCGTCGCGCGTTATTGTGACGGCTGGAGCCTCGGGCGGATTGCTGCTCGCATTGGCCTGCCTGGCAGAACCGGGCAAAGAATGGCTGTTGACGGATCCTGGCTATCCTTGCAATCGCAATTTTGTTCGTATCTTTGAGGGCGTACCGAAGTCGATCCCTGTAGGCGAAGAAAGCAATTTCCAGCCGACGCTTGGGGATATCGAAAAAAACTGGAGCGAAGCCACTGCCGGGGTGCTACTTGCTTCTCCGGCCAATCCGACAGGCACAATGCTCAGTCTGGATCAGATCAAAACGTTCGCAGATTGTATCCGTGAGAAAGGCGGGCATTTCATACTCGACGAGATTTACCAGGGGTTGACCTACGACGTTGAGACGTCCACCGCGCTGCAATGCTGTGACGATGTATGGATCGTACAAAGCTTCTCCAAGTACTTTCAGATGACAGGCTGGCGTTTGGGTTGGCTTGTGGTGCCGGAAGAATTCACCCGGCATATTGAAAAGCTTGCCCAAAACCTGTTTCTTTCTCCCTCCGCACCAGCTCAGTACGCCGCGCTGGCGGCTTTTGAGCCCGCACCCTGGATATAGTCGAGACGCGGCGGATGGAGTTCAAGCGCCGTCGGGACTACCTGTCGGCCGAACTGACAAGGATAGGATTTCAGATCGTGGCCAAGCCTGAAGGCGCGTTCTACATCTACGCTGACTGTTCCGCATTCACGGACAACAGCTTTGATTTCGCAATGACCTTACTTGAGCACGCGTCGGTAGCGATTGCACCAGGCCTGGATTTTGGTGCGAATGAGCCGGAGCGCTACGTCCGCTTTTCATACACCACCAGCATCGAACGACTGGCAGAAGCTGTGGCGCGGATCGAACGATATCTCAGCAAAGTAACTCAGATCTCCCGGGTTGTTTGATTTGGTAGCCATGGATTGGTAGCGCTACGACATACTGACAACCTCGGGATGAGCGGGGTTGTCCTCTGAAGTGGTCAAAGAGTAAAGGCGAAGAGCCGCACCAGTCATATCTGCCTAATGGCGACCTACAACGAGTGGATGAATTAAAAGGTGTATCAAGCAGCCAGAAAGCTGTCGGATGAAGAACTCGCAGCGGACAGAAAAGCTTTCTTTGGTTCTATTCTCGGAACTCTGAGCGACCAAAAACTGCCCTTAATGAAAGCCCATCCACAGCCAAAAGCAGTCGTTCATAGGCACTCGCCTGTTACAGGTTATCCAGCATCAGGCTAGCGACATTGCCCGCAGACTCAATGGAAAACCGTGCCTCACTAGGTCTGACGCCATCAAGCCAAGGCCGACTATCCCTGGCCTCCCTGCTTATTTCGAGGTGCATTGAAAGGGCATCCCCATATTAATTTCCGGAAATAAACCCATACCTTTTTCGTTTCCGAGTGCGGGAGCCCTTCGCTTCAGGCCACAGTATTGTCCGATGGAATTAACAATTCGACACCCAGCTTACGGATGCCATCGGCCGCGGCAGGGGACAACACGTCATCGCTGAGTATGATGTCGAACTGCTCGAGCCCGGCGATCCTGTACATACTGAAGGTGCCGTATTTTGAACTGCTGGCCACCAGCACCACTTGCGAAGCCGATTGCATAGCGGCTTGCTTGACCTCCACCTTCAGGGCCAAAGATGCGGTGAGGCCGCGACGCAAATCCCATGAACTGGTGGATATGAATGCGACATCGGTGACGACCTGACGCAATGTGGCCACCGCTAGTCCGCCAACACACGATTGATTGGAGTGATCCAGTTGCCCACCGGTATGAATCACGGTGACATGGGGCGATTCGATCAGTGCCTGGACAATGCCGAAGTCGTTGGTCACCACGGTCACGCCGGACAGCGCCTTGATGTAGGGGACGATTTCCAGCGTGCTGGTGCCTGCATCCAGGTAAATCGTCATGTCGGCATGCAATAGCCGGGCGGCGAGCCTGGCCATGGCCTGCTTCTGCGGCAACTCGAACACTGCCTTGAGCTCATGGCTGGGTTCACTGTGGAGCTGACTGGCAATTCGTACCCCACCCGTTACCGAATAAGCACGACCTTCTTGCTCCAGCAGCGCGATGTCGCGGCGTATGGTCACGAACAGTCGAACATTTCCATCAATTGATGAACGCTAAGCACCTGATGCTTGCGCAACTGTCGCAGCATCAATTCACGACGCTGTTCAGGAATCATCGGTGCACCGCTTTCGGTGGCGATGTCCTTTGGGCTGGTCATTAGGGCTCCGAAGTGAAATTTGATTGAGCGAACAGAAAAAATCCCGAAAACATTTCTATTTCCGGGATTTTTTATTGGTTTGCAGCGGTGATGCTAGTTGTTCCTCACTTTCCCTTAGACACTAGCTGCCAGAGGGAACAAACCCAGTAGCAAGCAAGCGAGCAGGATCAGGAAGCTAAGCGCAAACGCCCATTTCATGGTGTATTTCTGGTGGTCGCTGAACTCCACACCAGCCAGACCGCAAAGCAAGTAGGTCGAAGCCACAAGAGGACTCAGAAGGTGAACAGGTTGACCTACCAGCGAGGCCCGGCCGATTTCAGCGTGGGTAATGCCATAAACTTCGGCAGCCTTGGCGAGCACTGGAAGCACACCATAGTAGAAGGCGTCATTGGACATGAAGAACGTGCCCGGGATACTCGCCAGCGCGGTGATCGGAGCCATGTACGGGCCCCAGGTTGCAGGAAGCATTGCCAGGAAGCTGGCGGACATCGCGTTGACCATGCCCGTCCCGGAGAGGATACCCGCCAGAATGCCGGCTGCCAGGAAGATCGCAATCTGGTTCAGGGCTGTTGGAGCGTGCGCGGAAATGCGACGACGCTGATCGTTCATGTGTGGGTAGTTGATCACCAATGCAACAGAGAACGCGACCATGAACAAAATGGAGAGTGGCAAGATTTCCACCACCAGGCCGGTCATCAAGGCAATCGTCAGGCCCGCGTTCAACCAAAACAGTTTTGGACGACGCAGTTCGGCATTTTCGTCTGACATCGATGGCAGACCTTCGTCAGTCTCATCGTCAAAAACTGTGGCAGCAGCACCCACTGACAAGCGCAGTCTTCCGAGACGTTGACGCTCACGAATACCGATGAAGTAAGCCAGCGCCAGAACACCGAGGAAGCCCACTACCATAACGGGAATAAGCGGGATGAAGAGCTCGGACGTATCGACCTGCAAGGAAGCTGCGGCACGTGCAAGTGGTCCGCCCCATGGCAATAGGTTTGTCACACTTGCCGCCAGAATGACCACGCATGTCAGCGACAAGGGTTCGAGCCTTAGTCGTTTGAAGAGAGGCAGCATCGCGGTGACGGTGATCATGTAGGTTGTCGAACCGTCTCCATCCAGCGACACCAAGCCTGCTAGCAGGGTCGCGAAAACGACGGCTTTCATCGGGTCGCCGTTGATCAGCTTGATGAACTTGCGAATGATCGGATCGAACAGACCAGTATCAAACATCACGCCGAAGTAGAGGATCGCGAACATCACCATGACCGCGGTCGGGGCTACCTTTTTCAGGCCGTCGATCATCATGTTGCCCATGTCCGGACCGAATCCCGCCATGAGCGCGAATACGATCGGAACTGTTGTCATCGCTACCAACGGCGACAACCGCTTGGTCATGATCAGTGCCATGAAGGTCACGATCATGCCGTAGCCGAGAATTGAGAGCATTTGTATCACCTTGACGTAAAGTACAATTGTTTTTATGGGATCTGCGCAAAAAAGCGCATCAAGGTTCCCGCTGTATTTTTGGTTTGATCCAGCGGGTTGCCGCTGAGTCTCACACGAGTATCAACTCATGTGAAGGCCACCATTAAGCGAGAAGTCAGCACCATTCGCATACCCAGCCTCGTCAGAGGCCAGCCAGGCGCATACCGCCGCGATCTCCTCGGGTGTTCCAAGGCGACGAGTCGGAATGTCCTGGATGATGCGATCCATCGCGTCCGCCGTGGTGACGGACTTGAGTTTGGCGGTGGCGATGTAGCCAGGAGATACGGTATTCACCGTGATCCCGCGGGAACCGACTTCTCGTGCCAGTGCGCGAGTGAAGCCTCGGATTGCCGACTTTGCAGTTGAGTAGTTGACCTGACCTACTTGGCCCAGTTGGGCGTTTACTGAAGAAATGTTGATCACTCGTCCCCAGCCTCGTTCAGCCATGCCATCGATAACCTGTTTGGTTACGTTGAACAGCGAGTTGAGGTTGGTATCGATGACCGTGGCCCAGTCATTGGGCTGCATGTCCTGAAAAACAACGTTCCGAGCGGTGCCGGCGTTGTTGATCAAAACGTCAACGGGGCCGACATTTTTCTTGATTTGATCGAAAGCCTTCCGGCAGGACTCCCAGTCAGCAACGCTGCCTTCAGAAGCGATGAAGTTAAAGCCAAGCTCCTTTTGTTGGGCGAGCCAGGTGTCCTTCAGAGGCGAGTCAGGGCCGCATCCTGCGACGACGGTGAATCCGTCACGTGCCAGTCGTTGGCAAACTGCGGTGCCCAGGTTTCCCATACCTGCAGTAACAAATGCGATCTTTTTGTTCATGCGCAAACTCCTGTTGTGTTTTTTGTTGGGAGCATTGATTGCAACCTTTGAAGGCTACTGGAGGCTAATAAACCCCAGTCGAAATTGTTTTGCAAGGTTACGGAGTACAATTTCGCCAAAAAGAAACAATTTCTTACCAGCGGTCATCTTCATGGGGATGCGGTTTCATGATCCTCCAGAGTTCTTCCAACCCATCGAGCGTCGAGGTGCGAGGGCGGTACTCGCAACCCACCCAGCCCTGATAGGCCCGGTCTTCCAGCATGGAGAGCAGTTTCGGGAAGTCGATGTTGCCTGTGCCTGGCTCGTTGCGGCCGGGAAAGTCCGCGACCTGAATGTGCCTCACCCGCGACCACCATTGATTGAGCTTACGCAGGCAATCCACGCCGAGAAGCTCGGTGTGGTAGGTGTCCAGGATCAGTCCAAGGTCGGGCAGTGCCTCGAGCATCTCTTCAGCGAAGTCGAAGTGGCTCATCAGGTAACCTGGGACTTCATCTGAGCTGATGACTTCAATCAACGGCTCGATGCCTTCTCCAGACAAGAACTCAACGGCGTACTTCAGATTGCGACGGTAAATGCCGCTATCGGCAATGACCCCAAGTTCTGCCTGCGACACCCCTGACATCAGGTGAACCATTCGGCAGTCGAGTGCACTGGCATATTCAACGGCCTTGGTTAGATCCAATCGAAATGCTTCTTTTGAACTGCAAATGCCGGTGTTGCCTTTGGTTGGGCCCGATGGCGCGGCGAATTGCACCATCTGGAGTTCATGCTCGCGGAGAAGCTCTGCGATTTGCGGCGCTTCGTGTTCATAGGGCGAGGGAAACTCGATGGCTCGAAAACCCGCGTTGGCCGCTGCCGAGAACCGCTCCAGAAAAGGCAATTCCGTAAACTGGAAGCCGATGTGCGCGTTCAACCTGGTCATAGGTGACTCCTCAAATCTTCGAATCTGCATCAGGCGTTCAGAAGGTTGCGCAGCTTCAATACGGCGCTGTCGGGTGTTGTCAGTACAGGCAGACCACTTGCTTGGCTGACTTCTTGTGCTGCACTGGTCATGGAAAATTGTGCAAAACACAGCAGCTCGCTATTGGTAGGGGGGCGTGCTGAATCGACGATAAGCGCGTCATGGCGCTCGGCATTCCCCTTGCGCAATTCGGCGAGTGCTGCTGGGCAGACAAGGGAATTGAGCTCAATATCGACACCCAGTTGTTGCGCATAGGCTTGAAATTCCTCGGTCATCGATGCAATGGCCGGCTGGAAAGTCGCAAGTATGGTGATTTTTCCGGTGCGTTGAATGGCCTCCTCGATCATGGCTTCGTTCGGTTTAAGTACCGGAATGCTCAGCGAGCGCTTGCACAAATCGATCGCGTCACCGAATGCCGAGCACGTAAACAAGATCGCATCAGCACCGGACTCTGCGGCGTAGGTAGCGAGTTTCAAGAACCGCTGGCTCAATGCCGAAGTCAGTTCACCGGCCTCGGCCAAATCGCTGGAAAGCGAATCCTCCAATAAATTGGCCAGCCTGGCCTCAGGCCAAAGCCGAGTGAATGCTTCAGTAATGGGTGCGATTGCTACTGGTGTTGCATGGATCAAATAGATGCGTGGTGCGCTCATGACGGATTCCTGGATTGCTGTAGGTCAAGTTGGTGTACGGTGAAGTCCTGAAGTGTCACTGGCGTGTTGATGTGCATCAGGTGTGTTATTTTTCTTTAAAGCTTGGTTTTGGATGTAACGCTCCATCCTAGGCAATGCATTGATGTCATCCTCCTCTGATTACCGGTTTCCATGAACTCAGCAGAATCGACTCTTCAACAACCCTTGGTGGGCGAACCAGCCAAAATGAAGCCCAAGATAAAGAAAGACCTTGCAGAGCAGTTGGCACCCAAGATCATCGACATGGCCAGAGCCCGGTCGATGCGCGCTGGTGATCCTTTGCGCGAGGAGTCTTTTGCCAAGGAGTTGGGAGTTTCCCGATCTCCGATTCGACGAGGTTTCGCGTTGTTGGCCGAATTGGGTCTGGCGACCAAGGAGCCGAACCGAGGTTATTTCCTGACAGCTGACGCGCGAGGAATCGACAGTCGCAAGCTCCCTCTGGAAGTTGATCCCTTTGAAGACTTCTATTTGCGCGTTGTCGACGACGTCCTGCGTGGTGACATTCCCACGACTTTTTTTGAAGCCGAGTTGATGCGCAAATATGAGGTGCCGAGAGGACAGCTCATGAAGGTTCTGACCCGGCTGGCCAATGAAGCAATGATTGAGCGCAAGCCAGGGCAGGGGTGGGAGATCAACAGTTTTCTGCATGACTCCAAAGCCCATATTCAGAGCTACCGTTTTCGCATGGCAATCGAACCGGCCGCCGTTTTGGAACCGGGTTACGAGGTGGATAAGCCAGCGTTTGCCAAAGCGCGGGAAATCCAGCAGCAACTGCTCGATGGCGACATTTTCACCTTGTCGCGATCGCAGCTGTTTCAGATCGGTTCGCAGCTTCATGAGCTGGTGGTGCGCTGCTCGGGCAACGCTTTCTTTCTTGAGGCTATCCGCCGCCAGAACCAATTGCGTCGGTTCATGGCCTACAAGGCCAACGTGGATCGGCCTCGCCTGATCAACCAATGTAAAGAACACATCCATCTTCTTGATCTCATCGAAAGTGGACAGCGAGAGGAGGCGGCGGAATTTCTACGCAACCACCTTGATGTGGTCGGGCGGCAAAAAACAGACAAAGAGGCCAAGGATGAGCTGGAGTACCAGCGCAGCCTTGAAATATCGGTTGTCAGCTAGCGCTCAGCTCGTTTAACAGCACCACGCCATCGTCATCGCCGAACAGTTGGTCGCCATCGGCGATGGTGTGCCCGGCGAATTCCACCGATATGCCAATCTGCCCTTCGTTTCGTTTGACGGTCTTTCGCGGTGATGTGCCCAGTGCCTTGATGGCGATCGGCATATCGCGCAGCGCCGCTTTGTCGCGGATGTAACCGTAAATCAACACACCGGCCCAGCCGTTCTTGACCAGATCCTCAGCTATCACATCGCCAAACAGCGCGTAGCGGTCACTGCCACCTCCGTCCACCACCAACACCCGGCCGTGTCCCGGCAGACTGCTTATTTCCTTGATCCGGGAATTGTCCTCGAAACATTTGAGGGTGAAGGCGCGTCCCTCGAAATCATTTTTGCCGCCAAAGTCCTGAAAAATCGGGGCCAGTACGCGAATTGAGTCTGGGTATTGATCGCAAAGATCGGAGGTTTTAACTGTCATGCAGGATCTCCTGGGAAAGTGAAATGGGTGACCGTTGAGCGTAAAGGTTGCACAAACTGAATATTCATGCAATAAAATGCAATCTGTCGAGGGCGATAGCTCTACTGCTCCCCACAACGTCTCAGGACGAACGGGAGCAAAAGGTTAAGGACTTCGTCTCGCCAATATTGTACTTTGTATTTACGATGTACAGAAATGGGGTCGGTTCATCACGCACTGGCTTCGAAAAAATTCAGCTCAAACAATAAGTAAGGGGTATGCGATGCGTATTTTGGTTCTTCCTGGTGACGGTATTGGTCCAGAAATCGTTGAATCTTCGATGTCGGTGCTCAAGGCTGCCAACACAAAATTCGATCTGGGCTTGAGCTTCGATTACGACGATGTCGGTTTCACAAGCCTGGATAAATACGGCACCACCTTGCGTGATGAAGTGCTGGAGAAGGCCAAAGGCTACGACGGCATCATCCTCGGCACCCAGTCGCACGCCGACTATCCAGTGCCTGAAAAAGGCGGTCGCAACGTTTCTGCCGGCTTCCGTATTGGCCTGGATCTCTACGCCAACGTACGTCCTGCTCGTACTCGTCCATTCCTGACTTCCAACATGAAGGAAGGCAAGACGATGGACCTGGTGATCATGCGTGAAGCGACTGAGGGCTTTTATCCAGATCGCAACATGAGCCGTGGTTGGGGCGAAGTGATGCCGACTCCGGATATGGCTTTATCCACTCGTAAAATCACTCGTCATTGCAGCGAACGTATCGCCCGCCGTGCATTCGAGCTGGCTATGAAGCGTGGCAAGAAGGTCACCGCCATTCACAAGGCCAACAGCTTCCACATGACCGACGGGCTGTTTCTGGAATGCGTTCGCGATGTAGCGAAGGACTTCCCGGAGGTCGCGCTGGACGATCTGCTGGTCGATGCCTCCACTGCCCACCTGGTACGTAGCCCTGAGCGCTTCGACGTTCTTGTCGCGACCAACTTCTACGGCGACATCATCAGCGACCTTGCCAGTGAACTGTCGGGCAGCCTGGGTCTGGCCGGTTCCATGATGGCCAGCGACACTCATTGCTGCGCCCAGGCCCAGCACGGCTCTGCGCCGGATATCGCCGGTCAGGACAAGGCCAACCCGGTTTCGATGATTCTGTCCGTTGGCATGCTGCTGCAGTGGATGGGCGAGCACCACAACAAAGAAGCGCTGATCAAGGCCGGCCTGGAAATGGAAAAGGCAGTGGATGTTGTGCTGCAGGATCCTAAGCAGCGCACGCCTGATCTGGGCGGCTCCAGCGGTACCAAATCGTTCGGCGAAGCTGTAGCCAAAGCCATTCTGGGCTGATTGAAACGGGCGGCATGCCAGGCATGCCGCCCGTTGTCTGGAATGTTGCGGATCTATAACAAGAAATCGCCTGTTCTCCTTTTAGATATCCAAAGGAGGAGGGCACGAGGAGACCACAGTGAGTCAATTACTACTCGGTTGCATCGCTGATGACTTCACCGGCGGTACGGATTTGGCAAGTACGCTGGTACGTGGCGGCATGCGCACGCTACAAGTGATCGGTGTGCCGCAAGGGCCCTTGCCTGATGATATCGATGCTGTCGTCATTGCCCTGAAAAGCCGTACCGTCAGCCCGGAAGAAGCCGTTACCCAATCGCTCGAAGCGCTGGAATGGTTGCGTGCGGCAGGCTGCCAACAGTTTTTTTTCAAATATTGCTCGACGTTTGACTCGACCTCTCGCGGAAACATCGGCCCTGTCGCCGATGCACTTGCTGAAGCATTGAACGTCTCGTTCGCTGTGGCGTGTCCTGCATTCCCGGAGAACAAACGGACGATTTTTAACGGTCATTTGTTCGTCGGCGATGTGCTGTTGAGCGAATCCGGCATGCGTAATCATCCATTGACGCCAATGACCGATTCCAATCTGGTTCGGGTGCTGCAGCAGCAGACGCTCAAACCGGTAGGTCTTGTTGCACATTCGGTCGTCAACAAGGGCGCGCAAGCCATTTCCACGGCTTTCAATAGCCTCATTGCCCAAGGTCGAGGTTATGCCATTGTCGATGCGATCGATGATGAAGATTTGTATGCGATAGGCACTGCCGTGGCGGACCATAAACTGGTTACCGGCGGTTCTGGCGTTGCGCTGGGTCTACCTGAAAACTTCCGTCGTGCAGGCAAGCTCGGTCAGTCCGAAACGGCATCGGTACTGCCTGTCATCGAGGGCTTGGGCGCCGTTGTTTCCGGCAGTTGTTCGGTAGCGACGAATGGTCAGGTCGAGCACTGGCAGAAAACCCGTCCGAGCTTTTCCATTGATCCGCTGCGTCTTGCCAATGGTCATGATCAGGTTGCTGAAGCACTTGAATGGGCAAAGGATCTGATTCAAAAGGGTCCCGTCCTGATCTACGGAAGCGCACATCCAGAGACGGTCAAGCTTGCTCAGCAAAAGCTCGGCGTTGAGGCTGCTGGGCAGATCGTTGAAGACGCATTGTCCGCCGTTGCTGTCGGCCTCTACGGCATGGGTGTTCGCAAGCTGGTGGTTGCCGGCGGCGAGACATCGGGTGCGGTAGTCAAGGCACTGCAAGTCAAGGCTCTACGAATTGGTGCGACCATCGATCCTGGTGTGCCCTGGACACTCGGCTTGCGCGACGACCCGGTTGCCCTGGCGCTGAAATCCGGCAATTTTGGCACCGTAGACTTCTTCGAGAAGGCATTGGCCAATGCGCCATGATCTGCTCAGCCTGGAAATCTTCATGGCTGTGGCGGAGCAGCGAAACCTGACCAAGGCGTCGCAGCTCTGCCACTTGGCGACCTCCGCAGTCAGTAAGCGGATCAGCGAGCTAGAAGAGAAGGTGGGTTCTCCCTTGTTCATTCGCTACCCGCGCGGAATGGAGCTGACGCCTGCGGGGCAGTCGCTGCGCCATTACGCGTTGCAGGTGAACGAAACTCTTCAGAAGATGGACCAGGAGTTGAGTGAGTATGGTGCTGGAATCAAGGGCCATATTCGATTACACGCCATTACATCGGCGTTGGCCCAACAGTTGAGTCTGGATATCGGCACATTTATGGAAACCTACCCCGATATCAAGTTCGATATCGAGGAGCGCGTCGGTGCGGCAATCGTACGAGCGGTGTCGGACGGTCGTGCGGATGTCGGCATCATTGCCGAACAAACACCTTCACAAGGGTTGGAGTCCGTTCCCTATCGCGTGGATGAGTTGGTGATTGCGGTTCCAGAACGGCATCCATTGGCGGCGCAGACGCAAGCCAGTTTCGAGCAAGCGCTGATCTTCGAATTCATTGGTCCTCATCTGGAGAGCTCGGTGCATTTGCTCCTGAGTGAACAAGCCGAATTGTTAGGTAAACCAATCAGGCAGCGGGTTCGCGTTTCCAGCTTTGAATGCATGTGCCGGATGGTTTCGACCAATCTGGGCATATGCATTTTGCCTCGCGATGTTCTGCGGCCCTACCTGCGTTCCTTCCATTTGCAGGCTGTCACGTTGGCCGAGCCATGGGCCAAGCGTCAGTTGAATATTGTTGCTCGACGATTCGAAGCGCTCCCTCCTACCGCTCGCGCGTTCGTCGCACACTTGACCGCGTGACAGGTGCCATCCAAGTACCTGTTCGCCTTTTGAGATGACTTCATGTTCATTTACGTAGGCTGTCGTACCACTCGTGAAAGGAATGCCCGTGGCAACGGGATCAACGTCTACAGCGTCGACTCAAAGACTGGGCGCCTGTCTCATGTGCAACTGGTTGATGGATTGGTAAACCCATCATTTCTTGCGATCAGTAAACAGGAGGATTTCCTGTACTGCGTCCATGGTGATACGGATCAGGCCAGCGCATTTAGCATCGGCACCAATGGCACGCTGCGCTATCTCAATAGCCAAAGCACCCATGGCCACAATCCCGCACATTTGGCGATTTCACCGGACGGCACCTTCCTGGTGGTGAGCAACCATTACAGTGGTTCTGTTGTTGTCTTACCGATTCTCGATTCGGGAGAGCTCGGCGAGCTCTGCGATCAAGTGATGACGCAAGGGCCTATCGGACCCCATCGAATTGAACAAAAAGGCCCGAAACCGCATTTCAATCCATTCGACCACAGTGGAAAGCTAGTGGTCGTGCCGGATAAAGGTCTCGATCGGATCTTCACTTATCGATTCGACTCGCAATCGGGCAAGTTGCTGCCGACAGCTTGTCCATCGGTTGCTACTCGCAAAGGTGCAGGACCACGGCATGTGGCGTTTCATCCGGGATTGCCCGTTGTCTACTCGGTCAATGAGCTCGATTCGACCGTCGCAACCTATCGCTTCAACAGCGAAAGTGGTGAGCTTCAGCCGCAGCAGGTGCTCTCTGCGCTGCCGGATTCTTTCACCGGCGACAGCACGGCTGCAGAGATCGAAGTCGATAAGGCCGGGCGCTTCCTCTACGCCTCCAACCGGGGAAGCGACAGCATTGCGCGCTTCAGCATTGATCCCCAATCGGGCTGGCTGACATTCGAATCAGCGACGCCAACGCAAGGCCTCACTCCTCGATTTTTCGCTTTGTCGCCCGACGGCAGATGCATGTATGTGGCCAACGAGGACAGCGACACGATCGTGGTTTTCAGTGTTGACCCAACGACTGGCAGCTTGACCCCAACGGGTGAGGTGATTGAGACAGGGAGTCCAGTGTGCATGGTCTTTGGTGGCGCCAACGTATGAGAGCGTTTTTCACCTCAATGGG
Organism: Pseudomonas sp. YuFO8; assembly: GCF_035065025.1. Lineage (NCBI taxonomy): Bacteria > Pseudomonadati > Pseudomonadota > Gammaproteobacteria > Pseudomonadales > Pseudomonadaceae > Pseudomonas > Pseudomonas sp. YuFO8. Next base: position 159,563 of record NZ_JAXDEQ010000002.1, on the reverse strand, counting down.
ATTGTGGTGGGCGACACCGCTGGTTGGAGTGACCGGCGCACTGATTGCCAGTTACCTGAACTGGCCTTTGCCCTGGATCATTGGATCGATGTTGGCGGTTATTCTGGTGCGTTGCCTCGGCTGGCGGGTAGGGGAGATCCCCAATGGTCGATTGACCGGGCAATGGATGATTGCGACATCCATCGGCCTGCATTTCACACCCGCGGTGCTGGAGCAGATCCTGGGGCATTTCGCGATGATGCTGTTCGCGGCATTTCTGACCTTGTTGCTTGCCTTGCTCGGCATAGAGTTCATGCGGCGTCGAGGCATGGATCTGACGACTGCCTTTTTCGCCTTCATGCCTGCGAACTTTGCAGAGATGATTCAATCGGGGATCAGGCATAAGGCCAACGTCAGTCAGATCGCTGCAGCTCACAGTGTACGGCTCGTGCTGATTGTTCTTTGTGTTCCGCCCGCGATTTTTTTCACCTCGAAAATCTCTCCATCGGTGGCTCATGCCCGATTGCCCAGTGATTGGTATTGGCTGCTGCCATTGTTGCTCGGCGGAGCGCTGACGGCGATTATCTGGAAACGGTACAAGTTGCCGAACCCTTGGATGTTCGGCCCGATGGCGCTGTGTGCGCTATTCACTGCCAGCTTCAATCTGCAGACGGCATTACCCGTTGAGCTGAGCCATTACGGTCAGCTCATGATCGGTTGTGCGCTCGGAGGCTACTTTGATCGCCAGTTCTTCAAGGCCTCACCGACATTCCTGATCAAGGTTTCGGTGTTCACCTTGAGCATGATTGTATGCACCTTGTTGCTGGCACTTGGGATCGGATATCTGCTGGGCTTTCCTTTGATGACGCTGGCACTGGGCATGATGCCGGGCAGCAGTACGGAAATGTACCTGACGGCCGAAGCCTTGAACCTGGGCGTTGGCATCGTTACGGCAATGCAGATCATGCGTTTGATAGTGGTGATGCTCTGCGCTGAGCCGGTGCATAAAATCTGGTTGAAACGCCTTCGCCGCTGAGCAGGCAAGTGCGTTTCAACCCCTCATCGCAGCGGCCTCAATTGACTTGAAGCGGGGCAACCGTGACGTCACTTTGGCCGCTTGCGGCAAGTGCCTTGCTAACGAAGCCGTTGGCTTTCTGTTCTTCCAGGAATGCTCTGACGTACGCCGCACCCGCGGCGCATCGCACTGGAACGCCCATTGCCTGGCGAATTGATGTGAAGTAGCCGTCCAGTACGCGCAATTCCTTGTTGGCCTCGGCGACCTTGAGCAGCGGTTGACGCACACCCGCCGCCGCATCCAGGTTCTCATCGAGAAACAGGTCCACAGCTCCGGCAGAGGTTGGTGCGCGAACCAGGGTTGCGTGCTGTTGAGTCCGGCTCAGGTACAGGTCATAAGCTGCACCCTTACCCACGGCGATCCGCACGCCGGGCTGATCCAGATCTTCCATCTTGCGGAATGGAGAGCTGTCCTTGACCAGATAGGTACCTTCGATAATCACGTAAGGTTCACTGAAGGCGACTTGAGCTTCACGCACAGGTTCGATGGCCAGGAATGCAATGTTCCATTGATTTTGCGCCAAAGCCTCGAACACCTTACCTGCAGCATCGTAGGTGATGAGCTCGACAGGAACGCCCAAGTGCTTGCCCAGTTCCACCGCCAGGCTGACAGATACACCTTGAGGTTGGCCCGTTTCGGCATTGCGCTGTGCAAGCACCGGGTTGCCGAAGTTGATGGCTGCTCTGAGCACGCCGGTCGGTGCAAGATCTTCAAGAACTTTTGCGGTAGGGGCGAGCATAAATGGTCTCCATGGAAATTGTCGTCGGCCCTGAGAGTAGGGAAGTGAGCAAGACCTGACAATTTCAGACTCATCAAGGCTGCGTTCTCCGTGGGCGAACGATGACTTGCTCATTGTTCAATTTTCCCCGGCTCGGCCTTTGGTTACGCTGGATTCAACTGAACGACCATATAGAGTCGTTTGCGCACGCACTCAACCGGTGAACGATAAGCCCATGATTTCAACCATCGACGCACGTCATCAAAGTCATCTTCAAGTGGGCGACACCCGTTACGCCTACGTGGATCTGCGCAAGATACTCACCCCGGACGAGCTCATTGGCTTGCCCTATTCAATCCGTATATTGCTGGAGAATGTGGCTCGGTGTTCACCAGCGTCGCTGGACAACTTCATCGCATGCATACGCCAAGGGGCGCCGGCCTGCGAAGTGCCGTTTTATCCTAACCGGCTGATGTTCCACGACACGACATGCCTGCCGGCGCTTGCTGACTTTGCCGGTATGCGCGACATGGTGGCGGAAATGGGTGGCGCACCGGAAACCATGAACCCGATGATTCCTGCTGTGCTGGTCATTGACCATTCGGTGATCGTCGAGCGCTACGCTGAAGCGGACGCGGTGGAGAAGAACCTGGACATCGACTACCGCCGCAACTCCGAACGCTACGAATTCATCAAGTGGGCACAGAAGAGCCTGACGAATTTCAAGGTGGTTCCGCCCGGTACCGGGATCATTCACCAGGTCAACATGGAGTCGCTGGCGACCGTGGTTTGGGAAAGCCAGACCGCCGATGGCCAGCCACTGCTGCATCCTGACGATATCGTAGCGACCGACAGCCACACGCCGATGATCAACGCCATCGGCGTTCTGGGCTGGGGTGTAGGTGGGCTGGAGGGACAGGCTGCCATGCTCGGTGAGCCGGTGCCGATCAGTTTTCCTGAAGTCGTCGGCATTCGTTTGAGCAATGAACTGCGGCCCGGTGTGACGGCCACCGATCTGGCATTGCGCATCACGCAAATATTGCGTGCGAAGCGCGTAGTGGGCAAGTTCGTTGAGTTCTGCGGCCCTGGCCTGTCGAAGCTCAGTTGGGCGGCGCGAGGCACGCTGTCGAACATGGCCCCTGAGTATGGCGCCACGGTAGTGTTCTTCCCGTTCGACGATAGCACGATGGAGTACATGCACCTGACCGGTCGCAGCGAAGACACCATTGCGCGTATTGAAACTTACCTCGAAGCACAGGGCCTGTGGCGCCACGACTCACTGCCCGACCCGCATTTCGATGACCTGATCGAGCTGGATCTCGCGGCCATCGAGCCAAGTGTTGCCGGGCCTCATCAGCCGCATCAGTGGCGCAAACTGGCTGATGCCGCGCCGTCCTTCCGCCAGGAAATTCTGGGTGAGCGGGAGGGTGTGATAGCGCGCTCTTCGGATGCTGAAGCGGAATACTTCGAGCCTACGTTTGGCCAGGCCCTGACCCATGGCGCCATCTCCCTGGCGGCAATTACCAGTTGCACCAACACTGCAAACCCGAGCCAGATGATCCAGGCGGGATTGCTGGCCCGTAACGCTCAGCGTCGCGGTTTGCGTAGTAAACCCTGGGTCAAGACATCTCTGTCGCCCGGCTCGCGCGTAGTCGCGGACTACCTGGAAAAGGCCGATCTGCTGAGCGACTTCTCGGCCCTGGGGTTCGACCTCGCCGGGTTTGGCTGCATGACCTGCATCGGCAACTCCGGCAGTCTTGAAGAACACATGGAGCGCTTCTCGGACCAGGGCCTCAAAACCGTGGTGGTGCTGTCGGGCAATCGCAACTTCGAGGGGCGGGTCAATCCTCGCGTACAGGTCGGCTACCTGGCCTCGCCGGCGCTGGTCATGGCTTATGCCTTGGCAGGCACCATCAATATGGATATCCAGACTGAGCCGTTAGGACAGGATGCGGCAGGCAACGATGTGTACCTGCATGAACTGATGCCCAGTGAAGAGCAGATTCAGGCACTGGTCAGCCAGACCGTCCGCCCGGATTTGTTCCGCCAGCGTAACGCGATGCTGTGGGATGGCACTCATCACTGGCAGGCACTGTCAGCGAGTGGCAGTGTGCAGTTTCCTTGGGCGTCGAATTCGACTTACCTGCGCCGCCCCATTTACCTGCAAAACGTCAAAGCCGAAGCTTCACCCGAGTTGTCGATTCATAGTGCAAGAACTTTGATGGTGCTGGGCGACAATGTCACCACTGACCACATTTCACCGGCCAGTGCGATTCCACTCGAAAGCCAGGCTGGACAGTGGTTGATCGAGCGCGGCGAAAACCCGAACGATCTCAATCAATACTCGACCCGCCGCAGCAACCACGAAGTGATGATGCGCGGTGCATTCGTGAATCGAGCAGTGAAGAATCGGCTATTGGAGCAACAGCCGGGAGAGGGTGGTTTTGCAACGGCTTTTGACGGTTCGATCCAGCGCGTTTACGACGCAGCTCTGAGCTACGTTGCCAAGGACGTGCCGCTGGTGATCTTCGCCGGGTTCAACTATGGAGCGGGCTCCAGTCGTGACTGGGCAGCCAAGGCGCAAGCCACCTTGGGGGTCAAGGCTGTCGTCGCGCAGAGTTTTGAGCGTATCCATCGTAGCAATCTGATCGGCATGGGCATCTTGCCCATTACCTTCTCGGCAGGCGTCGACGTGACGAACTTGCAGTTAAAGGGAGATGAGACGCTGGACTTCAAAGGTCTGGAGACAATGCAGGTGGGGGCAAACCCGCTTTGCCTGGTGATCAATCGCGCGGACGGAAGTCAGACCTCGCTGCCGTTGATTCTGCAGCTGGATTCGCAACAGGAAATTCTCTACTTGAAGGAGGGCGGTATCCTGCCGTATGTCGTGCGCAAGGTCGTTTCGCAGGTGAGCAACTGATAGGGAGGCAGGAAGTGCATCGCGGGATGCCGCCTTCGAAGCGGCTAAAAACCAAGCGCGCAGACTGTGAGAGGGCCATGAGGACTGTAAAACCACGGCAGATTTTTCTTGCTGCCGTGCATAGCCATCGGAACACATTTCCGGGTCGAAATAGCGAAATCTTGAGCTGCCTTCGGCCTAAAGCTGTCATCGGCTCACCATCGGTTAACTCTGCATCTGGACTAGGTGCTTTCCGCTCGTCGAGTCCCGTGACGGGAGATTGATAAGATGGCTATATGCCGCTAAAACACAAGAATTAGGAATAAAACACTATAGGTGAGGAGATGGTATTGAGATTTGTTGTCATACCAGCAACCCCTAAAGAGACAGAATCGGCAAGGTGTGGTGTGCGCTTTTATTCGCGCACGGAGCCGTCTGGATTCGACATTTATGACAACAAGGAAAAGTCCCGTCTACCCCTTCATTTTCCAACGCGAGAGGAGGCAGAAGCGGCGTGTGAATTGAAGAACGCTGAGCAGCTGTTTAACTCTATATATTGAACGCGATCAATCGTAGCGGCGGCGGATCATTCTGCCTTTTCTACTGGTAGCAACGGGTCAGTTTCAACTAGTTGTGATAGGCAGCAAATGGCCAAAAGCGGTCGCCGGATTTTATGGGCGCCAGATCGCGAATTTTCCATCAGCGCCAACCGAGCAAAGATTAAACTGCTGACGACAATTAACCAGTAGGAGCCTGTAAGAAGAATACAAACTTGAATCGCCCCCAGGTTTCGTGGAGTCAGTTTCTGCGTCTTCGGATGCTCACGAACAAGGCGTTGACTCCCTCTATATCCCGGAGCAGTTCGTCTGGCTGCGTTACAGGCCGCTGCTGACCAGCTGCATGTGAGTGCGCGCTCACGTTGCGGCAGCAGCGATCATGTAGACGCTGGACTTCTCGAAAGTCCTGCTCTTCCACCACCATCACGCCATCGAGCCGGCCAACCGAGATACCATCACGAAATCGCACAACGGTTCCGTTGAGTAGCGTGTCCTCGATCCCAACCTCAATCGTCACGCGCAGGTCATCGTAGGCGTTGCGGATCGCGCGACGCTCATCCTCTCCCGGAGGGTTGTTGAAGTTAGCCGCAATCTGCTGCTGAGTGGTGCGGTGCTGCTGAATCCGTTCCGCATGCCGGCGCATGTCGTAAGGTAATCCAGCATCGACGTAACCAGGACCTTCTGCTCGATAGCTGATCGACCGGACTCCCGGAACCCGATCCGCATCCTGGCAAAGCGTGAGTAGCTCACCAAAAAACACAGCATCGTGGGTGAACACGATCACTTGTCGAATGGCGGACTCCTCAACTATCCGACGCGCAACAGCGGTTCGATGGCCGTGGTCAAGGCTTGAGACCGGATCGTCGAAAACGATGCCTGACGTCGACCCCGACTGGTGGAGCTCCGCGAAGAAGAACGCGAGAGAGCACATGCGCTGCTCAGCCTCACTGAGAACCTGGTGCGGGCCAAGCTGGCAACCTTGGAGTTGAATACCTAGGCGAACCGATCCTGCATCTCCTTGAGAATAAATCCCGGCTTGGATGTACCGAAGATTCAGCCTGCTAAGTTCCTCGTTCATACGTCCAGCCAGTGCTTCGCTGACGTAAGCTCTCCCCAACTGACTTGCAAGCGTGGTCATCGGGCGCGTCGCAGCGATGTCATCAAGACAGCTCTGGAGCCTAGCCCTACGGGCCAGACTCTCGATGACCCTGGCTATGCCTTGGATATGCTCGGAAAGGAGCTGCCTAGCTTCGAGCTCCTTCAGTCGCAGCTTTTTGGCTGCCAGGGCTTCCGCATCCATGTTTGCGCGCATGCGGGCCGCTTCGGCGCGTAGTGCTTCCGCAACTTGAAGGAGCGAAGCCGCCGGGCCCGGGCCTCGATATCCAGGGCGCTCCGGCCATTCCCCGTCAGCTACAGCCGTTCTGAGCCACTGAAGTCGAGCGACCAAATCTTCCTGGTAAGCCTGAATATCGTCCGGCAGCGCTGCCACTCGAGCCCTCAAACCATCCTGCATGTTGGGGGCAACTATGAAAGCAACACTAGCTTGGCCAACGTCGCGGACAATCTGCTGCCAGGCATCCCGGGCAGTTTGAGCAGCTTCGGCCGCACGATCCCGGATGTAGTGATCAAACCGCTGCAAGCGGTCCTGAGCCTCAGGATTCAGTTCCTGCTGGCAAAGCACGCAAACTGCGCCGTCATCGGTAACTGGGAAAGCTTCTCCAGGGTAAGCCGTGCCCATCGAGTACTCACGCGCAGCATTGAACAACGTTGCCCAAGGGCCCTGACCAGTTCCAGGAAGCAGCTGCGTCGCATCCCCTGCCTGCAGCAGGGCAGATGCCGCACGCTCCGCGACCTCCGCATCGACAAGGGTTCGATGGGCCTGCAGCTTGGCATCCAACGCATCATCGGACACAACACTTGCTGCCGCTGCGATGGTGTTGGCCAACTCATCGACCCGAGTCGCGGCATTGTCGAGGTTCGTCGCCCTAGCGGTTGGGTCCGCTTCGCTTATCTCCTGAGGAAGGCGAGCTCGCTCTGCCTGCTCATCTGGCGTGAGTGTGGCCAACTCACGTGCCCGCGTCAGATCTGTGGTAGGTCCAATCGGATGCACTGTCCGGCCGGCCTCGGTATCGGCGGGAATGATATTGAATGGCGTAACGTCTGTAGCGAGACCTGCAATTTCATTCTGGACTCGTGGCCTCAGAACCTGGTTGAGCCCGTTGGCCAGCTGCTGCAGATAGATCAGCGCAGACGGCTGAAAAGTGGCAGCTTCTCGCGACTGTAGGTAATGACGGGCGCAGTCGCCATCGAATACGGAAATGCCCCGAAGTTCGGGCCTCGGGACAACCCCAGGCTGACCACTCCAGATCGTTTGCTCCGGGGCGCCGTCCAGCGAGAAGTCGATGGCGGCGCTCGGTATGAGCTGCTGGTAATTCGCGGCATAGGCATTGGCGTATACAGCACCAGGGCTACGGGCTCGGCACGCCTGTTTCAGTACGCGGGCATAACCGGACTTACCAGCGCCATTACCACCGTACACGATGGTGAGCCCTTGCGACTGAAACTCCAAAATCTGGTCGCTTGGAATCTTGCCGACATTGGTCAGCGAATGTAGGGCTCGCAGGACAACCGTCCGATCCTGATTCGCCTCTGCGGGGAAATGCTCCGCGGCGAACCCTATCGGTTGAGGTGCTGGTTGAAGTGCACTGGGGACAGCATGATGTTGTTTGGCAAGGTCTAGAATTTCACTCAGGTCCTCCTCGGTCCATGCCCCCTGAACACACAGGCGTCGCAAGGCATCCTGACGCCATAGTGGCAACCTTCCCGCCCACTCCAGCACTTCCTCATAAATGGCCATACCTGAGCTCCCTGTTCCTTAGAGAAATAAGCATAGTGCACCGCGCAGCAATTTCCGTTGAAGCTTGATTCTTGCCCAGACCGAGAAGGGTGTTCTGGCCGAAATTCTAAAGGTCTGCTTTTGGCCGTTTTCTGCCTCTCGCGACGGGCAACTACCGGCCAGAAGCGGACGGTATCGCTTTTGCCAAGGACGGATCACCAAACCAAAAGGGACATTAATCTAACTTACCTAAGTTGCACTGCTCTACTGAGTGTGGGGGGCGGCATCCCTGCTAACAGGCGCTGGCTGCCGGATTACATGCCATGACGATCCACGCCGCGCCGTCGATCATCACCGACCGCTCGCCGGGGAGGCCGGCGAAGGCGGCGCGAACCGCGGCCGAGGCGTGGGCGCGGATGTCATCGGTTTGTTGCGCTAGTACTAGCGACAGCGGACCGCCCTCGAACGCCATCCTCACCGCGTCATCGATCGCCGCATCCCGAGTCTCGCCTTCACCGAACGGGATGGAAACATCGAACGGCGCAAAAGTGATATCGGTAAAGCCAGCGGCCGTCAGGATACGTGTCACGCGTCCCCGGTCACCGAACGAGAATGGTCCAGGTGCTTCAGGATCAGGCGGTGCGGCCAGCGGGACGATGCCCTTGATCGCGCCCATCGGCAGGCGCACCCAATCGTTCTCGGCCACGCCGCGCCAGCAGATGAAAGCGACCCGCCCGCCCGGCCGGAGCGCGCGTCGCATATGTGCGAACGCCCCTGTCGGATCGTCGAAGAACATCACCCCGAAACGCGAGAAAAGGATGTCAAACGCGCCCTCGGGCAGCTCGGCGCTACTGGCGTCGGCCACCTGGAACAGGACCGGCGTATCCTGCGGCGCAAGCTCGCGCGCTCGTCCAATCAGCGGTTCGGATATGTCCACGCCCAGCACATGTCCGCCCGCGCCGACGCGGGCGGCCAGAGCCAGACTCGACGCGCCCGCGCCGCAACCGACGTCAAGCACGCGTTCGCCCGTGGCGGGCGCCGCGGCTTCTATCGCGGCCTGGCCAAATACCGCAAACATGGCGTCGAGCCGGGCCTGGTTGGCGGCCCAGTACTCTCCGCTTTCGCCATTCCAGTCGGCGACCTGATAGGCTTTTTGCTCTGTCATGACATCTCCTCGTTTTGATTCGTTTTTAACCAGCTAGCCTTTGATCGAGGCAAGGAGGAAAGGACGCTACTTGGCCCATGCCACGATCCGTTCCGCGATCGCCTCAGGGGCCTCGATGTGCAGGAAGTGACCGACGCCGGGGACGACCTCCATCGCGTGCGGGGCGGCGAACTGATGTCGGTCTTCGAACTGCGTGGGGAGGATGCAGCCGTCGTTGGCACCGTGAAGCTGCAACAGGGGCACCGTGATCGGCTGAGACATGCGGCGCGTCGCACCAATCATGCCGGGGCGCAGCATCGCCCGGTAATACTTTAGGGGCGCGGGCATGCTCTTGCGCAGATGCTCGTGTAGCTCTGCCTTGAGAGCGGGATCGAGCGAGAAGCCGGGCGACCACTGACGCCAGAGGCGGTCGATGAAGGCAAGATCGCGGGCGGTGGAGATCCAGCCGCTTCCAGGCAGTTGAAAGAGCCCCATGTACGAGCTCCGGCGCAGTTGAGCGAGGTGCGTCAGCCGGCTCATGAACGTGAGTGGATGAGGGATTGCGAGCGCGACCGCGCGTTCGATCCACCCCGGTGCGGTGACGCAGGCATCATAGGTGATCAGGGCGCCCCAATCGTGGCCAATCAACTCCACGGGGCGCCCCGGAGACCAGCGGTCGATCAGCGCGAGCACATCGCTGGTGAGGGCTGCGAAGTCGAACGGCCCCGCGGTCGGGGACGGCGCGTAACCGCGAAGCCAGGGTGCGACGACGTGGCGGCCACGGCGGCCGAGCTCGGCAAGGAAGAGCTTCGCGGTCGGCGGATGATCTGGGAAACCGTGCAAGACGATCGTCGGTTGACCATCGGGATCCCCCCCCTTCAGCGCATGAAAGGTGCCGTGTGGCAGGTCGAAAGTGACGTGTTCGAACTCCATGTGTGTCAGCCTTTTTCAAAAATGGTCGGGCGAGAAATGCTGATGCTGGCTTCGGTGTTTCTGGTCCTGGACATGTGCGCCTCCATGCTCATCTCCAATCTGTGCTCTCAAGCCGGCATCGACTGCTGGGCGAAGATACCGGCCATCGCGCCTTGCCATATTTCCGGAGTCAGGCCGTGCAAAAGCCGGGGACGGCGACCTTCTGGAACAGGTGCGGGGTAGCTACGACGGATGACGGATAGGCCGAAACCTTCGCGACGAATTCGGGACGGGCGAAGGCATCGCGGAGCGTCTCGGTGGACTCCCACACCACATAGTTCAGGAAGGTCGGGCTATCACCGATCGCTCGGTGCAGTTGGGTGGAGATGAAGCCCGGCTGCTTCTTCAGGGTTTCGCCTGCCGCCTTGAAGGCGTCCAGGAAGCCCGCTTCGTCAGCGGAACCGACCGTGAATATGTTGATAAGTACGATTGGCGCGGCCGAGATGCCGAGTTGGCGCTCAAGCGGGAATTCATCGTCTAGCGGCTTGAATTTCTTTAGGACTTCCATGGTGGCGCTCGCGTCTATTGTGAAGTTGAAATTGGCGTGATCGATGCTGCTTGATCTCAAACCAGCATCGACTGCTGGGCGAAGATGCCCGCCATCGCGCCTTGCCATGAAGCCGTGCTGACAGAAGCCATGAGAGGGTTGGCGAGGTCGCCGGCAGCGTAGACGCCGGGCACACTGGTTTCGCGGCGCTCGTCGACCTTGAGGGCGATACCCAGGGGCGTATCGACCGTGGCGAGGCCCAGGGATTCATGCAGACGTGCGGAGGGCTTGTTGCGCGGATGCGCGAACAGGATGTCGACCGCGACAGGGGGGCCGGCGTCGAGCCTGACGGTGGTGTTATGGCTCTCGTCATGGTCGATTTCGGTGATCCGGCCATCGACGACAGGGATGCCGCGGCGCGCCAGATCGGCCCGGATGTCAGGTGGAATGTCGTGACCATTGGCGAAGACCGTCAATGTGTCGGTCCAGTCGTGGTATAGCCTGACGTAGTTGTGCGACGGCGGGCCGGACCAGACGAGGCCCCAATGCCGGCCCGCAACTTCAAAGCCGTCGCAATAGGGGCAGGGCACGATGGAGGTTCCCCAGCCTTCGGCAAAGCCGGGAAGTTCAGGCATCTGGTCGGCGACGCCATAACTCAAGATCAGGCGGCGTGCCCTGAGACTTCCGCCATCGCCAGTGAGGATGGAGAAATCGTCAATGGTGCCGGAGATACTCTCGGCCCGGGCAGTGACAAGGCTGATCGTAGGGTAGCGCGCCAACTGTTGCCGCGCTTCGGCCAGAATTTCCAGCGGTGGCTTGTGATCGTGGCCAAGCAAACCATGCGAGTGGTCGGCGAAGCGATTACGCGGAAGTCCGGTATCGAGAACGGTGACTTCTCGGCGGGCACGACCAAGCTGGAGAGCGGCGGCAAGACCCGCAAAACTGCCGCCGATAATGATGACGTCATTCATGGTGATAGGCTCCGCGTTGTGGCTGAAGGGACTTGGGTTTTACTGTTTGGATACTTTCGAGTACCATAATCCCGAAATTACGATACCGTCAAGTACTGGAATTTTTATGACCGAAATCAGCCAGACCCGGCGCGGCCGGCCAGCCAACGAGGCGCTCAGCCAAACGATCGTCGACGCCGCCGGCGAACTTTTTGTGGAGTTGGGATTTCAAGCGACAACAATGGACAAGGTCGCCCAGCGGGCAAAAATATCCAAGCTAAGCATCTACCGACACTTCGAGAACAAGGAGGCGCTGTTCAGCGCGGCCATCGCGGCCCATTGCCATCAGTTTGCACCACAGGCCATTGTTGAAGGCATCGACGGTTCGGCTGCAGATCAGCTCATGGCGGTGGGGACATTCCTGTTGCGCACGTTGTTGAGTCCGGAAGTGCGCAGTGTTGAAGCCATGATCATGGTCGACAAGACGAAGCAAAAGTCGTTGAGCAAGCTCCATTACGAAGCCGGTCCCGCCTATGTCATTGCCCAGATCGAGGCCCTGTTGCGTCAGTTGCACGCGAAGGCGATGCTGAACGTGCCCGACCCTTTAGAGTCTGCCCGCTTGTTTGCCGCGCTTATCAAAGGGTCCGATCTCCTGATGATCGCCCGCTTCGATGAGGCGAAAGCAAAGGACGACTATGAAGTCGAATCCTATTGCCGGTCGGCCGTCGCAATGTTCATCGCAGCGCACGGTATTTAGTGGTTGATTTGAACGCCTGATGTTGATCGTTAGCTGGACATCTCAAATGGCAGGCTTCGGCCGTTAGCGGTCCTTGCCAAGGTCCGCTTATGGCCGTTTTATGCCTTTCATGAAGCGCAGAAATCGATTGCTGTCTGTCGCATGGTCTGAAAATAACTCGCAGCCGGCTGTCACCCTACATCGGCGCACCTTACGAATCTGCCCCTAATTCGAAGAACGAGCGTAATAGCGCGGAAATTCAGTTAGATAGTGCCCGGTCAGGCTGCATGACCTAGGTTGAGGGGAAAATAGTGTCAACTATGCAAGGGGACATTCGCCTCGCTAATCACCTCTGTAGCGAGATGAATGGAGGTCTTGATTAACAAGGCGAGTATCAACGCATTATTCAATGGAAGATCTTGTGTTGCGTCTTGGAGGCATCACCACTTAACAGAAAACACCCGACGCAGGTCTTCAATTGCTTCCTCATCCAGCGGTGCAGGCTTCGGATTGCTCATCATCCAGAGCTTCGCCGTTTCCTCAAGCTCTTCCAGTGCAAAGCTGGCTTTCGATACTGAGGTTTCCCAAACCACTGGGCCTAGCCGTTCCAGCATGACGCCACGCACATCGTTGGCCAATTGCGCAACTTGTGCCGCCACGTCAGGAGAACCGGGGCGCTGATAGGCGATCAATGGGATGTGGCCGACTTTCATGATTTGGTAAGGCGTCAGTGGAGGAAGGACGTCGTCTTTGTTCCAGACTCCGGCGAGCGTCAGAGCCACGAGCGACGTCGAATGTGTGTGCACTACACCATTCACTTCCGGGTTGCGGTCGTAGACCTGACGGTGCAGCTCCAGGGTTTTCGAAGGCTTGTTGCCAGATACCCAGGTGCCGTCCTTGCTGACCTTCGCGATTTCTTCCGGCTTCAATCTTCCCAGGCAGGCGTCGGTGGGGGTGATCAACCAGCCATCTTCCAGGCGTGCACTGATATTGCCTGCGCTACCCACGGTGTAACCGCGTTCGTACAGGCTTTTGCCGACGGTGCAGATTTCTTCGCGCAATTGTTCTTCGGTGCTCAACTTGTACTCTCCTCGAGAAGTGATGTGAGGCCAGAGCCGATGCCTGAAACTGAACGGTTGGCTTCGGCGGATTCGGGTCTTAATTTCAGAATCGGCGATTTGTGAGCGAAGGATCCACTCAGGTGCTGTTTCATGAGATGCGCGGCTTCAAGGTTGTTACCTTGCTCCACCAGTTCGATCATCCGGATGTGTTCGGCGCACTGTTTGAAAAGGCGCTTGCGGTCGATCATCGAGCGATATTCGATCAAGCGCCGCATGTTGTTCATCTGGACCAGGATCATGTGATAAAGCGGGTTGCCGGAGAGCTTGATTAGCTCTTCGTGGAAGCGAATGCCATTTTTGAGCAGCACATCAGCCGGCAGGTTATCAATGCCGCCGTTGAGCATGTCCTGCTGCTCTTTTTTCAAGCGCTGGAGCTTGCTCAGGTCGTGATGGTAGGTCGGCTCCAGCAGCGCTGCCGGTTCGATCAACGAGCGCACCTTGTAGATCTGTTCGAGAGTTTCCGGCGTTTTTGCGACGTCCAGAAAGCGCCAGCCATAACCCGGTTTCGGCTCGGCCCAACCGACTTTTGCCGCCCGGTTGAGAATGTCTATGACCTGGGCCTTTGTCAGGTTGTAGCGAGTGCGCAGAAACTGCTCTGTCACTTCGTTGGGGATTGCATTGTTCAGCCAGTCTTCCGAGAGTCGGTAGTATTCGTCCGGCTCCTCAAGCGGAAGTACCTCATCTTGGATTTGCGACGGATCCTGCACGAGCTCCAGCACGAAGAATCCACGATTTGGCAGTTGTTCGAGAATGTTTTGCTCCGAGAGCAATACCAGTGCTTCACGCGCAGGAGAGCGGGAGACGTTGAACTCGTCGGCGACTTTTTGTGCGCTCAGGTGAGCTCCCAGAGCCAGCTTGCCGGTCTGGATTTTCTGCCGAATTTCAGCAGCGATGCGTTGTACGAGGGCGCTTGAGGCCATATTTTGATCACTTACAAATAGGGTGGCGACGATCACTGTCCGCAGTAGTGGCGAGTGAGAGCGAATGAAGCATGGCTTGATTCGAACAGGTTTCGTCGCTGATGACTACTTTTTAACGTGGCATTATGCAAAAAATTGCATTGGCTAAATTTTGAAATGGCCCACCATGCTGTTGAGCTCGACAGCCAAATGGCCAAGGGATAACGATGCGTCGGTGGTTTGTTGCGATCCCGTGGCCGACTGAACGGACAGATCGCGGATATTGAGCAGGTTACGGTCCACGGAACGTGCAACGTGCGCTTGCTCTTCGGTGGCCGTCGTGATCATTAGATTGCGTTGATTGATGTCGTCGTTGGCGGCGACGATTTCTGCCAGCGCGCTTTGAGTGGATTGGGCCAAAGACAGTGTGAGGCGGGTGTTCTCGCTGCTGTTGAGCATGGTCGAAACGGCAGTATCAGTTCCGCTCTGGATGCCACTTATCATCTCTTCGATTTCCCGGGTCGACTGTGCAGTGCGGTGGGCGAGGGCGCGTACCTCATCTGCAACGACTGCAAAACCTCTTCCCGCATCGCCTGCTCGAGCCGCTTCAATGGCGGCGTTGAGTGCCAACAGGTTGGTCTGTTCGGCGATCGTGCGAATGACGTCCAGCACCTTGCCAATGCGCTGCGCCTGTTCGGCCAGACTTTCAATCTGCTCCGAACTGAGTTGCACATCTAGGGTTAGCGTCTCTATGGCGCCCAACGTTTCGACCATGCGTTGCTGCCCTTTCAGGGCAATGTCCCTTGACGCCACGGACAGCTCGGACGTGGACAGCGCATTACGGGCGACTTCTTCGATTGCGGCGGTCATTTCGGTCACCGCGGTGGCTGCCTGCTCAATCTCGGCGTGTTGCTGTTGAATATCCTGACTGGAAGCTTCCGTGACCGTGTTCAGTTGCGCGGTGGCGCTGGTCAATTGCCGGGATGAGCCTGAGATCTGTCCCAGGGTTTTTATCAGATTGCTTTGCATGGTCGCCAAGGACTCGAGCAGACGAGTAGCTTCATCGTTGCCCGTTGGTTGAATGGGCTGGCTCAGATCACCTTCGGCAATTGTTTTCGCGGCTTTAACGGCCACATTCAAGGGCGCAGTGATGCTGCGAGTCAGTAGCCATGCCACCAGAACTGTCCCGATACCAACCAGGATGATGACCAATGCCACGCCTTGGACGGCGCGTTGATAGGCATCGATCGACTCGTTACCTGCCAGCTCTGCGCCTTGGTTTGAACGGTCGATGAGGTCTTCGAAGTTTTGCGTCATCTGATCGTAGGAATCCCTGATCGCCATCAGAAATTCCCTGGCGCCCGTCTTGTCACCCTTGCGAGAAAGCTTGAGCAATTCGAGGTGATTTTTTGCATACACGTCAAGGCTGGCATTGAACGCGCTCAACCTGCCCTTATCGTCCTCGTTCGTGAGCAACTGGGCATAGATCTGCATTTGCTCGCGAACCTGACGCAACCGCCCGGCGGTTTTGTCCTCGTAAGACTGCATGTCTTTTTCGCTGACCGAAAGAATGTGCTGCATCGATCCCATCCGGTAGCGGTTCAGTGCGGCATTCGCCGCCCCCAGAGCACGTACCCGTTGAAGCCAATTGTCTTTTATCTGGGTCGATTGGACCTGCACTTCATCGATCTGACGTAGCGCGAAGACCCCTAGCGCAATGCTCAGCGCGGCAATGATGACGAACCCGAGAACCATTCGACTGGCGATGGAGAGGCGTCTTGGCAGCATGATCAGTATCCCTTCGGCAGAGTAGTGCGATCCGGGTCGTGGCCGGATGCGTGTATTTGTGCTGACTAAAATAGCATTGCATTTTGGTGTGTCAATGTGCCAAGATTTTTTAGGCGTTTTTCGAGAAGTCTTACCTGAGTGATGAGCGGTAAAGCCAAAAATGCTGAGGTTAAAAGCTTCTTGTCGGTCCCTGGCAGTTTGAGCAGTCGATAGGATTGCTTTGCTCTGATTGATTATTTGCACGCAAATAATCACAAGCACGTCCAGATTTCCTTTGCGTTCAATAATAAAACCCTGTTTGAGGAAGTATCTGTCATGCAGCGCAGAACCAAGATCGTGGCCACGTTAGGGCCAGCAACAGAATCATTCGAAGCCCTCGAGGGATTGGTGAAAGCGGGCGTTGATGTCGTGCGCCTGAACTTCTCCCATGGGAAGGCTGAAGATCACATTGCTCGTGCCCGGCTGGTGCGTGAGCTGGCTGCCAAACATGGTCGTTTCGTGGCAGTACTGGCCGATCTGCAAGGTCCTAAAATTCGCATCGCACGGTTTGCGCAAGGAAAAGTCGTTCTCGAGAAGGGGCAGCAATTCATTCTCGACGCAGCGCTGGACAAAAATGCCGGAGACAATCAGCGAGTCGGAATCGACTACGAGGCCTTGATCACAGACAGCCGCCCAGACGACATTCTGTTACTCGACGACGGACGAATCGAGTTGAAGGTTCTGAAAGTCGAAGCGACTCAATTGATCTGCGAAGTCCTGATAAGCGGGCCGCTGTCCAACAACAAGGGGATCAATCGCAAAGGCGGTGGACTGTCGGCATCGGCGCTGACCGAAAAAGATTTCGCCGATATCAAGACGGCTGCACACATGCAGGTGGATTACCTGGCTGTCTCGTTTCCACGCGACGCCTCGGATATGCACCTGGCTCGTCGCCTGATGCAGGAGGCGGGAGGGCAGGCCGGCCTGATTGCCAAGATTGAACGCGCAGAAACCGTCAATGACCTGCGAATTCTTGATGAGATCATCGAAGCATCTGAAGGCGTGATGGTGGCCCGGGGTGACCTGGGGGTGGAAATTGGTGACGCGGAACTGGTCGCCGTTCAAAAGCTGATTATCGAACGTGCCCGCACGCTTAATCGTGTGGTGATCACCGCCACTCAGATGATGGAGTCGATGATCACGCAGTCAATGCCGACTCGTGCAGAAGTGTTCGACGTTGCCAACGCAGTGCTTGATGGCACCGACGCCGTGATGCTCTCCGCCGAAACCGCGGCGGGTGCCTATCCCATCGAAACGATCGAGGCCATGCACCGGATCATCATCGGCGCAGAAAAGCATCCTCAGTCCCATCGTTCCAAACATCGCGTCGACCAGGTGTTCCACAAGATCGACGAGTCCATCGCGATGTCCGCCATGTACGCGGCCAACCATCTGCACGGTGTCAAAGCCATCATCTGCATGACGGAAAGCGGTGATACACCTCGCTTGATGTCGCGCATTCGCTCGCACCTCCCGATCTTCGCGTTCTCTCGCAATCTGGCCACTCAGAATCGCGTCACGTTGTTCCGTGGTGTCGCGACCATTCCGTTCGACAGTGACGACTTCGCTCCTGAAATGGTGAATGAGAAAGCGGTTGAAGAGTTGACCCGACGCGGTGTGGTGAAGGCCGGTGATCACGTTCTGATTACCAAAGGCGATTACGCCAACGCCCAAGGTGGGACCAACTCCCTTCGTGTTGTGCGCGTAGGCGAAGCGATCCGCTGATTGAGGATGCTCTGATGAGTGAGACGAATTCTACTGATCACAAAGTCGTTGAAGAACACGACTTTGCATCATGGCCACGGGATTTCGATTTTCGGGCGCAGTATGCCGAGCAGCAGGAATTGCTCGGTACGCAAGGCCAAGAGGCAACGGCAGTGAATCATACGAAGGGGACAAATCATGCTTAACAAGAACAGCCGTATCCAACAAATCACTGCCCGTGAAATTCTGGACTCGCGAGGAAACCCGACTGTCGAAGCGGTTGTGACGCTCAATTGTGGCGTCAGTGCCACCGCCAGTGTCCCGTCGGGTGCGTCTACCGGTTCACGTGAAGCACTCGAACTGCGCGACAACGCTACGCGTTACATGGGCAAAGGCGTGATGCGTGCGGTCGAAAACGTGAACAACCCGATCCGTGAATGCTTGATCGGACTGGACGCGTTGAATCAGCGCGAAATCGACAACGCGATGATTGCCCTTGATGGTACCGAGAGCAAGAGCATCCTGGGTGCCAACGCGATCCTCGCTGTCTCCCTGGCTACCGCCAAAGCGGCAGCCGAGGTTCAGCGTATTCCATTGTACGAACACTTGGCGGCGCTTTACGGATCGCCAGGCAAGTTCAGCATGCCGGTTCCGATGATGAACATCATCAACGGCGGCGAGCACGCTGATAACAACATCGATATCCAGGAATTCATGATCCAGCCGGTCGGCGCCTCGTCGTTCCGTGAAGGACTGCGCATGGGCGCCGAGGTGTTCCATTCCTTGAAGAAGGTTTTGTCCGAGCGTGGCCTGAGTACCGCGGTAGGGGATGAAGGCGGGTTTGCTCCCTCACTTGCTTCCAATGAAGAAGCTCTGATTGTTATCAAGGAAGCGGTAAGTCGAGCGGGTTACGAGCTGGGCAAGGAAATTACTCTGGCGCTTGATTGCGCAGCCTCCGAGTTTTACGAAGACGGTCAATATGTACTGTCCGGGGAAGACCAGACATTCAGTTCGCAAGGCTTTGCCGATTACCTGGCGATGCTTTGCGACAAGTACCCCATCATTTCCATAGAAGACGGGATGGATGAGAGCGACTGGGAAGGCTGGGCGGGTTTGACCCAAAAACTTGGCCACGTGCAACTGGTGGGTGACGACTTGTTTGTGACCAACACCAAAATTCTGCGTGAGGGCATTCAGAAAGGAATTGGTAATTCGATTCTGATCAAGTTCAACCAGATCGGGACTCTCAGTGAAACGCTGGACGCCATTCGTATGGCGCAAGACGCAGGCTACACCGCGGTCATTTCTCACCGTTCGGGAGAAACCGAGGACACCACCATTGCCGACCTTGCCGTCGCGACCTGTGCCGGACAGATCAAGACCGGCTCTCTGAGTCGTTCGGATCGGGTGGGCAAATACAACCGTTTGCTACGAATTGAAGAGGCGTTGCAAGGTCGTGCGCCCTATGACGCTACCGCACTTTTGAACAGGAAAGCCTGAATTATGCAGACCTTTTCTCACAAAAAAAAACTGGTTATCGGTAACTGGAAAATGAACGGCAGCAGCGCGACCAATGCTTCGTTGCTGCGCAGCCTACTTCCGGTGATTTCACGCTTTGAAAGTGTTGAGACGGCAATTTGCCCACCGTTTCCCTACCTGACGACCGTAGCTGATCTGCTGGACGATTCTGACGTTTCGCTGGGAGCCCAGAATCTCAGCACCCATCTGTCAGGCGCACATACCGGAGAAGTCAGTGCTTCGATGCTCCAGGACATCGGCTGCCGCTACGTGCTCGTCGGGCATTCGGAGCGCCGTGCGCTTTATGCAGAAGATGATGAGCTTGTGGCAAAGAAGTTTGCTACCGCGCTTCGTGCCGGACTCATCCCGGTGTTGTGTGTGGGTGAAACACTTGCTCAACGTCAGGGGGGTGAAACAGAGGCAGTCGTCACCCAACAATTGAGTGCAGTACTGAAGGCAGTGGGCATTCAGGATCTGGTCAGGGGCGTGATTGCCTATGAACCTGTATGGGCCATTGGTACTGGCGAAACCGCGACGCCAGAGCAGGCTCAAGCTGTTCATCGGCACATCCGGGAATGGCTGGCTGAACAGGATCGCCCGGCCGCCACCGATTGCCGGATTCTGTACGGCGGGAGTGTGAAGGCCGAGAACGCCAAGCAATTATTCGATCAACCGGACATCGATGGTGGCCTGATCGGCGGAGCTTCGCTGGATGCGATGTCCTTTGCTGCCATCTGCTGGGCGGCTCAAACGGCGCCGGCTGCCGAACCCATCGCGATCTGAATTCTATTTGAACGTGCAAAGCACCATGTGCCGGGTTCTTTCTCTCCCGGCACTGCACAGTGTGCACAGAGGTATGAAAAATGACGTTGAACAACCGACTTGAAACTCTCTTCCCGAGCGCAGACGAAATCCCTGCAGCGTTTCGTCCAGGACCTTCCATTGAACAGCGCGAATATCTGGTCAATGGCGAGCTGCGGTTGTGGGACGGCGCGCTCGCTCCCGTCCGCAGTCCTGTATGCCTGAAAAAGGAATCGGGTCATGAGTCCGTGATTTTGGGCAGTACCCCACTTCTGGACGCGCAAACGGCCATGACCGCACTGGATGCAGCGGTACAGGCCTATGACCGTGGCCAAGGCGTCTGGCCAACCCTGCGCGTGGTCGAGCGTATTCGACACGTGGAGTCTTTCCTCAGCCGCATGCGTGAACAACGTGAAGCGGTAGTGAAATTATTGATGTGGGAGATTGGCAAGAATCTCAAAGACTCGGAGAAAGAGTTCGATCGCACCTGCGACTACATCGTTGACACGATCAATGCCCTCAAGGAACTGGATCGTCGCTCCAGCCGTTTCGAGCTCGAACAAGACACCTTGGGCCAGATCCGCCGCGTTCCGCTGGGCGTAACGCTTTGCATGGGGCCTTATAACTATCCCCTGAACGAGACGTTCACGACCTTGATCCCTGCGCTGATCATGGGCAATACCGTCGTGTTCAAACCGGCCAAATTCGGTGTACTGCTGATTCGACCTTTGCTTGAGGCATTCCGTGACAGCTTCCCGGCCGGGGTTATCAACATCATTTACGGCAGCGGCCGGGAAACCGTCAGCGCTTTAATGGCCAGCGGCAAGATCGATGTTTTTGCGTTCATCGGAACCAACAAGGCTGCCAGCGACCTGAAAAAGCTGCACCCTAAGCCACACCGTCTGCGTGCCGCGCTGGGCCTGGATGCGAAAAACCCGGGCATCATCCTGCCCGATGTCGATCTGGATAACGCCGTTTCCGAGGCTGTTACCGGCTCGCTCTCGTTTAACGGGCAACGCTGCACTGCGCTGAAAATCCTGTTCGTTCATGAAAACGTCGTTGACGCTTTCATCGACAAGTTCCAGGCGAAGTTGGCTCAGCTGAAACCGGGTATGCCGTGGGAGCCGGGTGTCGCTTTAACGCCCCTGCCAGAGCCAGGCAAGACTGATTTTCTGACCGGGCTTGTGGCCGATGCTGTCAGCAAAGGCGCCAACGTCGTCAACGCCGGCGGGGGAGAAGTCTGTGAGACGTTCTTCTACCCGGCGGTGCTGTACCCGGTGACTTCCGACATGCGTGTGTATCACGAAGAACAGTTCGGGCCGGTTGTACCTGTGGTGGTTTACCGTGATCTGGAAACAGTCATCGAATACGTCCTCGATTCCGATTTCGGCCAGCAGCTCAGTATTTTCGGCAAGGATTCCGCGCAAGTGGGTCGTTTGGTCGATGCCTTTGCCAATCAGGTGGGGCGTATCAACATCAACGCGCAATGCCAGCGCGGCCCAGACAGCTTTCCATTCAACGGTCGCAAAAACTCTGCCGAAGGGACGCTGTCCGTGCATGACGCCTTGCGCGTGTTCTCCATTCGCACGCTCGTCGCCACCAAGTTCCAGGAAAGTAACAAGGAACTGGTCAGCGACATCATTCGCAATCGCGAGTCGAGCTTCTTGACCACTGACTACATCTTCTAGGGGGCACGATGACTACGCGCTCTTTGATTATTCTTGATGGTGTCGGTATTCGGCAGGCTACTGAATCGAATGCTTTCGCCGCAGCGAGAAAGCCGACGTTTGATGCGCTGCTCAAGCGTTTCTCCCACAGCGAGATCGCGACGTCAGGTCTTGCTGTTGGGCTGCCCGAAGGTCAGATGGGGAACTCCGAGGTTGGCCACATGAATCTCGGCGCGGGGCGGGTGGTGTACCAGAGCTTGACCCGAATTGATAAAGCACTCGCGGACGGAGAGTTCTCACACAACCCGGCACTACAGATGTTGCTCCAAGGGGTAAAGAGTCGCGATGGTGCTGTGCACGTGATGGGGCTCCTTTCTCCGGGCGGCGTGCATAGTCATATCGATCAGATTATCGCGGCTTGTGGTTGCCTGGTTGAGCAGGGTGTCGAGAAAGTTTATGTGCATGGTTTTCTCGATGGCCGAGACACGCCGCCCAAGAGCGCTTTAGCCTCGCTTGAGGCTTTGGAAAACGCGTTTGCGAGACTGGGCGCCGGACGCATTGTTTCGCTGGTCGGTCGCTACTATGCAATGGATCGCGACAACCGCTGGGGGCGCGTGGAATCGGCCTACCGCTTGATTGTCGGCGGCGAAGCCGAACATCAGGCTGAAACGGCGTCGGTAGCTTTGTCTGCCGCTTACGAACGTGGGGAGTCGGACGAGTTCGTCAAGCCAACCACGATTGGACAGTCTGTCAGTGTCGGTGCGGATGACGCCATGATCTTCATGAACTTTCGCCCCGATCGGGCGCGGGAGTTGACCCAGGCGTTGATCCAACCGGATTTCACGACCTTCGAGCGGCCGTTTGTGGTGGACAAGGATCGCTTGCTGACATTGACGCAGTATTCCGAAGAGCTGAGTTGCCTGTGTGCATTCCCTCCCGAAGCTATTCACAACAGCTTGGGGGAACACTTGGCCAGACTTGGGAAAACGCAATTGCGCATTGCCGAAACCGAGAAGTACGCCCACGTGACGTTCTTTTTCAACGGCGGTAGAGAGCAGCCTTTTGAGGGTGAGGAGCGAATCCTGATTCCGTCACCTGACGTTGTTTCCTACGATCTGCAGCCTGAGATGAGCGCCCCCCTGTTGACTGACGAACTGGTCAACGCCATCGCTGGCGGCAGATTCGACCTGATCGTTTGCAACTATGCCAACGGCGATATGGTGGGTCATACGGGCTCCTTCGATGCTGCCGTCAAGGCGGTCGAGGTGCTCGATGAATGCCTGCGTCGCGTGGTTGAAGCAACCCTCGCAGTTGGTGGTGAATGTTTGATTACCGCCGACCACGGCAACGTTGAGCAAATGCTCGATGCGATGTCTGGCCAGGCCCACACGGCGCATACCTTGAATCCGGTGCCGCTGATTCTGGTCAGTGAGCAACCAGGGCGACACGGGCTGAAGAATGGCCGGTTGTGCGATATCGCTCCAACCCTGTTGCAGATGCTGAGTTTGCCGATTCCGTCTGAGATGGATGGCAACTCGCTTCTCACCGTCTGATTGGCTGACAGGTGCCATCAGTGCATCGCCGCACCGACGATTGGTTTGGTCGCCCCCGTCGAGGCGATGTGGCTTACCACGACTCGCTCATTTGAGCATGCGGGCATCACCGATTTTGGTGATGCCTTTTTTTCTGGGCAATCGAGAGTTTTGACGTTATGGAATGGTTTCTCAATCCGGAAATCTGGATCGCGTTTTTTACCCTGACAGTGTTGGAAATTGTTTTGGGTATCGACAACATCATCATGATTTCGATTTTGGTCAGCCGCATGCCCAAAGCCATGCAGCCCAAAACCCGCTTCTTCGGTTTGGCACTGGCCATGGTCACGCGCATTCTTCTGCTGCTGTCCATCACTTGGATCATGCAACTGACTACCGATCTGTTTAATGTCTTCGATCAAGGGATTTCGGGTCGTGACCTGATTCTGTTCTTCGGAGGATTGTTCCTGCTGTGGAAAAGTAGCAGCGAAATCTTCCAGGAACTGGAAGGTGGCGAGGAGGGGGAGTCTGAGTTAGGTAAAAAGGGTGCGGGCTTTCTGAGCACCATCATTCAGATTGCGATCATCGATATCGTCTTCTCGCTGGACTCGGTGATCACAGCTGTCGGAATGGTTTCTCATGTACCGGTGATGGTTGCCGCTATCGTCGTCGCCGTGTTGATCATGATGCTCGCGGCCGGGGCGATCAGTGCGTTCATCGACAAGCATCCGAGCCTGAAAATGCTGGCCCTGGCATTCCTGATAGTCGTGGGCGTCGTGCTGATTGCTGATGCAATGGGGATGCACGTACCGAAGGGCTACGTCTATTTTGCAATGGCATTCTCGCTTGCGGTCGAGGCATTGAACATTCGCTTCAGGACGCTGAAGGCTGCGTAAAGCCATGTCAGACGGGCAAGGACGCCTCACCTCGCAATTTCACCCGTACCGCAAAAATCTACCTAGCCCGTCGCCAATGACGTAAACCGACTGCGGTAAGCCGCCGGAGTCGCCCCTACCTGCTTGCGGAAAAGGCGCGTAAATGAGCTGGCGTTCTGGTAGCCGACTTGATTAGCGATTTCCTCAATACTGAGGTCACCGCTTTCGAGCAGAGTCATTGATATTTCTATGCGCAGGTTCTGCAGGTAGGTAAGGGGAGTAGTGCCGAGTACGCGATTGAAGTGACGGATCAACGTCCGCACGCTGACTGAAAGCGCCGCGGCCAGCTCTGGCAGGCTCACATCCTCGGCGAAGTGTTTCAAAAGCCAGTGCTGCGCCTTTGCAACCATCGTGTCGCTGTGCACGGTTTCCATCTGGAGCGGCAGGTAGGGCAGTTGAGTCGTCTGGCTAGTATCAATCAGCATGGTCTTGGCCGTCAGTGTGGCCGTATTTGCGCCACAAAAATGTTCGACCATGCGCACTGCCTGCAGCAAGTAAGAAGCAGAGGCACCAGCACACCAGAGGCGATCTTCCTCTGTGACCATCGATCTCAGTTGCAAGTTGACGCCCGGGTAGCGCTCTCGAAATAGCCTTTCCAGCCACCAGGTGGTTGTGGCTTGACGACCGCGCAGCAGGCCGGTTTCTGCCAACAGGAAAGTGCCGGTGCAATTCGCCGCCAGCGCTGCGCCCTCACGCCATTGCGCCTTAAGCCATTCCCGCTGCGGCTCGGCGGCTTCCAGCATACGTTCGAAGCCATCATGCCCCGAGTAATACAGGCCAGGGATGAAGATGATATCGAGTGTCTCTTCAGGGAGCGGCACAGCGGTATTGAGCGCAAGCCCATTACACGCGGTTACGGGCCTGCCTTTGTGCGAAACGAATTGCCACGAAAACGAGCGTGCCATCGCGGTGCCAGTCTTATGTTGATGTCGACTCAAATGGGCATTGGTGACATGCAGCACATCGCCAAAACCAGCGAGACTCGAGGCATAGCAACCATCGAGGGCAAGAATTGCTGCGCGAAGAGGGGCTGGTTTCATTTTGGCAAAATCCGCATGTTATTAGTCAATAATGCCAATTTAGCACTGGCTGCCTGTTCCGTACAGTGACTCCATAGTCACTCACCGGAGCTCCCATGAACGTATTGATCGTCCATGCCCATAACGAACCTCAGTCATTCAATACGTCGATGCTGAACCTTGCCGTTGAAGCATTAAGCGGACAGGGACACGACGTAATCGTGTCTGATTTATATGCAATGAAATTCAATCCCGTGGCCAGCGCTGAAGATTTCCACCAGCGTGCTAATAGCGATCATCTTGTTTATGCGCTGGAGCAACGCAACGGCTACAGCACCGGAACGCTGGCATCCGACATTCTTGAAGAGCTGGACAAGATCAAGTGGGCCGATCTGATCATCTTCAACTTCCCGATTTACTGGTTCAGCATGCCGGCGATCATGAAGGGTTGGTTCGACCGCGTCTTCATCTCGGGCTACTGCTATGGCGGAGCACGGATCTATGACCGTGGTGGCCTTAAGGACAAGAAAGCAATGCTCGCATTCTCTCTTGGTGGGCAAGACCATATGTTCGGTCCAGGCGCAGTGCATGGCGAACTTGAGGCTTTGTTGCAGCCAATTCAGCGTGGCGTGCTCGGTTATGTCGGCTTGACCGTCTTGCCACCCTTTGTGGCCTTCCACGTGCCTTACATCAGCCAAGAGGCGCGGCAGGAATACCTGGAGCAGTACCGCCAGCACCTGCTGACGCTGGATCAACGGCCGTCGCTCACATTTCCCTCGCTGGATGATTACGACGAGATCCTGCGTCCAAAGAACACCTCTGTTTGTAGTTAACCAGCTGCTGCGGCTGTCTTGAACGGTCGCAGCTGTCTTGAGTAAGCATGAGTTGTCAGCGGGAAAAACGCGTATCTGTTGTTGGAGAAACCTCATGATCGAACTGTATAGCTGGCCAGCCCCCAACGGGCACAAATTGCACATCCTGATGGAGGAGTTGGCGATCCACTATGAGGTTGTACCAATCGACATTACTAGCGGTGCTCAACACACGCCGAGCTACAGGGCGATCAACCCGAATGGGAAGATTCCAGCGATCGTTGACCACGCGCCCTCTGATGGCGGCGGACCCGTAACAGTATTTGAGAGCGGAGCCATCATGATGTACCTGGCGGAGAAGGAAGGACGCTTCCTGCCACAGGATGTGCGTCAGCGCAGAGAAGTCCTGCAGTGGTTGTTTTGGCAGGTCGGAGGGCTGGGGCCGATGATGGGCCAGGCTCAACATTTCTTTCGATATGCGTCTGAAAAGGTGCCCTACGCAACTACCCGTTATCAGACCGAGACCAAGCGTCTTCTAAAGATCCTGGACGATCGGCTCGAAACGAGAGAGTACATCTGCAGTGATTACTCCATCGTAGACATGGCGTGCTTCCCTTGGATCCGTGTTCACAAGATGACGGGAATCACGCTCGATGACTTTCCGAACGTAAAAGCCTGGTACGGCAGGGTGCGTAGCCGGCCAGCAGTCGGGCAAGCAATCGAGCTTTTGAAGGATCGTTGGGTCGACGTCACTACTTCGGAGCAAGCCAAGCACAACCTGTTTCGGGCGGGGTAGGAGCGGACCATGAGCCAACCTGATGATCCGGTAGTGGACGTGTTTATCGATTTGCGAAGTCCCTACTCTTACCTTGCGTTACAACCGGTTTTTTCGCTCGCAAAACGCAGTGGAGTGACCTTTGACTGGTGGCCTTACATCACCGACTTTCGCTCTGCGTATGGCGGTGAGGTAGAGCAGCGCTCGAGTCGAGAAGTTTCGAAATTGAAGTATCTGTATATGGATTGCCGTCGGCTCGCTCAGCAGCAGGGGCTCACGATCCATGCAACAACAAAGCTCTGGGATGCGGCGCTTGCCAGCCAGGCAATGTTGTTCGCCAAGTCGATGAATCGGCTTTGGGAGTTCTGTCACCCGTTGTTGGCTGCTTTCTGGCAACGGGAGTTCGATCTGGAGTCCGCAGCACAAATTCAGGCAGCCCTGATCAGCGCGGGGTTGAAGGCCTCGGATTGGCACCATTACCTCGAGCAGAACGCACAGCGAGACTTAACGGCGGCAGCCGAAAGAGCCGAAAGCATGGGCGTTTTCGGAGCCCCCACCTTCGTGTATCGCGGCGAGCTTTTTTGGGGCGGCGACAGGCTTGAGCTGCTCGCCGAGCGCATCAGCAACACAAATCAGTGACGCCAGTGAGGAAGAAAATGAACACTCCCACGCCTGAGCGCCTGCTCGTTCATCTTGAACGTCAAGGGGCACTCGCTTTTATCACCCTCGATCGTCCAGAAACGCGCAATAGCTTCGATCTCTCCATGGGGTTTGCCCTGAGAGACGCTGTACGCACGCTCATCACCGATCCACCTCGGGTTGTTGTGTTGCGCAGTAGCGGGGCACATTTCATGGTGGGAGGGGACGTCCGGCACTTCGATACGTTGCTCAAAGTCTCGAAAGCCGCCTGCGCCGCAGAGTTGGAGCAACTCATCAGCGCTGTAAATGAGGCCGTCATCGGGCTGACGCAACTGCCTTGTCCTGTGCTGGGCTTGATCAGCGGATCGGCAGCCGGTTTTGGCCTTTCGCTTGCCTTGGCTTGCGACCTGATTGTGGCTGCAGAGGATGCAAGCTTTCTCATGGCATACAGCGCCATTGGTGCTACCCCGGATGGCGGTGGGACCTGGCACCTTCCACGGCATGTTGGTTTGCACAGGGCAATGAAGATCGCTCTGCTGAATCCGAAACTGGATGCCCGCCAGGCACAAGATATCGGACTGGTTGCTGAAGTCGTTCCAGCTGATGAGCTACAGATGGCAGGACTTGCCATGGCTCATCGCTTAGCCAATGGACCTGTTGCGGCGCAGGCTGGGATTAAGCGTCTGATGCGCGACGGACTGGATCACGACCTGCAAACCGCACTAGAAGCCGAAAAAGCAATGTTTATTGAAATGTCTGCGACCTCTGACTTTCAAGAAGGCGTTAGCGCCTTTTGCCAGCGGCGTAAAGCTAACTTCGGCGTATCTGTTTAACCCCTCTGGAGAACTCTAATGAATATCGAAGGTTCCGTTTTTTTCATCACCGGTGGTGCTTCGGGTCTTGGCGCGTCGACCGCGCGAAAAATGGTGGAAGGCGGCGGCAAGGTCGTGCTCGCGGACCTCAATGTATCTGCCGGTGAAGCGCTGGCGGATGAGCTGGGACACGCGGCGCTATTTGTCCACACTGATGTTGTCGATGAAGACTCAACACGAGCGGCCATCGATGTTTCCTTGACCCGATTCGGCGCTCTACATGGATTGGTCAGTTGTGCCGGTGTTGCACCAGGGGAGAAGGTTCTGGGTAAGGAAGGCCCTCATGCACTGAGCACTTTCACTCGCGGGATCATGATCAACCTCGTAGGCACCTTCAATGCCATTCGTTTGGTCACCGAGGTGATGAGCAAAAACACTCCGAATGCAGAAGGTGAGCGGGGAGTAATCATCAACACGGCTTCAGTGGCGGCGTTTGATGGGCAGATCGGGCAGGCGGCTTATTCGGCGTCCAAAGCAGGCGTCGTAGGCATGACTCTGCCGATCGCCCGCGAGCTGGCACGTTTCGGTATTCGGGTCATGACCATTGCTCCAGGTATTTTCGAGACTCCGATGTTGCTGGGTTTGCCGCAGGATGTGCAGGACTCCCTCGGTAAGACCGTGCCGTTTCCATCGCGCCTTGGACGTGGCAGTGAGTACGCTCAACTGGTGGAATCAATCATTCTGAATCCGATGCTCAATGGCGAGGTCATTCGCCTGGATGGAGCATTACGGATGACGGCAAAATAAGTATCGCTACATCGTTTCTTTCAACTATTAAGTTATTCGAGTATTTGAGGGCCGGGTTATTCCGTTGAGCTCACGCTCATGTCTTGTATTAGTAAATGGAATTTCGAGTTTTAAGTGAAGTCGAGAAAGTTATCTCGGCAGCGCTCGCACGTGCATATCAGTCGTACAACAACAAAAAAACAGCAATAACAATAACAATAGCGAGAGGAAGACTTTCCATGCAGTACAACTTGAAAACTATCATCCATATGCTTTGCACGGGAACAGTTATGGGCATCGCAGGGTCAGCCAGTGCAGCTTTTCTGGAGGACAGCAAGGGCACTCTCGATTTGCGTAATTTCTATATGAATCGTGATTTTCGCCAGGCTGGTGCCGCGCAGAACAAAGCGGAGGAATGGGCGCAAAGTTTCATGTTGCGCCTGGAGTCCGGTTATACGGAAGGCCCCGTTGGTTTTGGCATTGATGCCATCGGTATGCTCGGTGTGAAGCTTGATTCCAGCCCCGACCGGGTAGGAACAGGTCTGCTCAAAACCAACAGCAGCGCGCCCAAGCGCGCAAAGGACGAATACGGCGAATCCGGTCTGACTGGCAAACTGCGCATGTCAAAAAGCACCCTCAAGCTCGGCACCCTTCAGCCAATTTTACCGCCGTTGATGCGCAACGATTCACGCTTGATGCCACAAACCTTTCGGGGTGCGTGGATCAATAGCAATGAGATTGATGGTTTGAACCTGGATCTTGGTCGTATCGATCGAGTCAATCAGCGGGACTCCTCCAACAATGAGGAGCTCACTGTATTTAACGGTGGTAAGCGAAACATCGTGCTGGGCCAGACCAAGAGCAGCAATGAGTTCCTGTTCGGTGGCGGTCGCTACCAATGGAATCCGTCACTCGCCACCAGTTACTACTACGGGGGCCTCGACGGCATCTACAAACAGCACCTCGTTAATCTGGTGCACCAGCTACCGTTAGGAGATGGGCAGAGCCTCAAGTCTGATATCCGTTTTGCCCATTCCGGCGGTGACGGCGGCAGTAATGTCGATAACGATGCGTTGGGAGCCCTGTTTACCTACAAGCTCGGCGGGCACAGTTTCGGTGCTGGTTACCAGCACCTCAGCGGCGACACCGGCTTTGCCTTTGTAAACGGTGCTGATGATGCGCTGATCAATCAGGTCCAGATCAACGACTTCGGCAACCAGGACGAGCACTCCTGGCAGGTTCGTTACGACTACGACTTTGCAGCCCTCGGCGTGCCTGGGCTGACACTGATGACCCGTTATCTTTCCGGTGACAACGTCGATCGAGGCGCAGGGCTCAGTGAAGGCAAGACTTGGGAACGCAATACTGACATTGGATACGTCATTCAGAGCGGCCCGCTGAAAAACCTCGGACTTAAGCTACGCAACGCCACCACACGCAGCAACTTCCTCAGCGACCTGGATGAAAACCGTTTGATCGTCAGCTACAGCTTGCCACTTTGGTAACCCCTGAGTGCTCGCGGCCAGAGAATGTCTAACCATGCTCTGGTCTCGAGATTCAAGTCGAGTCGCAAGCGGTGCTCTAGCTTGGCGTAACTGGCACAAAAAACGTCAATATCGCCAATGTTATACGACCTTCCACACTCGTACATTGAAGCAAGTGGGGCGCTGCGATTTCTAAGCCGGATGTTCGTTGATACCAATGAGTGGAATGAGCTGTCGCTCTACCTGAATTGGGAAGCACAAGAAATTCAAGTGAATCAAGGTTGAGACAATAAAAATGAGCAAAATAAAAGACAGCTATTCTCGTGGCGCTACCGATATCCCACTGATAGAAAAAACCTTGGGTGTTTTTTTTGACGAAATAGCTGCCAAATTTCCCGAAAATGAGGCGTTGGTCTCATGTCATCAGAATATCCGGTATAGCTATTCCCAGCTGCAATGTGAGACCAATCGGCTGGCGAGCTCGTTTTTGAGCCTTGGGCTAAAGCCTGGTGATCGTGTGGCCATATGGGCCAACAACAGTGCCGAGTGGCTGATTACCCAATTAGCGACGGCCAAGATTGGCCTCGTCCTCGTCAATTTCAACCCTGCTTACCGGGCCTCCGAGCTCGAATACGCTTTGAACAAGGCGGGTTGCAAGGCACTAATAACCCTGTCGACCTTCAAGACCACCAATTACCTCGAGTTGATCAGGAGTCTCGCGCCTGAAATACACAGCGCAACGCCTGGAATGCTGGATGCGGTCAAACTACCGTTCTTGCGAACAGTGATTCAACTGAGTGAAGAGCAGGTTCCCGGTTTCATGCGCTTCAGCGACCTGATTGCTGCGGGCGATCCGGCAGATGAAAGCGTCCGGCATATTGGTGCAACACTTAAGAATACCGATCCGATCAATATTCAGTTCACCAGCGGAACGACCGGCTCGCCGAAAGGCGCAGCCTTGACGCATCGCGGCATACTCAATAACGGATTTTTCCTCGGGGAAGCCATGAAGCTGACCTCGACTGATCGACTTTGCATACCGGTGCCTCTATTTCACTGCTTTGGAATGGTGGTGGGCAACCAAGCTGCTCTGACCCACGGCACAGCCATTGTCTATCCTAACGATTCATTTGATCCGGTGGCGGTCCTTCAGGCAGTCCAAAACGAACGCTGCACGGCACTTCATGGCGTTCCGACGATGTTCATCACAGAACTCGATCATCCACGCTTTCAGGAGTTCGATCTGTCGACATTGCGCACCGGCATCATGGCGGGCACAGCATGCCCGATCGAGGTCATGAAGCGAGTCGAGCGTGACATGCACATGCGCGAAGTGACCATCGCATATGGAATGACTGAAACAAGCCCCGCCAGCTATCAAAGCACTTGCGAAACACCAATTGAAAAGCGGGTATCGACCATTGGTAGGGTGCACCCGCATCTGGAAGCGAAAATTATCAATCCAGAATCAGGTGCCATTGTCCCGATAGGCACCGTTGGTGAGTTGTGTGTTCGTGGCTACTCGCTGATGCAGGGGTATTGGGATGACCCGGAAAAGACCGCCCAGACCATTGATGCCGACGGCTGGATTCACAGCGGTGACCTTGCCGCCATGGATGAAGAAGGCTATGTCAGCATCACAGGCCGCATCAAGGACATGGTGATTCGTGGTGGCGAAAACATCTCACCACGTGAAATCGAGGAATTTTTGTACCAACATCCGGCCATCCAGGACGCCCAAGTGATTGGTGTGTCGGACCGGAAATACGGCGAGGAACTATGCGTTTGGATTGTTCCGCGCGCCGGCGCGTCGATCAGTGAAGACGACATCCGAGCATTCTGCGACGGACAGATCGCACGTTACAAAATCCCTCGCTATATACGATTTGTTGACGGATTCCCAATGACACTTTCTGGAAAGGTACAGAAATTCAAGATGCGCGAAATGATGGAAGAGGAGCTCACGTTGGCGGTGTGTTAACACCGCAGCATGACTTCCAGATGCTCGCACAATCAGTTAGGACTTGAGTGAATTAATGACTGCGCCGCTTGCAGGCGCAGCTGATGAGGAGAATGAACATGGCTTGGCAAATTGAGGTCGTCGATGAGTGCGCGGTTGTGCGCATGAACACCAATAAAGTTAACGTGCAAAATGACGCCTTCTTCAAGGATCTGCATGACGCTTTCGACCGGCTTGAAAAAGAGTTTAGCGAGTTGCCGGTCATCCTGACGGGAGAAGGAAACGTTTTTTCAGCCGGCATTGATTTCAAGTACAGCTTTGACGTGTTCGGCAGCCAAAACAAAGAACGTATTCGCCAGTGGTACGCTGAATACCGTGCGACCAATCTGCGAATCTTCCAATACCCAAGACCAACCGTCGCTGCGATCAACGGGCATGCAATCGCGGGTGGGCTGATCACCGCATTGGATTGCGATTTCCGGATTGCAGCACGGAAAAAAGCCAAATTTGGCTTGAACGAAGTTCCCATCGGCATTCCGATGCCAGCCGCCTATGTTGAAATCATCAAATACGCGCTGGGCAACCAGGTCGGAGCTCTGACCACCCTCAAAGGCGAACTTTACTCTCTGGAACAGGCCGAGAAGCTTGGGTTCTTCCATGAGGTAGTCGAAGAGGAGGATTTGCTTTCCACGGCAATCGCCTATGCCCGCTGCATCACTCCTGACTGCAATGTGGCTTACGCCATGTCCAAAAAAGCTTTGCAAGACTCTGTGATTCAACAAATTGATCTTCGAACAACCCTGCTAGACCAGGAGCTACCAACCGGGATGAGCGAAGAGGGTAACCGTCGAGCCCAAGATAGACGGCGTCGGGAAATCATGGGTATGTGACCGATACATGGCTCGCCTCTTGAATTGAGTAAATTCAACAGTCAGAACACGTCAATATTTGGAGACGAAGCTGGCACAGGAGGCGGGTTTCAAGGCGACCCGACTGGTTTTCTTTGATCGTTGTTGGAACCACCAATCTCAATCTTTAGAGGTGAGACGCTTTGGAAATTATCGACGCCTGGATGCAGTTTCCTAACAAGGCATACCTACAGGACCCTATGTTCGATTCGCTGCGACGATGGCCCACGGCATGGAAAACGCTAGCGCAGGATAATCCGGACATAACCTTCGACGAGGCGCTCGATACCTTTCGTGATCAAGGTGTGGCGAAAGTACTTGCTAGCGCTTGGTGGGGACCATCGGGCCCCATGATCACCAATGATGAAATCGCAGCTTCAGTTTTTGCGCATCCCGATCAAGTCGTTGGAATTGCTTCCGTCGACATCAGCCGACCGATGGACGCAGTGAGAGAATTGCGCCGTTGTGTCAGGGATCTTGGCTTCAAGGGTTTACGTGTCCTCCCTTGGCTTTGGGGATTGCCCCCGGACGATCGCCGATACTATCCGTTGTATGCCGAATGCATCGAGCTAGACATTACGTTTTGCCTGCAAGTCGGGCATGCAGGACCGATGCGACCTTCGGAACCGGGACGGCCCATGCCTTATCTAGACAACGTCGCGCATGAATTCCCAGAGCTGCGGATCGTCGGTGGGCATATTGGGTTTCCTTGGGTATCTGAAATGATTTCTCTGATGATGAAACACCAGAACGTCTATGTGGATACATCGGCCTACAAAGCATCTCGTTTTCCTGCAGAGCTCGTTGCCTATATGCGAGGAGCGGGGAAAAACAAGGTATTGTTTGGGACTAACTATCCTATGCTGACGCCTGCCGACTGCTTGGAAGGGATTAGCGCATTAAATCTAGGAGAGGACGTGCAGCGCTTGTTTTTAGCAGAGAACGCTCGACGTGCCTTTAAGCTGAACGACTGACATTGCAGACATGTGTTGGGCTTATCGTGCAAGTTTTTGAGTCCTCCTTTCAAGTCCGGAGTGGTACACATTGAAAGCCCTCATCGTTTATGCACATCCGGAGCAGGCATCGTTCAACGCAGCGCTAAAAAACACAGCGGTGGAAACATTGACCGGTCTGGGTCACGACGTTGTCGTCAGCGATCTCTACGCTATGGGATGGAGTCCAGTGCTGTCTGCAGCAGATTTTGCTGACCGCGAGAATGCGGAGTTCTTGGATCTCTCTCGTGAGCAAGAGCATGCGTTCGCACAGAATACCCAAAGTGCTGATGTTGTTCGTGAGCAGCAGAAAGTCGCTGAGGCTGACCTGGTGTTGTTCCACTTTCCTGTGTGGTGGTTCTCCATGCCTTCGATCTTGAAGGGCTGGTGCGATCGCGTATTCAGTCGCGGCTTTGCCTATGCAGCCGGTCGTAAATACGACTCGGGGTTGTTCAAGGGCAAGAAGGCGATGCTTTGCCTGACGACTGGGACAGCATCGACGCTCTATGAGCCGAACGGGATCGATGGGGATTTGCTGCATGTACTTTGGCCAATTCACAACGGTCTCCTGGCTTACACCGGCTTCTCTGTCCTACCGCCATTTGCCGCATGGATGCCAGGCCGTGTGACTGCTGAAGATCGTGTGGCTTACCTCGCTGGCTTTGCGGAGCGCCTAAAGACGTTGGATAGCGCTGAGCCCTTGTTCATGCACCCATGGAGTGACTACGACGAAACTCAGCGCCTAAAGCCAGGTGTAGAAGCTAAATCTGGTGTGCAATGGAATCCGCTGATTGGTCAGAGATGGTAAGCCGGGACGGATAGCCTGGCACGGCTGGGCGGGCGAGGTCCACACTCGCTTGGATGTGCACCATGCTTGGCTAATCGAAGATTTGTCGGATGGTCGAGTTCGAATCCTCACCCAAGAAACCCAGAAGGGAAAACCCGCCAAAGAACTCGCCATGGCGCGGCCGAACCCAATGATCAATGGGCATCAAGATTGGCTGGAGGGGTTGGTCAGCGCTGCGCGTCTGGTCAAAAAGAGATAAAACGAAACTGAGTCCATTATCGTTGCTGATTTTTTGACCGTTAACATATAGTTACTTTCAACGCTGACTGAACGCGATGCTAGATCACGCTCAAATTAGGGCTTCAATTCTTTGATTCCCTATGGATCCCATCAAAGGCCAACAATGTCGCAGAAATATTTTTACCGTCGTCGGGCGCTGTCTGAGCGGCTCACTAAGCTGATAACGCAAGTGGCGGTAGGCAGTGCCGCTACGTCAGGTGTCTTCATGACAGCGCCACGCCGCACCGGGAAGTCCACTTTCGCCCGCGAAGATTTGTGGCCTGCCTTGGAGGATGCCGGAGCCATTGTGTTATACGCCGATCTTTGGAAGGACCTGACGAAAGATCCAGGAGCTGTCATCGTCGAGACTGTCCGAGAAGCTATTGGACCTAACGAGAAACTCATCAGCCAATTGGCAGTAGCATCCGGGCTGGAAACGGTAGGTGTCGCTCGCGTTAATTTTGACGTGAACAACATTGGGCTCGGGAAAGAAATTGATCTTACCAAGGCGTTTGAAGCACTGTCCGATGAGTCGAAACAACTCATAGTGCTGATAATCGACGAAGCCCAACATGCGATCACGTCAGACGAAGGCGTCGCAGCGCTTTTTGCGCTAAAGGCGGCCAGAGACGAACTTAACAGTTCGCAGCATTATGGTCTCCGTATCGTTTGCATCGGATCGAACCGAAACAAGCTTGCCATGCTTCGAAACAGCAGCGATGAGGCGTTTTTTGGGGCTTCAATGGTGCAGTTCCCAATGCTGGATGAAGGCTTCGTTGACTGGTACTGCAAGGGACTTGACCTTCCACAGGATCTCGACCCTTCAGATGTATTCCAGTTGTTTCAAGAGAGCGGCTATCGGCCTGAGCTTCTCAGCGCAGCCGCAGACGGTATCCGCTTCGATCTCACCGTGGACCCTAAAACCATCTTGGTGCGTTTTGCCGAGCTTGTCCGAGCGCAAGCTGTAGCACTCAATGCGAATCCTAAGACGGTGATTCGTAGCCTCACTCCATTGCAGTCTGCAGTCATTCGTGTGATGGGTGCGAAGGGCGATGGTTTCGCGCCCTTCGAATGCTCGACTATGGAGTTGTATGCCAAAGCGATACAGAAAGCTGGCATAGCCACAAGCGAGTCGAAGGTTGAAGTGCCAGATGTGCAGCTAGCGCTCATGGCACTGCAGGAAAAGAAACTGGTCTGGAAAACGTCTCGTAGTGTCTATACGATCGAAGAACAGGAGATAGTTGACCTTCTACGCGAAGATGGCCTGTTGGATGGCCTGGTGTGAATCTCATCAATAGTGTTACCTGCGTTACACAACGGTAGGTGAGTGCACCCTTGTATGGTCACAACACGGTTGGTTTTCGCAAACTAACCCTTCAATAGTGTTCAGGCGCTGGAATTCAGTCTATTAGTTACCATTTTTCGGCTATTTAGTTTGTAGAGCTAGCGTGGCGTTTTACTTCTCGTTATCGAGACAGCTAAATCGTTGTGGCCGTGGAATTGGTGAGTTGCCACGTAGAACCGCTTTGATATGTTCCGCTGCGAGCTCAAGGCTTTCACGATCTGCTGCGTACACCGCATCAACAAGCCTGTCCCTGGCTCGACGCTTGATCATCAATATCTCGTCAAAGCTAGCTTCTCCTGAATGCTTTTTGCGATTACTCATGCGATTACTCATGTGATGCCTCACTCGCTGATTGACTAAAGCCTAAGCTGATGGAATGCCAGAGGGCTCGAGCTTGAAAGAGAGCGCAGTGCGTTCTCTCCTGGATTTCACTGACCGTACACAAGATTCCGGTGGTTTCATTTGTTTTGGAGTTGACGTACTTTGAAGATAGCGTCGAAATACCGCAAAAGCGATCACTTCAATCGTAATGCGGGAGTTTCGTGTACGGTCATTTGACCTATCAAAGTCAACCCACGCAGGAACCCTGAACGATGACCGATAAGCCCGTTGGATGTCGTCCCTATA
The DNA here is from genome assembly GCF_035065025.1 of Pseudomonas sp. YuFO8. Classification (NCBI taxonomy): domain Bacteria; kingdom Pseudomonadati; phylum Pseudomonadota; class Gammaproteobacteria; order Pseudomonadales; family Pseudomonadaceae; genus Pseudomonas; species Pseudomonas sp. YuFO8. Next base: position 121,981 of record NZ_JAXDEQ010000002.1, on the reverse strand, counting down.
GCCGGTTTGAAGATGGGTACGAGGATCTTCCACTCGATTCAAACGAGATCGAGGTGCGCCTGGCTATCGCTGACTATGTGATTCGCCGAGTTGCTGGCACACCCACGGGTGAAAGCATTTTCAAGGGGTTGGTCAGGGATTTTGAGAATCGCTACCCACACCATAAATTACTCGCTCTTTATTTGAGTAGCCCTGAGTCTTTGGTGCCTGAGGACGGGGACAGTGAGTCAGAGGCGGAGGTTGATGATGGCGAGGCCCTCCAATCACTCGATAAACTCAATAAACTGGATCACGATTTACGGGAAAGATTGCTCCATTGTCATCCGGATCAAGAACCGTGTGGCCCACTCGCAGGATTGAGTTTTGATTTCACTGTACAAGAATCACGTCGCCGGAAAAAGTGACGTATTTTTGGATGGTAGGAGGTGATGTCATCCAAAATCCTCGAAACGTGTATCGAATGCGCGGAAGGTGTCCGTCAGGTTTTTTTACGTATCGGTGCTTTGAGAAGGTGGAAAAGAATGAGAGCTAAAGTCGATAACGATACAGTAGCTACTGCCCGAGCCAAGCTTGAGCGTCTACAAAAATCGTCCAAGTATCGTAGTTTTTTCAACGTCGATGCTGTTGATGCTTTTAGTAAGGTAGAAGGCACCGCCTTCGCCGGCACTCCCTTGAAGTACACGAAGATTTTGAGCGATCCATCGCCACGTGACTGATAACCGATGATGTGAAACATCGGAATTAGCTTGGTTCAGGTGGCGACTTCTTGTGGCCGCATCACTGCGGAAAGATTACGTTGTACACCGCATCCGAGTAAGTCAGAGCTGAACAAGCAAGGCAGACCTCCCCGACTGAGGCGCAGCCTACCTACAAAAAATCAGTCATGTCTGTCCGTTTTGTGGGTGAACAATACCTTAACGTTTGTGAAGTCTGTCTCGGCGCTAATGTCCATGTGCGAATACGTCCGGCCCGCAACTGTCAAAATGGGTATTTTCTCTCCACCCTGACCGATCGCTTCGCTAGCCTCCAAAAGCGGCTCCATACGCCACTGGCCAGTTTTGTTGACAAAACCGGGAGTGACGTACTGGATTGACCGGACCCGGAAGGAGTCATGCTGCTGCTCGAGGATATCTTTCAGTGAGTCAAACGAAGAGACCATGAGCATCTCGCCCATGAATTCCTTGCCTTCACGAACCTCCGCTTGCAGATAAAACCATGGGCACATTATTGTCTGTCGAACGAAGGGTCGTGCTAGAAAATCGTCGTTGAATAGGCTGGAAAAGATCATCGATCGTCCATGCTCCTGATTCATGGCAAGCCTCTCCGCGTCACAAATGACCAATATATGTTGTAGTCATATATTGTGCAATGAAGCCTTATCGTTCCTTTTGTGAGACCGCAAAATGGAACTGAGAAAAGCATTTGGGGCAACGCTGAGGCAGGTTCGCCTTCAGAAAAACCTTACGCAGGAGGATTTTGCGCTCGTCAGTAGCCGGACTAATGTCAGCTTGCTCGAGCGAGGCGGCACCAGTCCGACGCTTGATAAGCTCGAAGAGCTTTGCAGCGTTCTAGCCATCCATCCGGTCAGCTTGGTGGCGGCATGCTATATGCGGAAAGAAAACACCGGGGATGTCAGGAGATTCCTATCCCGCGTGCAAGAGGAGCTTCAACTAATGGAGCTGAAAGGGGGCAGGGGTGACATTTGAATCTTTCGTCGTAGGGCGATGGAGTCGATCAATTAGGTAGCAATTTATTCGAATTATCAAAGTGCTAACGGCGGATTCAAAAATTAGCACCTAGGCCTCCCTCGCGGTGTATTAGTGATGCGGCTATGTCTAAACGCTGTGTGCGAAACCTTGAGGCTGCCTCACTTCGAGATCCAGACGGCGTACTAGGTCAGAAAATACAAGAGTTACATTCAACGATCACTGAATTCACATTTTGCGTGGCTGTGGTTCACGAATTGTCGGAAGTGGCGCCATCAGTCGCTCTCGTGTAAGGCCTGCAATGGTTGCGTTGTAGATGAGTCTGTTTGCGATTTCGGCCATCCTAGCAAGCTCTGCCTTCAGTTCATCATTCTCTGCCTGAAGCCTAGAGATCTTCTTCATGGCATCCAGGGTGCTCCGTGGCCTTGGCATGTCCGAGAGCTTTTGTTTTTCTATCTTAAAATTTTGTTTCTTGTTCTTATAAGCGACCTTTATCGCTATTTTTTTGTCAAGCGCCTGGCGAGTTGGAGGGTTATCCCATCCCAATATGCCTTGTGCGCCCTTACAGACTGCGTTCCAGTCCAGTGCATGCTCGGCTGGCCAGTTACGGATCATCTGAGCGATTTTTCTTTCATGCTGTTCTGTGATTGTCTTAGGCATTGTCGGAGCTCCGAAGTAACTCTAGGCAAGCCAGTAAATCATCGCCGTATGTGATGCGCAGTTCATTCCGGTCCAGCAACTTTACGCCTGCTGCTTCGGCTTTCTCGGACACAATCACCTTCTCGTGGCTGAAGTCTTCTCCTTCCATTTCGACAGGGCTACCGTCCGGTATTTCAGGGTTGTGCAGTATGGCCAGCAGTTCATCGAGTCTTGCGATCTGCGGTCCTGCCTTTTCAGTCCATCGCGATGCTGCCCGCTCGCCTTCAGCTATTGCAAGTTGTGCGGCAGTGTATGTTTGTACAAGATTGTTACGGTCTTGTTTTATTATTTCTGCGGCGATCCTGTCGCCCTTGCACATGAGGAGTTCGGAGCAATTGAGGCAATCGGCGAACTTGTTGCAAGGCCCGGCTCTCCAGCTTCGTCGGCAAATGCCGTAACGGCTGCGATGGAACGGCCCCTGACCATATAGCTCTGCTTCCCCAGAGGTGACTGGCTTCAGTGGAGTCTGTTTTTGGATCGTCCCAAGCAAAGCCGCTCCATTGGAAGCCGCTTTAAGCGGATCGTCGTGCAGGTAAGTTCGAGTCTGCCGGATGGTGGCGCGACTACTCCATTCGGTAAGCGTTTCTACGGAAACACCGTTATTGCGCCCTAGTCTGTTGAGGAGGTGGCGAAGGCTGTGAGGTTTTAGGTTGATGGCGCCGTAGCCGTTTCTTCTAAAGAAGTTCCCGGAATGTGTTGTGCCTTTCCCTGTCGACAAATTCTTCCCATATGTATCTTTGCTGTACGGTGCAAGTAGCACAGGACTGGTATTTAACTCAGGTGAAGTTTGAAATCGACGAAAGCACAGCAGTGATTCGGACATTCGTAGCGGTGGTAGCGATGAATTTCTCGGGTTTTCCTGATATGGAAAGTGTGGATTGAGTTTGTTGTGCGCTTTTAACACAATGCTCCAAAGAGTGTCTAGTGTAAAGCCTTTCAGTGAACCACTGCCAGTGTGGAGTTTTACGAAGCTCATGCAGCTATTCGGGCTAGAAAAACCTAACGCTTGTATTACTTGATGTCTGCTAAGTACTTGATCGTCAGGTACTTTTGGACAATTCTCGTGCCGGTAGAAATGGTCTGGATTAGTTTCCATGTAGCGCGCTAAGCGACGGCCCTCATCGGTCATTTCGCTTAGCCTTTGAATAGAGTCGGTAGCAACAGTTGCCATCGTCTTCGGTATGGCTTTACGAGCGAAATGCGCCGATTTCGGTACCCAATACGCTAAGTAATTCTGGCGTTCTCCATCCTTGTCGTTGTCGTCGCGCAAGCAGTCGGTCCGTAGACGTAGGGTTTCGCCGATACGCATGGGAGCGCTCATAAGAAGCCCTGTAATGCAAGTAATCATTATGTCGTTGTCTATGAGCGCTTCACTGTCGCCTAGCGAAAAAACTTCAGCGATTGCTAACAGCGCGTCTTGGTCTGGTAGCTTCTTCAATTTTGCTTCACTCGGCGCTTTTGCGCCGTTAATAGCATCGTAGCTGTGTTGCCCTACGTAAGGATTGTTCCAGAATCCTGGATCTACCTGAAGAATAAATAAATCCGCTAGCATCTTCAAAGTTCTGCGAACATGGCTGCACAGCCCTTGGCGGCTGGGTAGGTCTACAACAGTACTGACGACCATTTCCCAGTGTCTTTGTTCAAACTTGGTTATGTCAGGCACTGTCATGTCGTTTCGCAACACGTACTCTATAACTCGAAGCGCTGATATTTGCTGGCATATTGATTTTTGTGGGCGGAGCGTATGTCTATAGCGCAAGTAGGCTTTGGCAAACTCGGTGAACGCTGGGTGCATCAATTGATGCGTGTCGATGCGGTCGCGGGTTGGCAGGCTCCGGTATTCATGGCTGATAAAACGGATGCCTGAATATGTTGTAGGCCATCGATCTGCATCCCAAGAAAAATTCTTCAGATCAGACCACAGTGTTAAGTTGTTTTTTGCCATGTCAATGAAATCACTAAGATTTTGTTTGGCAAACATTTCGCGCTTAGGGGTGAATCGAATGGACTGACTCATGAATTTAACTCTCTTTGTGCATTGCTCGCGTTGCAACGTTCAATGCAGCTTTTGACAGCGTGAATGTCTGCTGAAAGATCTATAGGTATCAATATATTTCGCGCCCCGCCAAATTTTAATACGTCCTGCTCCGCTGCTTGTCGCTCTTCTAACGCATTCAATACCTCTTGGTGTGGTGCATCCACCAAGGGTTCGAAATACCTACAGCGATAACAGGGTATCGGCACTGACGTTGTCGCGCAGAAGCTGAATTTTCCGCAGTGACCGACTGTTTTTAAAACTCCAGAGCGGGCAAATTCCAACTTGCTGGTTAGGTCGCTGGCTCGCGTGGCCTGAGCCGTGGAGTCGATCAGTATCCCTGTGAAAGCCATTGCGAATGGAGCCAGAGCATGCGCCATTGTTTCATCAAGTTGCCGAGCTTGTTCGGCAGGGTCATTGTAATAGGCATCTATCGACTGTTCAGTCGTGTGACCTAGCCAGTGAGAGAGTATGTGATGAGGTACGCCTAGTCGGGCAAGTTGTCGCGCTCGCGTATGGCGCATTCGCGTAGCAGTGACAACCATTGTCCGTCCAGTACGTGGACTGGGGGGAGGCTGCTGTAACGAGTATTTAGTTTTTGAGTCGCCATATTCACAAGTCGGGAAATTATTTCCCCATGTGAGGATTTGGGATATGCTTTCTCGACGCAGATGAAAAAGCTCGCTGTCCAGATTTGTCAATAGGCTGAGCCCACTTTGGCCTTCAATGATTTGTCGAGATTGCCTCACTCGAAATTCGCTGCAAAACAAAGGTAATTTTTTCAGTTGATCATCTGTAAGAGTAAGGCCCAAAGTTTTTTCGTAAAGCGTTTTTACTTCACGGCACTGAATATGACATAAGTCCCACAAGTGATTGGCTAGGGAGTGAGGCTCAAGTTTGCTGTCTCTAAAACTTATTTCAGCCCCCTTATCCTTGCTGCCTGGAAAGAGAATTACTTTACCTATAGGGCTCAATTTATCCGAGCCGTCGTTTTCTTGAATATCACCAATTTTTAAATTCGCAATCTGTACAGGCCGACGAGCATATTGCATCGAAAGCAGCTTGATGAGCGTAACTTGTGTGCCGGATTTTCCCCTGTCATAATTATCCCAAACGACGCTGAGCAGACCATTGTATTCCTCGTTGGTGAGCCAGCTTTTATTTGGATCGTCTGAAAGCACGTTGCGCGGGGTTGCGCGATAGGAAGAAGCAGTATCATTCAGCAAGCTTAAGGCGCTCTGGCTGATAATGGCGTTGTCGCGTTCCGACCAATGTTGGAAGAAACTTAAGATTCTATTTTTGTTTCTATGGAATGTTGGGACTGTTAAAGCTTTTGCTATCCAGCTGGAGTCGAAAGAGGAAGTCGGGTATGTAATTAGACTTGTCCGAAATGCTGAGATGAGATTTCCGTAGCTAGCTGGCGCATAATTGCCTTGCGCCGTGAAAGATATCAGGTGTTGTTTAAATGACGATCCTAGCGAGGGGGTTAGATAGGATAGCGCTTTGGCCATGTGGAATTTATTCTGACCCGTATGAATAAGTGCATCTCCGTCCCAATGAAACGCACCAAAAGTACCGCACTGAACGCCAGGGCGCTCAGTGCGGTTGATATCGAGATTGTGATCAAAAAATATTGGTTGTGCTGGCAAAGATGTTTTTCTTTTCATTGTAAAATCCTTGCAGTGTCGGAAGCGACTTTGCGGCCAATTTCATGAGATTTTTCTTCAATGTGGCGGCGGTTGTAACGTGCTGACATTGGCGAGCCCGGTACCCAGCCCATTAGCTGTTCTCTCAGCGTACGCTCTTCTTCAAAATGCATGCGTTCTCTGTCCGCATGTTTTGAAAAACGATAATTCCAGTCATGTCGTAGCAGATGGGGGTGAACTGGTTTAAGCGCGTCAAATAGCTGTTTGAGGTTAGCAAGCCCTGCACCAAATGCCGTCTTGGGTAGTGCTTGACCTTGGCTGCGTCCTCCACGATGGACAACAAACATGAAGTTTTCTTCCGAAAAACCGACACTGGGTACGCCTGCTCGCCAGTGGTCTCGATAGATGATCAGCTGTTCCTCGAGGCTTCCCGATATAGGAACCCTTCGCCCCTGAGTTTTGGTAACTGGCTGATGTAATCGAGTGTCTAGTTCGTCGTGGTGATTGAGCTCTATATCTAAGTAGGCGCTGTCGGTGCCACTGGCTTCTATTAAATGCTTGAGCTTCAGACTTAGCAGCTCGCCCAATCGCATACCGGTTTCGTAAAGAACACGTAGCATCACAATATTGCGTAATCTTTGGCCAAGATTTTGGGGGTGTCGAACTCCCTTCAAGGGCTGACTGAATAGGTCTAACAAATTGTTGCGGGTTTCATTAGGCAGGCTCAGCCCCACAATCCGCTGCTCGCGTGCAGATTTTGATCCGACCTTGCGCCTTGTTTTTCGCAAGAGCATGGTATTTTGAGCCTGAACCGCCTCTCTGACGTCGTGGGTGTTTGTGTCGGCGATAACCTCATGTGTGAGCCAGCGTATATACCCTGCTGCATACGCAACATAAGTGTTGTACTTAGCGCTGCTGATGACCCCCGTCTTACTGGTCAACTTGCTTGCGCGCAGATGGCTTGTGAGGTCATCAACCTCCGCAGCACTTAGAAATTTACGGCAATGGAAGCGATGGGCCAGGTCGATGTGCCTACGGGATTCCCATTCACAGACCCTCTTGATCGCCGCAAGGTAGACCTTTTGAGTTTCGTGCGTAGTGGAGGACCTGATAGCGCGGGCAATGAAAGCGGTTGGATAAAATAAAGGGAAGCCAGGTGCATCGGCTTCGTAGAGTTGAGAGAACCGCTCGCCACCAATCGCGATAAAGGTCTTAACGGTATAATTCATATTTACACCTCTGCGTAGTGGAAGAGAATGTCAATGCGGGTTTACATCTGATCGTCAGTTTTTGCGGTGATTTTTAGACGGTATGTTAAGATTTCTCGCGTATTTAAAAGGCGGCGATGCGATGACGGTTAACAAAACTATAGCTAACAGGATGGTAGTACTCGATACCGAAACCACCGGCATGCCGGTGACCGACGGCCACCGGATTATCGAAATCGGTTGTGTCGAGTTGATCGGCCGGCGCCTGACCGGCCGGCATTTTCACGTGTACCTGCAACCGGATCGCGAAAGTGACGAAGGCGCCATCGGCGTCCACGGCATCACCAACGAGTTCCTGGTGGGCAAGCCGCGTTTCGCCGAGGTGGCCGAAGAGTTCTTCGAGTTCATCAAGGGCGCGCAGCTGATCATCCATAACGCGGCGTTCGACGTTGGTTTCATCAACAACGAATTTGCCCTGATGGGCCAGCACGATCGTGCGGACATCACGCAACACTGCTCGATCCTCGATACCTTGATGATGGCCCGGGAACGACACCCGGGGCAGCGCAACAGCCTCGATGCCTTGTGCAAGCGCTATGGCGTCGACAACTCCGGCCGTGAGCTGCACGGCGCCTTGCTCGACTCCGAGATCCTGGCTGACGTCTACCTGACCATGACCGGCGGCCAGACCAGCCTGTCCCTGGCGGGCAATGCCTCGGATGGCAATGGCTCCGGCGAGGGTGCGGACAACTCCGCCACGGAAATCCGCCGCCTGCCGGCCAACCGCCAGCCGACGCGGATCATTCGCGCCAGTGAAGAAGATTTGGCCCAGCACATGAAGCGCTTGGAAATCATTAGCAAGTCCGCGGGTGGACCAGCTTTGTGGTTGCAGTTGGCTGAGGCTGAGGCCGAAGCGTCGGCGTAGGTCCTTTACAAGATCGCAGCCTCGTTTCACTCGACAGCTCCTACAGGTGAAATGAGGCTGCGATCTTTTGATCTTAAACAAGATCTGACGACCCATTTCAGTGCATCGCACTCGCCACATCCGCTCCAACCCTCTACCCTGAGGTGATTGGCAGTCTCTGGCCTGCCGCCTCAGGACACTGAGCACCATGTATAAAGATCTGAAATTCCCGGTCCTGATCGTCCATCGCGACATCAAGGCCGACACCGTCGCTGGCGATCGCGTGCGGGGGATCGCCCGGGAACTGGAGCAGGAAGGTTTCAGTATCGTCTCGGCGATGGATTACACCGAAGGCCGGCTGGTTGCCTCGACCCATCACGGGCTCTCCTGCATGCTGATCGCAGCGGAAGACGCCAGCGCTCATTCGCACTTGTTACAAAATATGGCCGAGTTGATCGGGCTGGCGCGGGTGCGTGCCCCGGACCTGCCCATTTTCGCCTTGGGTGAGCAAGTAACCCTGGAAAACGCGCCGGCCGACGCCATGGCCGAGCTCAATCAGTTACGCGGCATTCTCTACCTGTTCGAAGACACCGTGCCTTTCCTCGCCCGCCAGGTGGCGCGGGCCGCTCGCAAGTACCTGGATGGCTTGCTGCCGCCGTTCTTCAAGGCGTTGGTGCAACACACCGCAGATTCCAACTATTCCTGGCACACCCCCGGCCATGGTGGTGGGGTGGCGTATCACAAAAGCCCGGTAGGGCAGGCGTTCCACCAGTTTTTCGGGGAAAACACCCTGCGTTCGGATTTATCGGTATCGGTGCCGGAACTGGGCTCGCTACTGGATCACACAGGGCCCCTGGCCGAGGCGGAGGCGCGTGCGGCGCGTAACTTCGGTGCCGATCACACCTTCTTCGTGATCAATGGCACCTCGACCGCGAACAAGATCGTCTGGCACTCCATGGTCGCGCGCGACGACCTGGTGCTGGTGGACCGCAATTGCCACAAGTCGGTGCTGCATTCGATCATCATGACCGGTGCCATCCCGCTGTACCTGTGCCCGGAGCGCAATGAGCTGGGGATCATCGGCCCGATTCCGCTGAGCGAATTCAGCCGCGAATCGATCCAGTCCAAGATCGACGCCAGTCCGTTGACCCGGGGCCGGGCGCCAAAGGTCAAGCTGGCGGTGGTGACCAATTCGACGTACGACGGCCTCTGCTACAACGCCGAGCTGATCAAGCAGCAGTTGGGCAACAGTGTCGAGGTGTTGCACTTTGACGAGGCCTGGTATGCCTACGCGGCGTTCCATGAATTCTTCGCCGGGCGCTACGGCATGGGTACTTCCCGCAGTGAAGACAGTCCACTGGTGTTCACCACCCATTCCACGCACAAGCTGCTGGCAGCCTTCAGCCAGGCGTCGATGATTCATGTGCAGGACGGTGGCGCCCGGCAGCTGGACCGCGATCGTTTCAACGAAGCTTTCATGATGCACATCTCCACGTCGCCGCAGTACGGCATCATCGCTTCGCTGGATGTGGCGTCGGCGATGATGGAGGGCGGGGCCGGGCGTTCGCTGTTGCAGGAAATGTTCGACGAGGCCCTGAGTTTTCGCCGGGCGCTGGCCAATCTGCGCCAGCACATCGCCGCCGACGATTGGTGGTTTTCCATCTGGCAGCCGCCGTCGGTGGAAGGCATCGACCGGGTGGTGACCGAGGACTGGCTGTTGCAACCGGGGGATGACTGGCACGGCTTTGGCGAGGTGAGCGACGATTATGTCCTGCTCGATCCGATCAAGGTCAGCCTGGTGATGCCGGGCCTGACCGCGGGCGGTGCGCTTAGCGAACGCGGAATCCCGGCGGCGGTAGTCAGCAAGTTTCTCTGGGAGCGCGGGCTGGTGGTCGAAAAGACCGGGCTGTATTCGTTCCTTGTGTTGTTCTCGATGGGCATCACCAAGGGCAAGTGGAGCACGCTGCTCACCGAGTTGCTGGAGTTCAAGCGCAGCTACGACGCCAACGTCAGTCTGGCCAGTTGCCTGCCCTGTGTGGCTCAGCAGCACGGCGCGCGCTATCTGGGCATGGGCTTGCGTGACCTGTGCGATCAGCTGCACGCCTGTTACCGCAGCAATGCCACGGCCAAACATCTCAAGCGCATGTACACGGTTCTGCCGCAAATCGCCATGAAGCCGGCGGACGCCTATGATCATCTGGTGCGTGGCGAAGTTGAAGCGGTGTCGATCGATGCCCTGGAAGGGCGCATCGCTGCCGTCATGCTGGTACCGTACCCGCCGGGCATTCCGTTGATCATGCCCGGCGAGCGATTTACCGAAGCGACCCGCTCGATCATCGACTACCTGGCGTTTGCTCGCACGTTCGACAGCAGCTTCCCGGGTTTCGTCGCAGATGTGCACGGATTGCAACACGAAGACGAGGGCAATGGACGGCACTACACCGTCGATTGCATCAAGGAATGAGGACCTTTCCCAGTATGCAACCGGTCATGAATCCGAATTACCCAGGGCTGTCGGTGCGAGTCGCCGACGAGGGCTTTGCCGCTTACATCTGGGGCAGTGATTTCAGTTTTGAAGTCGCCGCCTACGGTGCTCCTGAAATAGGCCAGCCGGTGGAGCAGTGGCGGGTCACGCCGATCATCCCGTATCGCAAGTGCTATGGCATCGATCCGGAGGAGTTCAGCAGCTTTCGCGATGCCGCCGACAGTGCGATTTTCATGGCGTACCTGGACGATGAGCCTGTGGGCCACCTGGTGATCAGCACCAACTGGAACGGCTTTGCCCACATCGACGAACTGGCGGTGCACGCACCGGCCAGGCGCCACGGCGTGGCCAAGGCGTTGCTGGATGTCGCGCAGTTCTGGAGTCGCAAGAAGAAACTGCCGGGCATCATGCTCGAAACCCAGAACAATAACCTGGGCGCCTGCCGGCTTTACGAGCGTTGCGGCTACGTGATCGGCGGTATCGACCATCTGCGTTATCGCGGCATTGATCCCAATACCGCCGAAGTGGCGCTGTTCTGGTACCGATTCTTCGACAACCCGCTGGAACACCCGATCAGTTCGCCAACATCGCCGCGGCTTGTTCCGTGATGATCGCCAGCAACGCCTGAATGGCCGGCCCGGGCTCGCCGTTCTTCAGGGTCAAGGCGTAGAGGCTGACCGGCACGGCCGGTGCCAGCGGGCAGACATCGAGCCCGGCCCCTTTGGCGCCGAGGGCGGTAAAGGGGTCGACAATGGCCAAGCCTTCACCGGCCTCGACCATGCTGCGCATCATCTGGTGAGTCTGCACCCGGGTTTGTATGACCGGCGCCGGCCGCAGCGCATGCAGTTTGTGTTCAAGCGCCGGGCTGAGCGGGTCATGTCCTTCCAGGCCCACCATTGCCTGACCGGCCAGGTCCTGCAGCGAGATGTACTTCTGCTTGGGTTGCAGCCAGCCGTGGGGGGCGAGCAGCTGCAGCTTGCCTTGGGCGATCGGCTGGCAATGAATATCGGCATGCTCGGGATCGTGCAGGCTCAGGCCGAGGTCGCTTTCGCGCAGCAACAGGCTTCGGACGATATCGCGGGTGGGTTGGCTCAGGAGCGTGCAGGGCGCGTCGGGCAGGCGCCGGCGCAGGGCGGCGATGCTTTGCGGCAACAAGTGCTGGGCCAGGGGCGGGGTGCAGATGATGCGCAGCGGCGGGGCCAGGTATTGCCGCAGGCTGTTGGCCAGGCGTTGCACCGGTTCGAGGGCATCGTAGAGGCGGGTGATTTCGACCTGCAACTCCCGCGCCTCACGCGTGGCCTGCAAACGCCCGCGAACGCTGGCGAACAGCATGAAACCCAACTGATCCTCGGCGTCGCGCAGGATGCGTTCGACTTCGGCCACCGGCAACTGCAGCCATTCGGCGGCGGTGCCCAGGTGACCGGTCTGCAGGAGCGCCTGGATCACTTCGATATGGCGTAAGCGCATGCGTGAAGTCCATGTTCAGCAGGTGAGGAGTCAGTGTCTGAATCCTAACCCAAGTCTGCGCATCTGCCTTCTGCTCATAACACCGGGTTATGAAACGACGTTTACCGGTTCGCGGGTGATGGTCACGCCCGATTGCACCAGCATGAATTCGTTTTCATCGAGCTTGTTCACGCGATCGCCAATGGCCAGCTTGTACGTGGTGACAGGCGTCGAGCCTGCGTAGCCGTCTGCCGGCGGGGTGGATTCCTGGAACTCATGTACGGAATAAATGCGGCCTTCCGCGTCTCTTGCATGGAACTGACCGACGAGTACTGCTGCCATCTGCTTAGAACCTCTGGAGATAAATCACTCAATGTGCGGTGGATAGACCGCCACTGAGCACGGTAAGTTTTCCTACGTAAAAAAAATATAATCAGGACGCAGATATACCCATGTTCATTGGTCGAACCGTCGCCTGATCATCTATAACTACAGGCTCCTCCCACGGACAATCGAGAGTCTTCCATGAGCAATGTCTATAACGTCGCCGTAGTGGTCGGCAGCCTGCGCAAAGCATCGATCAACCGCAAGGTCGCCCTCGCGCTGGCGGATCTGGCGCCGGCCAACCTCAAGCTGGAAATCGTCGAAATCGGTGATTTGCCACTGTACAACGAAGACATCGATGGTGCTTCACCGCCGGCAGCCTACAGTACTTTCCGACAACAAGTCAGTTCATCCGACGCAGTGCTGTTCGTCACCCCGGAATACAACCGTTCGGTGCCGGCCCCGTTGAAAAATGCCATCGACGTGGGTTCGCGGCCTTATGGCAAGAGTGCCTGGAGTGGCAAGCCGGGTGCGGTGATCAGTGTTTCCCCGGGTGCGGTCGGTGGATTCGGGGCCAATCACAACTTGCGCCAGTCCATGGTGTTTCTCGATGTGCCATTGATGCAGCAGCCTGAAGCCTACCTGGGCGGCGCCGGTTCCGCGTTCGACGAGGCGGGCAACCTGTCTGAATCCGTCAGGCCGTTCCTGCAGAAATTCATCGATGCCTACGGCAAGTGGGTTGAACAGCACAAGAAGCTTTGATGCTTTGGATTACGTAGCGCTGGCCAGTCGGCCACAGATCAGCGTTTCCATTTCCGACAACCATGCGGCGGTTTGCGCCGCCGCAGGTTGTGCAGTAACGCAATAACGCCGTCCGCCCCAGGCCATGATGACCCACGCATCGATGGTTGTCTGTGAGGGCTGAACAGGCAAGTCGCTACAGGCGGCGAGCGCTTCGCCCCATTTGCGTGACAGTTCTTCGAACACCCTTCGATGGTGTTTCGGCTCGGCGATCTGGTGTTCGATGAGCGAAACGGCATGGTTGAACAGGGGCTGGCGGTCGTCGACGGGATTGCAGGTCATGTAGATCAGGCGTTTGATCCGGGTCGGCCAGTCCAGGTCATTGGCTTGTACCACCGATTCATCCATGTGCTGTAACAGGGCATCCAGTTGATGCCGTATGTAACCGGACAGCAGCGCCTCCTTGCTCGGGAAATAGTCGTACAGCGTGCCAACCGCAACGCCTGCTTCCAGTGCCACTTCCCGGGTGGTCAGACCGGCCCAGCCATTTCTTTGCCAAATCCGAACAAAAGCCTGGTAAATCGCTTCGACGGTGAAAATCGCCCGGGCCTGACTCGGCCGTTTCAGCGGTTTTGCCCGGGGATTGACGGCGGGCTCGCCGCCCTTGGAGTTTCCGAACCCGCTCTTCATTGGCTGCCATTACTCTGGTGCTACCCGCCACGTTTGCGCAGCAGGAGACTGAAAGATGCAAAGTCCAATTACCGTAACACGGCTGATCACCCGTAAAAACGCCCTTGACCAAAGCCGGATCGAGCAGGTGCAACGAAGCCTGGTCCCGGCAGCCGGCGAGGTGATCCTGAAGATTGACCGTTGCGCGCTGACGACCAACAACATTACCTACGCCGCCTATGGCCATTCGATGAACTACTGGGGGTTCTTTCCTACAGGGTTGGCGGAATGGGGCCATGTGCCTGCCTGGGGATTCGCCGATGTCGTGGCGTCTGATGTGGCTGGCATCAAGGTCGGGGAGCGGTTCTACGGGTACTTTCCCCTGGCCAGCCATCTGTGGATGCGCCCGGAGCGGGTCACCGAACGTGGTTTCTACGACGGTGCCGAACATCGACTCGGGTTGACCTCGGCGTACAACCAATACACCCGTTGCAGTTGGGATGCGTACTACAGCCCGAAAACCGAAAACCTGCAGATTCTGCTCAAGCCGCTGTTCCTGACCTCTTCCATGCTTGCGGACTTCTTGCAGGACAAGCAGTTCTTCGGAGCAGCCCGGCTGGTGTTCTCCAGCGCTTCGAGCAAAACTGCCTATGGCACCGCAGTCTGCCTGGGCGATCATCCCGGGCTGGAACGGGTAGCGCTGACCTCTGCCGGCAACAAATCCTTTGTCGAGACCCTTGGGTGCTACGAGCGAGTGGTGTCTTACGCCGAGCTGGCGAACCTGCCCAATGACCGTCCTACGCTGTATGTGGATTTTTCCGGCGACCTTGATTTGCGTGACCGGGTGCACCGGCATTTTGCCGGACGGTTGGTCTATAGCTGCTTTGCCGGCTCGGCGCAAAGTACCGATGAGGCTCGGCTTACGGCCATCGAGGGGCCGCAACCGGTGTTCTTTTTTGCGCCGATTCAGATCCGCAAGCGCAATGCCGAATGGGGGCCGGAAGGGGTGAGTCAGCATATTGGTGAGGGATTGCTGCAGTTTTTCCGGAAGGTGACGGGTGGTGAGCCGCCGTTGTTGGAGGTGGTGGAAGGTCATGGGTATGAAGCGGCGCAGGCGCTTATTTCCCGTTTGTTTCATGGAGAGGTCGCGCCGGTGGAGGGGCATGTGATTAGGTTGTGACCAGGTTGACCCCATCGCCAGCAGGCTGGCTCCCACAGGGGAATGCATTTCAAATGTGGGAGCCAGCCTGCTG
Organism: Pseudomonas sp. YuFO8; assembly: GCF_035065025.1. Lineage (NCBI taxonomy): Bacteria > Pseudomonadati > Pseudomonadota > Gammaproteobacteria > Pseudomonadales > Pseudomonadaceae > Pseudomonas > Pseudomonas sp. YuFO8. The sequence goes on along the minus strand of NZ_JAXDEQ010000002.1, from coordinate 106,865 downwards.
GCGATGGGGCCAGTTGAATCAGCAAAAAACTCAACCCTGCCCCGGCACATTCGGCCAAAGATCGGCCACCAGAAACAACCGCTCCGCTTCTTCCCAGTCACCCAGGGCATTTTCCGTAAGACGCACCAGCAATTGCGCCGGCGCCAGAGGCTCCAGTTCGCTCAGCCAGGCATTGAGCTGTTCAGCGCCCCACGTCTGCTCCCCGGGGTAGTGCGCCGGTGCCAGCCAGGCATGGCGGGGCAGGGGTTGCCAGCGGCCGGGCGGGCTCTGGGCGAAAAACGCCGGCCAGTCCTTTTGATGCAGCCAGCGACCGCGCAAGTGCTGGGGATGCGCGCCACTGGGCGATGATGCCTGTCCCGGCCAGGGATAAAGCAAATAGCCGCCCAGCCACAAATGCGCATTGAACTGGCGGATATCCAGCGCCGCCAGCACCTCGCGACTCTCCGGGCGCGCGGAGATTGGCAGTTGGTGCTGGCTCAGGTGCGCCAGTTTGCGGTCCAGCCGATCGTGGCAACCCGGACCGAGCCACTGCGCGGCGTCTTGTCCGTCGCCGTTCTGCGGGCCGAGGTACAACTTGATCGCCAGTTCCAGGTGATGCACGCCGTCGCGATCGCGCAGCAGCATGTCCAGCTCGCCCAGGGTGTGACCCTCGCGACGGATCGGCATGTTGGCGGCAATCAACTCGATCCCCGGCGCATGCTGCACGGCGAACTGCCAGAGTCGCTCATAATAAAGGCCCAGGCGGCGGGTACGGGCCTGGGCCAGCCAGTGCAGCAAGCCGTAACTGTCCCGGTCGAGTTTTCGCAGCCAGTTTTCCAGTAGTTGCGGGGCCTGCACCCAGTCGCTGCCGGCCAGCGGATGACGTTGTGGCCAGGGCGTGGCGCTGAGCATCGGCGGGGCGAGGATGACCCACGCCAGGTCGCGCACTTCGGGGTGGCGCAACTGGTGGGGTAACTGCAGCAAATCTGGAAATAGGATCATCTTGCGAGCATAGCCCGAATCGCGGGCACACCTTGAAGCTGAAAGGATTTTGTCTATCCCGTGCTTTCGCCCATAATCGTGCTTTTCGCCGTCACAGAGCTTAGGGGCCCCATGGAGCAATTTCGCAATATCGGCATCATCGGTCGCCTGGGCAGTTCCCAGGTGCTGGATACCGTACGCCGACTGAAACGTTTTCTGCTCGATCGTCACCTGCACGTGATCCTCGAAGACACCATTGCCGAAGTCCTGCCGGGCCACGGTTTGCAAACCTCGTCGCGCAAGATGCTCGGTGAGGTCTGCGACATGGTCATCGTGGTGGGCGGTGATGGCAGCCTGCTGGGCGCGGCCCGTGCCCTGGCCAAGCACAATATCCCGGTGCTTGGCATCAACCGCGGCAGCCTGGGGTTTCTCACCGACATCCGCCCCGATGAGCTGGAAACCAAGGTCGCCGAAGTGCTTGACGGCCACTATCTGGTGGAAAACCGCTTTCTGCTGCAGGCCGAAGTTCGCCGCCACGCCGAAGCCATTGGCCAGGGCGATGCCCTGAACGATGTGGTGCTGCACCCCGGCAAATCGACACGCATGATCGAGTTCGAACTGTACATCGACGGCCAGTTCGTCTGCAGCCAGAAAGCCGACGGCCTGATCGTCGCCACGCCCACCGGTTCCACGGCCTATGCGCTCTCGGCCGGTGGCCCGATCATGCATCCCAAGCTCGACGCTATTGTGATTGTGCCGATGTACCCCCATACCTTGTCAGGCCGGCCGATTGTGGTCGATGGCAACAGTGAGCTGAAAATCGTCGTGTCCAAGGATATGCAGATTTACCCGCAAGTCTCGTGTGACGGGCAGAACCACTTTACCTGTGCGCCCGGCGACACCATCACCGTGAGCAAAAAGGCGCAGAAGTTGCGGCTGATCCACCCGCTCGATCACAACTACTATGAAGTGTGCCGGACCAAGCTCGGCTGGGGCAGCCGGTTGGGTGGTGGAGGCGACTGATGCTCGATCCCGCGCGTAGCTACGACCTGATCGGTGACGTGCACGGTTGCGCTCTGACCCTTGAGCACTTGCTCGACCGGCTCGGTTACCACAAGCAAGCGGGCGTCTGGCGCCATGCCTCGCGCATGGCGGTGTTCGTCGGCGACATCATCGACCGCGGTCCGCGGATTCGCGAGGCGCTGCACATCGTCCATGACATGGTCGAGGCCGGCCAGGCGCTGTGCATCATGGGCAACCACGAATTCAATGCCCTGGGCTGGGTCACCCCGGCGCTGCCTGGCAGCGGCAAGCAGTTCGTGCGCGAACACACCCCTCGCCATGCGCGCCTGCTGCACGAGACCCTGACCCAGTTCGAACACCATCCGGCGGACTGGCATGACTTCCAGCAGTGGTTCTATGAACTGCCGCTGTTCGTCGATGCCGGACGCTTCCGGGTGGTGCATGCCTGTTGGGACGCCGGCTTGATCGAGCCGCTGCGGGCCTTGTTCCCCGATGGCTGTGTCGATGAGCACTTCCTCCAGTCCTCGGCCGTGCCCGGCAGTTTCGCCTGCACCGTGTTTGACCGCCTGTTGCGCGGCACCGACATGCGCCTGCCCCATGGCCTGACCATGACCAGCGGCGACGGCCTGACCCGCGCGTTCTTCCGCACGAAATTCTGGGAAGAGGATCCGCAAACCTACGGAGACATCGTGTTCCAACCCGACGCCTTGCCCGACCCGGTGGCCCGCACGCCACTGTCGTCCACCGAGAAAAACACGCTGTTGCGCTACGGCATCGACGAACCGTTGCTGTTCGTCGGCCATTACTGGCGCAGCGGCAAACCGGCACCGATTCGTCCGAACCTGGCGTGCCTGGACTACAGTGCGGTGCTCTACGGAAAACTGGTGGCCTATCGCCTGGACCAGGAAACCCGGCTCGATCCGCACAAGTTTGTCTGGGTCGATGTCGAGCGACCGGAGGTGCTGCAATGAGCAAGATCGCAGTCTTGCGCCTGCCGCTGGCGGTGGACCTGAGCGGTTTCGTCAAGTTGCTGCAACGCATGCAGGTGCCGCATAGGGTCAGCGAGGAAGCGGGCGAGCAGGTGCTGTGGGTGCCGGAAAACATCAGCCACGACGTGCGGGTGCTGTACGAACGATATCCCGAGGGCGATCCGGAGCAGAAACTCGACATTCCGGTGGCACAGACGATGCGTCGAGCGGACTTCGCCGACCAGCTGCGCCATGGCAAAGCCACGGCAACGGTGCTGCTGTTGAGCCTGATCGTCGGCGCGCTGACGCTGCTGGGCGATAACCTGACGACATTGCGCTGGTTGACCTTTCTCGATTTTCGCGTGGTCGGCGAGTACATCCATTTCGTGCCATTGGCCGACAGCCTGGCGGCGGGGCAGTGGTGGCGCCTGGTGACACCGATGCTGATCCACTTCGGCATCCTGCACCTGGCCATGAACGGCATGTGGTATTGGGAGCTGGGGCGGCGCATCGAGTCGCGCCAGGGCAGTATCAACCTGATCGGTCTGACCTTGCTGTTCAGCCTCGTGTCCAACTATGCCCAGTATGTTTTCAGCGGCCCGACCCTGTTTGGCGGCTTGTCCGGCGTGCTGTACGGCCTGCTCGGGCACTGCTGGATCTTTCAGGTCCTGTCGCCGAACAGCGCCTATCGCCTGCCCCGCGGGGTGTTGGCGATGATGCTGATATGGTTGCTGCTGTGCCTGTCCGGGCTGGTCTCGATGATCGGCTTCGGCGAAATTGCCAACGCGGCCCACGTCGGCGGGTTGCTCGTCGGATGCTTGACCGGCTTGTTGGGTGGTTTGTACAACCGCCGTAAACTGGCCGCCTAAAACTGTTATGTGATTCAAAGAGCGCGGAGACCCAATGTCCTCTTTCAACGAAATGATCAAGAACATCACCCCGGACATCTACCAGAGCCTGAAACTGGCGGTGGAAATCGGTAAATGGTCCGACGGTGGCAAGCTCACCGCCGAACAACGCGAACTGTCGTTGCAGGCGATGATCGCCTGGGAAGTCAAGAACCTGCCTGAAGAAGAGCGTACTGGCTACATGGGCCCGCAGGAATGCAGCTCCAAGTCGATTCAAGTGCCCAATATCCTGTTCAAGTCGGATGCCATCCATTGATCGAGATTGGCCGCGGTGCAATCAGTAAAATGTCGGCGCGCCTGGACGGGCCGAACGTGCAATATGCGTTTCGCCTGGGCGACGTCGAGGTTCCGGTCAATCCGTTGATCGGCACCACGGTGCGCCTGGAATACCTGGGGGCGATTCACTGCACCCATTGCGGACGCAAGACCAAGACCAGTTTCAGCCAGGGTTACTGCTACCCGTGCATGACCAAGCTGGCCCAGTGCGACGTGTGCATCATGAGCCCGGAACGCTGCCATTTCGACGCCGGCACCTGCCGGGAGCCGGAGTGGGGCCAGACGTTCTGCATGACCGATCACATCGTGTACCTGTCGAATTCCTCCGGGGTCAAGGTCGGGATCACCCGCGCCACCCAGTTGCCGACCCGCTGGATCGACCAGGGCGCCAGTCAGGCCTTGCCGATCATGCGCGTCGCGACCCGCCAGCAATCAGGCTTCGTCGAAGACCTGTTCCGCAGCCAGGTCGCCGACAAGACCAACTGGCGCGCCTTGCTCAAGGGCGATGCGGTGTCGGTGGACCTGCCGCAGATCCGTGACCAGTTGTTCGACAGCTGCGCCGAGGGTCTGCAAGGACTGCAGGAACGATTCGGCCTGCAGGCGATCCAGACGATTGCCGACGTCGAACCGCTGGAAATCCGCTTTCCGGTCGAGCAGTATCCGGCGAAGATCGTCAGCTTCAACCTGGACAAGAACCCGATTGCCGAAGGCACGCTGATGGGGATCAAGGGTCAGTACCTGATCTTCGATACCGGCGTGATCAACATTCGTAAATACACGGCTTATCAGCTCGCCGTGCATAGTTAAGGACTCCAGCATGCGCACCGAACAACCGAAGATGATCTACCTCAAGGACTATCAGGCGCCCGAGTACCTGATCGACGAAACGCACCTGACCTTCGAGTTGTTCGAGGACCACAGCCTGGTCCATGCGCAACTGGTGATGCGCCGCAACCCCGAGCGAGGCCCGGGGTTGCCGCCGCTGGTGCTGGATGGCCAGCAGCTGGAATTGCTGTCGGTCACCTTGGCCGACCAGGAGCTTTCTGCAGCCCAGTACCAGCTGACCGAAAATCACCTGACCCTGCAGCCGACCAGCACCACGTTCACGGTCGACACCAGCGTGCGCATCCACCCGGAAACCAATACTGCGCTGGAAGGCCTGTACAAGTCCGGCACGATGTTCTGCACCCAGTGCGAGGCCGAGGGCTTCCGCAAGATCACCTATTACCTCGACCGCCCGGACGTGATGAGCACGTTCACCACCACGGTGGTCGCCGAGCAGCACAGCTATCCGGTGCTGCTGTCCAACGGCAACCCGATTGCCTCGGGGCCTGGTGAAGACGGCCGGCACTGGGCGACCTGGGAAGACCCGTTCAAGAAGCCGGCCTACCTGTTTGCGCTGGTGGCCGGTGATTTGTGGTGCGTCGAAGACAGCTTCACCACCATGAGCCAGCGCTCCGTGGCGCTGCGCATTTATGTCGAGCCGGAAAACATCGACAAGTGCCAGCACGCCATGAACAGCCTGAAGAAGTCCATGCGCTGGGACGAAGAGGTCTACGGTCGCGAGTACGACCTGGACATTTTCATGATCGTCGCCGTGAACGACTTCAACATGGGCGCCATGGAGAACAAGGGGCTCAACATCTTCAACTCCAGCGCCGTGCTGGCCAAGGCCGAAACCGCCACCGACGCCGCGCACCAGCGGGTCGAGGCGATCGTAGCCCACGAATACTTCCACAACTGGTCGGGCAACCGCGTGACCTGCCGCGACTGGTTCCAGTTGTCGCTCAAGGAAGGTTTCACCGTGTTCCGCGATTCCGGCTTCTCCGCCGACATGAACTCGGCCACGGTCAAGCGTATCCAGGACGTGGCGTACCTGCGTACTCACCAGTTCGCCGAAGATGCCGGTCCCATGGCCCACGCGGTGCGTCCAGACAGCTTCATCGAAATCTCCAACTTCTACACCCTGACCGTGTACGAAAAGGGTTCGGAAGTGGTCGGCATGATCCACACCCTGCTGGGCGCCGAAGGCTTCCGTAAAGGCAGCGACCTGTACTTCGAGCGCCATGACGGCCAGGCCGTGACCTGCGATGACTTCATCAAGGCCATGGAAGATGCCAACGGCGTCGACCTGTCCCAGTTCAAGCGCTGGTACAGCCAGGCCGGTACCCCGCGCCTGGTGGTGAGCGAGTCCTACGACGCCGCGGCGAAAACCTACAGCCTGACCTTCCGCCAGAGCTGCCCGGCAACGCCGGACAAGATGGAAAAACTGCCGTTCGTGATTCCGGTCGAACTCGGTCTGCTCGATAGCCAGGGCGGTGAAATGGCCCTGCGTCTTGCCGGTGAAGCGGCGGCGCAAGGCACTTCCCGAGTGATCTCGGTGACCGAAGCCGAGCAGACGTTCACCTTCGTCGACATCGCCGAACAGCCGCTGCCGTCGCTGCTGCGTGGTTTCTCGGCGCCGGTGAAACTGAGCTTCCCGTACAACCGTGACCAACTGATGTTCCTGATGCAGCACGACAGCGACGGCTTCAATCGTTGGGATGCGGGTCAGCAACTGTCGGTGCAGGTGCTGCAGGAACTGATCGCCCAGCAGCAGAAGGGCGAGGCGCTGGTGCTCGATCAGCGTCTGGTTTCGGCCTTGCGTACCGTGCTGTCGGATGAGTCGCTGGACCAGGCGATGGTCGCCGAAATGCTCTCGCTGCCAAGCGAAGCCTACCTGACCGAAATCAGTGAAGTTGCCGATGTCGAGGCGATTCATACCGCCCGCGAGTTTGCCCGCAAGCAACTGGCCGATGCGTTGTTCGAAGGCCTGTGGCTGCGTTACCAGGCCAACCGCGACCTGTCCAAGCAGACCCCCTACGTGGCCGAAGCCGAGCATTTCGCCCGTCGCGCATTGCAGAACATTGCGCTGTCGTACCTGATGCTCAGCGGCAAGCCTGAAGTGCTGGCGGCGACGCTGGAACAGTTCGAGGCCTGCGACAACATGACCGAACGCCTGACTGCGCTTGCCGTACTGGTCAACTCGCCATTCGAAGAACAGAAGGCCAAGGCCCTGGCCAGCTTCGCCGAGCACTTCAAGGACAACCCGTTGGTCATGGACCAGTGGTTCAGCGTCCAGGCCGGCAGTGTGCTGCCCGGTGGCCTGGATCGGGTCAAGGCATTGATGCAGCACCCGGCGTTCAACATCAAGAACCCGAACAAGGTGCGCGCACTGATCGGCGCGTTCGCCGGGCAGAACCTGATCAACTTCCATGCGGCGGATGGTTCCGGGTATCGCTTCCTGGCGGATCTGGTCATTGAGTTGAACGGCTTCAATCCGCAGATTGCGTCCCGGCAGTTGGCGCCTTTGACGCGCTGGCGCAAGTACGATGATGCTCGTCAGGCCTTGATGAAAGGTGAGCTGGAGCGGATTCGGGCTTCGGGGCAACTGTCCAGTGATGTGTTTGAGGTGGTCAGCAAAAGCCTGGCTTGAGGTTGGTCTTGCTCCCGCAGTGTTCCTCGGACCCTGCGGGGGCATATCTCCCGCAGATGTACGCCGATCAACCTGTAGGAGCTGGCTTGCCAGCGATGGCTGCCTTATAGGCGATCCATCTCCCACAGATGTACTGCGATCAAACTGAGGGAGCGAGCCTGCTCGCGAAAAACCCGAGAGCGCCGTGGGGTGTCAGGCTTCCCGCGTCATCGTTGACCTCCATCGCGAGCAAGCTCGCTCCTACAGGTAAGAGCGAAACCATAAGTGGCCGTTACCTGAATAATGGATATGTACACCACCCCCCCAAAAAAAGCGCAATCACCCCACCTGATACCCAATCATTCAGAAATCCCCCATCCCCCTCCGGTTAACAAAACATAACGTGCCGTCGATTGTCAGCCCTTCAAGAACACCGATAGGATAAGCCAGCTTCCGAAGGGGCTCTGGATTGCGGGTTTCAAGACTATGCTTTGAAACAGGTCATCCCGCGAACACCCCTTACGGCGCCCTGAAAGGTTGAACGACCTAACAATAATAATGGGGGAAGGTCTATGAGTGAGCCTGTCATGGGTGTGGGTATCTGCCGCCCGCCGGCATTGCGCAAGTTCGCGTTGCTGGCTACAGCGCTCTCGCTGTTGGGCTGTGCCGTGTGGTCGGCACCGGTGCTGGCCGCTGATGCGCCGGCATCCGACGTTGTTTATTCCGTTGAATCGGCCAAGGCCAGCAAAAGCCTGGTGCTCGATGTCGTGCACGCCGGCAAGCGCCTGGTGGCGGTCGGGGATCGCGGGCACATTCTCTATTCCGATGACCAGGGCGCGACCTGGACCCAGGCCAAGGTGCCAACCCGGCAGCTGCTGACCTCGGTGTTCTTCGTCGATGACAAGCACGGCTGGGCCGTCGGTCATGACGCGCAGATCCTCGCCAGCGAGGACGGCGGTAGTACCTGGACCAAGCAATTCGAAGATCTCAAACGCGAATCGCCGCTGCTCGACGTCTGGTTCCAGGACGCCAGCAACGGCTTTGCCGTGGGTGCCTACGGGGCGCTGATGGCCACCACCGACGGCGGGAAAAACTGGGAAGACGTCAGCGATCGCCTGGACAACGAAGACCAGTTCCACCTCAACGCCATCACCGCAGTCAAGGATGCCGGGCTGTTCATCGTCGGCGAGCAGGGCAGCATGTTCCGCTCGGCCGATTGGGGCCAGACCTGGGAAAAGCTCGAAGGCCCGTATGAAGGTTCGCTGTTCGGTGTGATTGGCACCGCGCAACCCAACACGCTGTTGGCCTATGGCCTGCGCGGCAATCTGTACCGCTCCACCGATTTCGGCAGCAACTGGGAAAAAGTCGAGCTCAAGGCTGAGCGCGGTGACCTGGAGTTCGGTCTGTCCGGCGCGACCTTGCTTGACGATGGTTCGATCGTGATCGTTGGCAACGGCGGATCGGTGATCAGCAGCAGCGACAACGGTGAAACCTTCAGCGTGTTCAACCGTCGCGATCGTATCTCGCTGTCGTCGGTGGTCGCCGCAGGCAATGGCAATCTGATTCTGGCTGGACAGGGCGGCGTTCGCGCCACTTCGCCAAACGGCGCAGAGCTGGGCAAATGAGCCGGGTTAATAATAAGAAGGCGCAGCTATGACTTCCTTAAGCACACCTCATCAGGACAAGGCGACGTTTCTTGAGCGCCTGATCTTCAACAACCGCCCGGCAGTCATCACGATCTGCCTGCTGGTGAGTATTTTCCTGTTCTGGCAGGCGACGCTGATCCGGCCGTCCACCAGCTTTGAAAAAATGATCCCGCTCGAGCATCCATTCATTCAAAAGATGATGGAGCACCGCAACGATCTGGCAAACCTGGGCAACACCGTACGCATTTCCGTGGAAGCCACTGACGGCGACATCTTCTCCAAGGAGTACATGGAGACTCTGCGCCAGATCAACGACGAGGTGTTCTACATCTCCGGCGTCGATCGCTCCGGCCTCAAGTCGCTGTGGAGTCCGAGCATTCGCTGGACGGAAGTGACGGAGGAGGGTTTCGCTGGCGGTGAAGTGATCCCGCAGAGCTACAACGGCTCCCAGCAAAGCCTCGACCTGTTGCGCAACAACGTGCTCAAGTCCGGGCAGGTCGGGCGGTTGGTGGCCAACGACTTCAAATCGAGCATCGTCGACATCCCGCTGCTGGAGTCCTACCCGGACCCGCAGGACCAGGGCAAGCTGCTGGCGCTGGACTACCGCCAGTTTTCCCATGAGCTTGAAGACAAGATCCGCGACAAGTTCGAAGCCCAGAACCCGAACGTGAAGATCCACATCGTCGGTTTCGCCAAGAAAGTCGGCGACCTGATCGACGGCCTGGTGATGGTGGTGATGTTCTTCGGCATCGCCTTCGTCATCACCCTGATCCTCCTGCTGTGGTTCACCAACTGCCTGCGCAGTACCGTCGCCGTGTTGAGCACGACGCTGGTGGCGGTGATCTGGCAGCTGGGGTTGATGCACTTCTTCGGCTTCGGGCTCGACCCGTACTCGATGCTGGTGCCGTTCCTGATCTTCGCCATCGGTATTTCCCATGGTGTGCAGAAGATCAACGGTATCGCCCTGCAATCGAGCGAGGCGGAAAACGCCCTGACTGCCGCGCGACGTACGTTCCGCCAACTGTTCCTGCCGGGGATGATCGCGATCCTCGCCGATGCCGTGGGCTTCATCACGCTGCTGATCATCGACATCGGTGTGATTCGCGAGCTGGCCATCGGCGCTTCCATCGGTGTGGCAGTGATCGTGTTCACCAACCTGATCCTGTTGCCGGTGGCGATTTCCTACGTCGGCATCAGTAAGCGCGCGGTCGAACGCAGCAAGAAAGACGCGGTGCGTGAGCATCCGTTCTGGCGCCTGCTGTCGAACTTTGCCAGCGCCAAAGTTGCACCGGTGTCCATTCTCCTGGCGCTGGTCGCCTTCGGTGGCGGCCTGTGGTACAGCCAGAACCTGAAAATCGGTGACCTCGACCAGGGTGCGCCGGAGCTGCGCCCGGACTCGCGCTACAACAAGGACAACAACTTCATCATCAGCAACTACTCCACCAGTTCCGACGTGTTGGTGGTGATGGTCAAGACCAAGTCCGAAGGCTGCTCGCGCTACGAAGCCATGGCGCCGATCGACGAGCTGATGTGGAAGATGCAGAACACCGAGGGCGTGCAGTCGGCGATTTCCCTGGTGACCGTGTCCAAGCAGATGATCAAGGGCATGAACGAGGGCAACCTGAAATGGGAAACCCTGTCGCGTAACCCGGACGTGTTGAACAACTCCATCGCCCGTGCCGATGGCCTGTACAACAACAGCTGTTCATTGGCGCCGGTGCTGGTGTTCCTCAACGATCACAAGGCCGAAACCCTGGATCGCGCGGTGCATGCGGTGCAGGAGTTCGCCAAGGAGCACAACACCGAAAACCTGGAGTTCATCCTGGCGGCCGGTAACGCGGGGATCGAGGCAGCCACCAACGAAGTGATCAAGAAGTCCGAGCTGACCATCCTGATCCTGGTGTATATCTGCGTCGCGGTCATGTGCATGATCACCTTCCGTTCCTGGGCGGCGACCCTGTGCATCGTGTTGCCACTGGTGCTGACTTCGGTGCTGGGCAACGCCCTGATGGCCTTCATGGGCATCGGCGTGAAAGTCGCGACCCTGCCGGTGGTAGCGCTGGGTGTGGGGATTGGCGTGGACTACGGCATCTACATCTACAGCCGCCTGGAAAGCTTCCTGCGTGCGGGCCTGCCGTTGCAGGAGGCGTACTACCAGACGCTGAAATCCACCGGCAAGGCCGTGCTGTTCACCGGTTTGTGCCTGGCGATCGGCGTGTGCACCTGGATCTTCTCGGCCATCAAGTTCCAGGCTGACATGGGCCTGATGCTGACCTTCATGCTGCTGTGGAACATGTTCGGTGCATTGTGGCTGCTGCCGGCACTGGCGCGGTTCCTGATCAAGCCGGAGAAGCTGGCGGGGCAGAAAGGCAATTCGCTGTTTGCTCACTGATCCAGGGCCAGAAACACAAAAGCCGTAGCCTCAGGGTTGCGGCTTTTTTACATCTAAAATTCACACCAGACCCCTGTAGGAGCTGGCAAGCCAGCTCCTACAGGGGATCGCGTTTTATGAGGGATCGCTGCCTAGCACCACATTCAACGCACTGCGCGCATCATCGAGCTGCACCAGCGTCGCATGCCGCGCGCCCAACGCATCGCGGTTCTCGATCGCCGTGAGTATCGCCTTGTGCCGTGGCAGCGCCAGTTCATGCAGGTTCGGCCGCTGGTTGGAATGCTTCAATGCTTCGGCAATCGCCACCGACAGCATGTTGCACAGGTTGGCCAGCAAGTCGTTATGGGTCGCATCAGCGATGCGGCTATGAAAATCCAGGTCCGGTTGCAGCAGGGCTTCGGGCGTCGGCGCGGCCTCCATGCGTTGGTAGGCTTCACCGATGGAGGCGATATCCGCGTCGGTGGCGAACTGCGCGGCGAGGGCGGCGGCGGCCGGTTCGATGATGCTGCGCACACTGGTCAGCAGGTCGAAGAACTGGTTCTGCGGGCTGCTTTGCATCAGCCAATGCAGGACGTCCGGGTCGAGCATGTGCCATTCCTTGCGCGGCTTGACCACGGTGCCGACCCGCGGACGGGAGTACACCAGGCCTTTGGCGACCAGGACCCGGGTGGCTTCGCGCAACACTGGCCGGCTGACGGCATATTCCTCACAGAGCAGGGCCTCGGCAGGCAGTTTGTCGTCCGGCAGGAAACGTCCGGAGACGATCTGCATGCCCAGTTCCTGGACGATGCGCGAGTGCATGCTTTTGCGGTCGGAGGGTTTGCGGTAATCCATGGGGAACGGCGCGGTCCTGGGCGATGGAGATGGCGGGCATGATAGCAGGCGTGGGGAGTGACGGTCGCTAGCACCGGGTTTTGACTGGCGCAGAACGACTGTAGGAGCTGGCTTGCCAGCGAAGAGGCCCTGACAGCAAACATTAGGGTTGACTGTCAGGCCGCCTTCGCTGGCAAGCCAGCTCCTACAGGGGGCGGTGGTGTCAGTGAGAATGGCGGGGTACTTCGGCCCCACGGCAACCGACCAGGAAGTCAAAGTCGCAACCCTGATCCGCCTGCAACACATGGTCGATGTACAGCTGACGGTAACCGCCCACCAGCAATTGCTGCGGTGGTTGCAAGTCAGCCATGCGCGCCGCCAGTTCAGCATCCGGAATATCCAGGTGCAACCGGCCGCTGGCGCAGTCCAGCTCGATCCAGTCACCTTCCTTCACCGCCGCCAAAGGCCCACCGGCTGCGGCTTCCGGTGCCACGTGCAGGACCACCGTGCCATACGCGGTACCGCTCATGCGTGCATCGGAAATGCGCACCATGTCGGTCACGCCCTGGGCCAGCAGCTTGGCCGGCAGGCCCATGTTGCCGACTTCGGCCATGCCCGGATAACCCTTGGGCCCGCAGTTTTTCATGACCAGGATCGAATTGGCATCCACGTCCAGTTCCGGATCGTTAATGCGCGCCTTGTACATGTCGAAGTTCTCGAACACCACCGCACGCCCGCGGTGTTGCATCAGCTCGGCACTGGCGGCGGAGGGCTTGAGCACCGCGCCCAGTGGTGCCAGGTTGCCGCGCAGTACACAGATCCCGCCGTCGGCGCGGATCGGGTTGTCGAGGGTACGGATCACTTCGTCCTCGCCATAGATCGGCGCGTCCCTGGTGTTCTCGCCGATGGATTTGCCGTTGACGGTCAAGGCGTTCGGGTTCGGGATCAGGTTGGCTTCGCCGAGACGGCGTAGTACCGCTGGCAAGCCACCGGCGTAGTAGAACTCTTCCATCAGGAAACGTCCGGACGGTTGCAGGTCGACGATGGTCGGCATGCCGCGACCGATGCGGGTCCAGTCGTCCAGGTCCAGCTCCACGCCGATGCGCCCGGCGATGGCCTTGAGGTGAATCACGGCGTTGGTCGAACCGCCAATGGCGGCGTTGACCCGGATGGCGTTTTCGAAAGCTTCCTTGGTCAGGATCTTCGACAGCTTCAAATCCTCCCGGACCATTTCCACGGCACGCATGCCGGACATGTGCGCCAACACATAACGTCGCGCATCGACAGCGGGAATCGCCGCGTTGTGGGGCAGGGAAGTGCCCAATGCTTCGGCCATGCAGGCCATGGTCGAGGCGGTGCCCATGGTGTTGCAGGTACCGGCCGAGCGGGACATGCCGCCCTCGGCCGCAAGGAAGTCATCGATGGTGATGGTGCCGGCCTTGACCTGCTCGCTGAGCTGCCAGACCACGGTGCCGGAGCCGATGTCCTTGCCTTTGTGCTTGCCGTTGAGCATCGGCCCGCCGGTGACGACGATCGCCGGCACGTCGCAGCTGGCCGCGCCCATCAGCAAGGCCGGGGTGGTCTTGTCACAACCGGTCAGCAGCACCACGCCGTCGATGGGGTTGCCGCGAATCGCTTCTTCGACGTCCATGCTCGCCAGGTTGCGGGTGAGCATGGCGGTCGGGCGCAGGTTGGATTCACCGTTGGAGAACACCGGGAACTCCACCGGGAAGCCCCCGGCCTCGATCACTCCGCGTTTGACGTGTTCCGCGATCTGGCGGAAATGCGCGTTGCACGGGGTCAGTTCCGACCAGGTGTTGCAGATGCCGATGATCGGCTTGCCATGGAACTGGTGGTCGGCGATGCCCTGATTCTTCATCCAGCTGCGGTACATGAAGCCGTTCTTGTCGGCGGTGCCAAACCATTGGGCGGAGCGCAGGGTGGGTTTCTTATCAGACATGATCGATTCTCTTATTGTATGACTATATTGTTCGAGCTGAAGCGTAACATATGCGCAAATTCGTCTATTTGGAAGTGTTGTTGGGTAAATAGTATTACTATATAGTCGTTTTCAGCGGAGGGATGGCCCTGACGGTTTGCCGTGAGAGGCGTCCCCCGAGGTTCTATAACAACAACAATCGGAGACCGATCTCATGAGCCAGGAACTGCGGCTGATACGTCGCATCACGCTGAAACTGATTCCCTTCCTGATCCTGCTGTACCTGATCGCCTATGTGGATCGCTCCGCCGTAGGTTTCGCCAAGCTGCACATGGGCGCCGACATCGGCCTGGGCGATGCGGCGTACGGGCTGGGCGCAGGGCTGTTCTTCATTGGCTATTTCCTCCTGGAAATCCCCAGCAACCTGATGCTTGACCGCTTTGGCGCGCGGCGCTGGTTCGCGCGGATCATGGTCACCTGGGGCGCCATCACCATCGGCATGGCATTCGTCCAGGGGCCGAACAGCTTCTACCTGATGCGCTTTCTGCTTGGCGCGGCGGAAGCCGGGTTCTTTCCAGGCGTCCTCTACTACATCACCCAGTGGTTCCCGGTACGCCATCGCGGCAAGATCCTGGGCCTGTTCATTCTGTCCCAACCCATCGCGATGATGATCACCGGACCTATATCCGGTGGTTTGCTGGGCATGGAAGGGGGGTTCGGCCTGCATGGCTGGCAGTGGCTGTTCATCGTCATCGGCACCCCGGCGATCCTGCTGACCTGGCCGGTGCTGCGCTGGCTGCCGGATGGCCCGCAACAGGTGAAGTGGATGGACCAGGCGGAGAAGGACTGGCTCAGTGGCGAGCTGAAAAAGGACCTCGAGCAGTATGGCCAGACCCGTCACGGCAATCCGCTGCACGCCCTGAAGGACAAACGCGTGTTGCTGCTGGCGCTGTTCTACCTGCCGGTGACCCTGAGCATCTATGGCCTGGGCCTGTGGCTGCCGACCTTGATCAAGCAGTTCGGCGGCACTGATCTGGTGACCGGGTTCGTGTCATCGGTGCCGTACATCTTCGGGATCGTTGGTTTGCTGATCATCCCGCGCAGCTCCGATCGATTGAATGATCGGTATGGCCACCTGGCCGCTCTGTACGTGCTCGGTGCCATCGGCCTGTTCTTCAGTGCCTGGCTCTCGGTGCCGGTGTTGCAACTGGCGGCGCTGTGCCTGGTGGCGTTCTCGCTGTTTTCCTGCACGGCGATTTTCTGGACCTTGCCCGGTCGCTTCTTTGCTGGCGCGAGTGCGGCGGCGGGCATTGCCCTGATCAACTCGGTGGGCAACCTCGGCGGCTACATCGGCCCGTTCGTGATCGGCGCGCTCAAGGAGTACACCGGCAACCTCGCGTCGGGGCTGTATTTCCTGTCCTGCGTGATGCTGTTCGGCCTGGTGTTGACCGGCGTGGTGTATCGCCTGCTGGAGCGCAAGCATGTGTTGCCGGTGGATGAGTTTGCCGCCAGTGCGCGTGGGGCTACCCGTACCTGACACAAAAATCTGGCAATCACCACCACCCCTGTAGGAGCTGGCTTGCCAGCGATGGCGATCTATCTGACACATTGACGGTGAATGTGCCGCCGCTTTCGCTGGCAAGCCAGCTCCTACCGGGGGGGCGGTGTTTTCAAGTAAATGGAGAAAATTCATGCGTTTGGTTCAGTTCGAATTGAGTAACGGCGAACGCCGCGTAGGCGTGGTCGAGGAAGGTCTGGTCCGTGAAGTGCAAGACGCCCGCACGGTGCGCGACCTGGCGCTGGCGGCGATCGAGGCGGGGGTCAATCTTGAGCAGCAGGTGCAGAGCCTCGGGTTGGGCATCAGCCATGACTACGCCGTGCTGCTGGCGCAACTGCGCATCCTGCCGCCGCTGGATCATCCGGACCCGGCGCACATGCTGGTCAGTGGCACCGGCCTGACTCACCTGGGCAGCGCGTCGGCCCGGGACAAGATGCACCAGCAGGCCGGTGATGAAGCTTCGATGACCGACACCATGCGCATCTTCAAGTGGGGCGTGGAGGGTGGCAAACCCGCGGCAGGCCAGGCGGGGGTCCAGCCGGAATGGTTCTACAAGGGCGACGGCAGCATTGTCGTACGCCCGGGCCAGCCGTTCCCGCTGCCACCCTTTGCCGAAGACGCCGGTGAAGAGCCTGAACTCAGCGGCCTCTACGTCATCGGTCACGACGGCAAGCCGTACCGCCTCGGTTTTGCCGTGGGCAACGAGTTTTCCGATCACGTCATGGAGCGCAAGAACTACCTGTACCTGGCCCACTCGAAACTGCGCAGTTGCAGCTATGGACCGGAGCTGCGGGTGGGCGAGCTGCCGCAACACCTGGCCGGTACCAGCCGTATCCTGCGCGATGGCCAGGTGCTGTGGCAGAACGAGTTCCTCAGCGGTGAGGCCAACATGTGCCACAGCCTGGCCAACCTCGAGTTCCACCATTTCAAGTACAGCCAGTTCCTGCGTCCGGGCGATGTGCACATCCACTTCTTCGGCACCGCGACCCTGTCGTTCGCCGATGGCATTCGCACGCAACCGGGCGATGTGTTCGAGATCAGCCAGGAAGAATTTGGCGCGCCGTTGATCAATGGCATCGCGCCTGTCGATGCGGCTTTCGAACCCGGCACCGTCGGCTCACTTTAAGGAGTTACCTATGATCCTTGGTCACAACTACATCGGCGGCCAGCGCAGTGCGTTGGGCAGCGTGACATTGCACAGCGTCGACGCCGAAACCGGCGAGGCGTTGCCCCATGCTTTCATCCAGGCCACCCCGGAAGAAGTCGATGCCGCCGCCAAGGCTGCCGCTGCAGCGTACCCGGCTTATCGCACCTTGAGTGCAGAGCGGCGCGCACAATTTCTCGACGCTATCGCCGATGAACTGGATGCGCTGGGGGATGAGTTCGTAAGCGTGGTGTGCCGCGAAACCGCGCTGCCTGCCGCACGGATTATCGGTGAGCGTGGCCGCACCAGCGGCCAGATGCGCCTGTTCGCCGCTGTGCTGCGGCGTGGCGACTTCTACGGCGCGCGCATCGACCAGGCCCTGCCTGAGCGTCAACCGTTGCCGCGTCCGGACCTGCGTCAGTACCGTATCGGGCTCGGACCGGTGGCGGTGTTCGGGGCCAGCAACTTTCCCTTGGCGTTCTCCACCGCCGGTGGCGACACCGCGTCGGCCCTGGCCGCCGGTTGCCCGGTGGTGTTCAAGGCCCATGGCGGCCACATGGCCACGGCCGAGCAGGTGGCCGATGCGATCATTCGCGCGGCACAGAAAACCGCGATGCCGGCCGGCGTGTTCAACATGATCTACGGCGGCGGGGTGGGTGAAGCGCTGGTCAAGCATCCGGCCATCCAGGCGGTGGGCTTTACCGGTTCGCTCAAGGGTGGTCGAGCCTTGTGCGACATGGCCGCCGCGCGTCCGCAACCGATCCCGGTGTTTGCCGAAATGTCCAGCATCAACCCGGTGATCGTGCTGCCCCAGGCGTTGCAGGCGCGCACGGAAACCATCGCCCGTGGCCTGTCGGCTTCGGTGGTCCAGGGTTGCGGCCAGTTCTGCACCAACCCTGGCCTGGTGATCGGCATCCGTTCGCCGCAGTTCACCGCCTTCCTCCAGCTACTGGCCGACATGATGGCCGACCAACCGGCGCAGACCATGCTCAACGCCGGGACCCTGGGCAGCTATGCCAAGGGCTTGCAAACATCGCTCGATCATCCTCGGATCGAACACCTGGCGGGCGATGCGCAACAGGGGCGGCAGGCGCAGCCGCAGCTGTTCAAGGCCGACGTCAACCTGCTGATCGATGGCGACGAGGTGCTGCAAGCGGAAGTGTTCGGCCCCACCACCGTGGTGGTCGAAGTGGCGGATCAGGCACAACTGAGCGCCGCGCTGCACGGCCTGCATGGTCAGCTGACCGCGACCATCATCGGCGAGCAGGCGGATTTCGAGCAGTTCAGCGAGCTGACCGGGTTGCTGGAGCAGAAGGTCGGGCGAATCCTGCTCAATGGTTATCCCACCGGGGTGGAGGTGTGTGATTCGATGGTCCATGGCGGGCCGTATCCGGCGACGTCGGATGCGCGCGGCACGTCGGTGGGCACCCTGGCCATCGACCGTTTCCTGCGCCCGGTGTGTTTCCAGAACTATCCGGATAGCCTGTTGCCGGATGCGCTGAAAAACAGCAATCCGCTGGGTATCCAGCGCCTGGTGGATGGCCAACCGTCCCGCGAGGCGATCTGACCCCCCTGTGGGAGCGAGCTTGCTCGCGATGGACTTAAGGGCACCGCGTATAGCCAGAAAACACGCGTAATCGTTAACGACCATCGCGAGCAAGCTCGCTCCTACAGTTGTTCAGCGGTGTGGCTGAGCTATCATTGCGTTTTTCCCATTCAAAGATTGACTGCCATGACTGCTGCAACCGACACCTTGCTCAACGCCCTCGAACACTGCGGGATGGTCGAAATCGACGGCTACCACGCCTTCGAGTTCTCCCTCGATGAAGACGACAACCTGCACATCGAATGCATGGACGGTCGCAATGCCCTGCACTGGGAATTCACTCCCGCGCAGATTCAGGCGGCAACGTTCGATGCGACCTTGCAAAGCTGGCTGATCAATGACAACAACGGCGAACACCGCCTGGTCTGCCTCGGCGACGTCGTCAGCGGTGACAACGACGACGATGATCAACAGGATGCGTAACCTCTGGCCGCTATTGATCGCCGGTAGCATCGGCGCGATGGGCGTACAGGTGGCGGCCGCCGACGACTATCAATTGCTCGTGGGTTCCTACACGGCTGGCCAAAGCCAGGGCATCTATCGCCTGGCCTTCGACAGCGCCACCGGGCAGATCGACGCCAAGCCGCTGCAGGTGATCAACAGCGAAAATCCGTCCTGGCTGACCCTGTCCAAGGACCAGCAGCGCCTGTTCGTGGTCAATGAAAATGGCCCGGGCCAGGCCGATCCGGTCGGGCGCGTGAGCAGTTATGCCATTGACCCCAAGACCCATGAGTTAAGCCTGATCAACCAGGTACAGAGCCTGGGCAACGAGCCGACGCATTCGGGTCTCAGCCTTGATGCCAGCCACTTGTTCGTCAGCAACTACTCGGTATCTGAAGATCCGGGTGGCACCCTGGCGGTGTTGCCGCTGGCGGCCGATGGCACGCTCAAGCCTGTGGTGCAGATGAGCAGCCATCCGGCCAGTCGGGTCAATCCCGAGCGGCAGACGTCGGCGCATGTGCATTCGACGGTCTCGTCGCCCGATGGCAACTATGTGTTTTCCAACGACCTGGGGGCGGACAAGGTGTTTGTCTACCGCTTCGACCCCAAGGCCAATCCCGACTTGCCGTTGACCCCGGCGACTCCCTCGTTCGTTCAGTTGCCACCGGGCAGCGGGCCGCGCCATTTGCTGTTCAGTGCCGATGGCAAGCATGCCTGGCTGACCATGGAAATGAGCGCGCAAGTGGCGGTGTTCGATTACCGCGACGGCAAGCTGGAGCAAACCCAGATGGTCGACCTGGCTGCGGGTCAGCCGGTTTCGGACAAGGCCGCCGCGGCATTGCATGCCTCGAAGGACGGCAAGTTCCTCTATGTCAGCAACCGTGGCACCGCCAACCAGTTACTGGTGTTCGCCATCGACCCAGCCACCGGCCACCTCAAGGAGCTGCAACGTCGCGCGGTAGAAGGCGACCATCCCCGGGAATTCAGCCTCGATCCGAGTGGCAAGTTCCTGCTGATCGCCAACCAGAAAAGCAACCGGATTGTCGTCGTCGAGCGCGATGCCAAGACTGGCTTGTTGGGTAAGACCGTGCAAAACCTGCCGATGGATGCCCCCAGTGACCTGAAATTCCTGGTGCGTCAATAGGCCGCAGGCCCCGGTTGATGGGGCCTGCATCCTTCTATCGATGAGCGTGATATGTGGAAGTGCTACAAAGCATTTCAAGCGGCTAAGCCTCGAGGGTTAAGTTTGCTTCACGGCCCCACCGGCCAGGCAAGCCAACTGACTTCGAGGAACTCCCGCATGAACTTCAATCTCTTCTCCGTGATCGCCGCTTCCGCCATTTCCGCCACCGTTGCCCTGCCAGCCAGCGCCAACGTTGAAATCAGCGACAAAAAATCCCACACCCAGAGCTACACCCAGAAATACTTGCAACAGAGTGCCAACTTCTACGCCGCGCTGGACCACAAAAACCAGCACTGAAATTCCAGCCCTGCCGCCTTTATGCAGGAGCGAAGTCACTTGCCGATCGAAGCCCAGGCCGCGAAAGGCGTTGAAGTGATGTCGCTCCTGCATAACGCGTTTGCGACAAGCCATCCTGTAATGCTTGATATCAGGTGGCCATGCCTCTAAATTTGACGCTGATTTTTTGACTCCTCCTTCATCAGAAAAGGATTGCCAAAATGACCCTGCGTCTCGCCGTCGTACTGCTGTCCCTCTACTCGACCCCCATCCTGTCCGCTGCCGTACCCATTCCCGGCGAACCTGACGCTGCCCGCGAGCGCATGATGAGTTTTATTGAAGACTGAGATAGTCTGGGTTAATGATCAACGAAGTTGATATTTGCTATGCATCAGACTCGTTGGTTACCGGTGCTTTTTTGATTGATTCTGTGGACTCTGAAACATGTCCACGGAGTTCATCATGGCCAGCTCGATCATCACCTCTGCCAAACACGGCGCCTATGTGGCTATCGGTCTTTACCTGGTCATGGTGCTGGTCATCAGTCTTTCGCCGCAGTCACAGCAAAGCGTCGAACCGCCGATTCATGTCGCACACCCTGGCATCCAGTTTGAACATCGCGCACAGCAGGCGATGGTCGATCCGGCGGAACTGGCGGGAGTGGGCGGAGCATGAACCGTTGCAAACTTTTGGTCATCGCTTTCCTGGCCTTCATCACCAACGGATTTTCCTTGCTGGGGATAGGGCAAGGTTCGATAGGCGGCGTAGCCCGGGCCATTGAGGCCAATCACAACATTGCGCGCAACATCGAAACGGCAAAGGCCATGGGCATGCTGGCCGGCAATCCGCCGATCAAGTCCGAGGAAAGTTTTTTCGGACCGTTCCAGGTGGATTGCTCGGCCATTGGCATGTGTGAAGTGTTGGCGTAACAGAGGGGGCTATTTCTTCATGATCGATGTGAACAAATCGGACTCCAGAAACCGCTGCAGCCACGCCTGCAGACGTCGATAGGGCGTTTGCGCGAACCACTCGCGGTCGACATGGGCGAATTGCCGTATGAACGGCATCAGCGCCACGTCGGCCAGGCTCGGGTGATCCGTGAGCAGGTAGTCGCGTCCCTCCAGTAACTCATCCAGTTTGCGCAGGAACACCTCGCCTTCGGCGCGATAGAACGCCATCGGTTGCTCAGGATAGCGCTCGGCGTACTTGTAGCGATTGAGGTGCACTTTGAAGTGCTGATCGTTCTCCTCGATCAACGCCTCGATGGCCAACTGTCCTTGCGGATCATCCTTGAGCAACCAGTCCTGCGGGTCATGGCGGGCGACGGCCCAGCGCATGATGTCCAGGCTTTCATCGATGACCTGGCCGTCCACGTCCAGCACCGGCACCGTGCCTTTGCTCGACAGTGCGAGCATGTCGGCGGGTTTGGCCTTGAGGCTGACTTCGACAATGTCCACGGGCACTTCGCAGTAGCGCAGCGCCATTCGCGCTCGCATGGCGTAGGGGCAGCGGCGGAACGAGTAGAGCGTGATCATTTCACCTCCAGGGTGCTCAGGCCGTTGCCCTGGCGGCGGACCTGGATCTGCACCGGAATCCGCTCATGCATTTCCTGCACATGGGAGATCACCGCGACCTTGCGCCCCTGGGCCTGCAGGCCGTCGAGGGCGTCCATCGCCAGTTGCAGGGACTCCGGGTCGAGGCTGCCGAAGCCTTCGTCGATGAACAGCGATTCGATTTTCAGCGTGCTCGAGGCCATCGATGCAAGTCCCAACGCCAGGGCCAGCGACACCAGGAAGGTCTCGCCACCGGACAACGAATGCACCGAACGCAGCTCGTCGCCCATCTCGGTGTCCATCACCAGCAAACCGAGCATGCTGCCGCCGCGTTTCAGGCGATAGCGCCGTACCAGTTGGCGCAATTGCACGTTGGCGTGGTGCACCAGCAGGTCGAGGTTGTAGGCCTGGGCGATCTTGCGGAAGGTGTCGCCGGTGGCCGAACCGATCAACGCGTTCAGGCGTGCCCAGCGCTGGTATTCGCTGTACGCGTCGGCGATCTGTTGCGCGAGGGCCTGATTGGCGTTCTGCCGGCGCTGATCCTCAGCCTGTTCGGCACGCAGTTCGGCGCAGAGCTGCTCGCTGACGCCGAACTGGTTTTGTAACTCGGTAAGCGCGTTGGCGAGCTGTTCGTCATCGAGGTTGCCGTTGTGCTGCGCCTGATGATCGAGCAAGCGCTTGTCGCGCTCCTGTAGCAGGACATTGGCCTGTTCGATGGCTTTTTCGCTGTGCTGCAAGCGTTGGCGCAGTTCGCTGACATGGGCGTCGTCGACCCGCAGCAGGTCGTCCAGGCCAGCGTCATCCAGTTCCGGGTGGCGGGCGCGCCAGTCGGCGATTTTGTCGCCGAGCTCGCGCTGTTCGCTTTCCAGGGTGTGCAAACGCTCTTGCTGCGCCTTGAGTTCGGCGGCGATTCGCACGAGCTGCGTGAGTACGTTCTGCAGTTCCGTGGCCGTCGTGGTTTCGGCGTTGCGCGCCTGTTCCACGTCCTGCTCCAGCTGCTGCTGCCACTGTTCGGCGCTGGCGTGGGAGGCGAGCAATTGTCCGAGCGCCTGCTGGCTCGCCTGTTGTTGCGCGGCCAGTGCATTGAACTGCTGCTCGGCGGTTTGCAATTGTTGCACACGGGTTTGCTGCCGATCCTGTTCCTTCTCCAGGTGTTGCTGACGCTGTTGCTGCTCGGCAAGTTCTTCCTTTTGCTGATCGAGTTGCGCCAGGCGCTCGGCGATCTGCCGATCGAGCTGCATGAAGGTCGCGGCGGGCTCGAGACGTAGCGCTTCCAGGGTGTCGGCTGGCAACAGGCTGGCAAACGCGCCGAGTTCTTCGTCCAGGCGCTGGCGGTCATTGCCCAGCTCACGCTGTTGATTGTCCAGATGCTGGGCCGCTTGCTGGTGCGCGGTTTCGGCGTGGCGCAATTGCTGGGTCAGGCGCGCGGCGTCCTGTTGCAGGGTGAGCAGGGCGGTTTGCCGTTGTTCGTCCTGGCTGATGCTCTGGTTCAACTGGGTGTTTTGCTGGCTGAGCCAGGCGCCGCGCTTGGCGTAGTCCTGATTGTGCAGGGCGGTGGCCAGCGGATGCGCTTCCAGGCTTGGCGCCAGGGCTTGTTGCTGGGTCGCCAAATGTTCCTGCTGTTGCAGCAGTTCTTTTTGCTGGGCGATCAGTCCGCCCACTTCCGCCCGCAGTTCGGTCAGCGTTTCCTTGAGCTGGTCGACCGCTTTTTGGGCCGTTGCCTGCTCGCTTTCATCATGGCGACCCAGGCTTTGCAACAGGGCTTCGGGTTGATGATAGGGATGCTCGTTGCTGCCGCAGACAGGGCAGGGCTGGTCATCCTGCAACTGCGCGCGCAGTTCCTCGACACTGGCGCTGCGGGCCAGGCGCTGGCGCTCCAGCAGCTCGCGGGTGACGGTCAGGGTCTGCTCGGCAACGGCGAGTTCAGCCTTGGCCTTTACCCCGTCCTGGGTCAGGCGCTCACGTTCCTGTTGCGCAGCGACCTGGCGTTGCTGCAACTCGGCGCCGCGCTGGTCCAGGTCCTGCTGGCTGTCCCACAGCCGCGTCAGGTCTTCGATGGCCCGCAATTGCTTGCGGTTGTCCTGCAACAGGCTGCCGAGGATGCCGATCTGCTCGGCGACGGCGTCTGGTTCGGCGCCGGCCTCCTTGAACAGCACCTCCAGTTGCTGTTTCTGCGCAGTGAACGCCTGCGTGGTGCGCACGGCGTTCTGTTCGAGGTTGGCCAGTTCGGCCTGGCCCTTGTTCAGGCGATTGCCGATCAGCATCAGCTGTTGCAGGCGATCGCGGTAAGCGTTCCATGCCTCGCTCAAGGGCGCCAGATGTACGCTCTGTTCCAGCTCGGCCGCCATGCGCTGCAAGTGTTCGCCAGCCCGGGCCTGTTGCTCGTGCAAGGTTTGAATCGCGCTTTGGCCCTGGGTGCAGGCTTGCTCGGCGCTCTGTCTGGCTTCGGCGGCCAGGGCCGTGTCCTTCGCCAGGCGGGCGAGGGTGCTTTGTTCCTCGAAGGCCTGACGCAACAGCGGCGCACATTCGGTTTGCCGTTGTTGCGCTTCACCCAATGCGATCCGGGTCGTGCCAAGGGCCTGTTCCAGTAGCGCCTGACGCTCGCTGAGTTCGCCGTGCTGGCGGGTATGCTGGGCGATTTGCTCGGCCAAGGGCGTGAGTAACGCATCGACCTCGGACTTGCGGGCGAACTGGTGCCGTTGCGGGGCGAGCTGCTCCAGGCGCGTCAGCTGCACGCGCTCGCCGGCCAGGCTTTCCCAGGTTTGGCGGGCGCTGTGCAGTTGTTCGGCAGCAGCCAGTTGCGCGTCATGCAAACGGCGCAGTTCGCTGAGCCAGGTGTGCTGCAGTTCAAGCTGCTTGAGCTGCGCCTGCTGATGTCTAAGCTGCTGCTGCGCGGCCTGGAAGCGCTCGTCGAGCTCGGCGCGGGCCTCAGGCGCCAGGGGCGTGACGCCGCTGGCCTGGTCCTGCAGCAATTTGTGGGCTTCGCGGGCTTCTTTGGTCTTGTCGAAGGCCCGCCGGCCCAGCCGGGTGTATAGCGCCGTGTCGGTGAGTTTTTCCAGGAGTTCGCTGCGGTCGTTGTCATCGGCCTTGAGGAAGGCGCTGAACTCGCTCTGCGCCAGCAGCACGGCCCGGGTGAACTGTTCGAAATTCAGGCCCAGTGCGGCTTCGAGCTGGGTCTTGTATTCACCTTTCTGGCTGGCCAGCAGTTGATCCTGATCGAGGTCGCGCAGGCTCTGGCGGCTGGCTTGCAGTTTGCCACCGGCCTTTTCCCGGGCGCGATTGGCTTCCCAGCGTGCGCGATAACGGCGGCCGTCGACGCCGACAAAATCCACTTCGGCATATCCTTCGCCGGTGCCGCGGCGCAACAGGGTGCGCGGGTCGCCGGTGCCGATTTCGCCATCGGCGTCCGGCACCTTGGCGTCGCGCCCGGTGTTGTTCAGCCGCGGCACGGCACCGAACAGGGCCAGGCACAACGCGTCGAGCAGGGTGCTCTTGCCGGCGCCGGTGGGGCCGGTGATGGCGAACAGTCCGGCACTGGCCAGGGGTTCGGCGGTGAAGTCGATTTCAAACGGCCCGGCCAGTGAGGCGAGATTTTTCAGGCGGATGGCGAGGATCTTCATGGCTGTTCGTCCTCCATCTGCACGTCTTGCAGCAGCTCGGCAAAGTCCTTTAGGGTTTGCTCATCGACCTCGCTGCCGTAGTTGTCCTGCCAGGCACGGCTGAACAGTTCATGGGGCGTGAGCTGGTCCAGTTCGATCAACCCGGCACCTTCATCGGCACCTTCGCGGCTGCCGTTGCCGGCGTATTCGGCGGCGATGCGCACCAGGCGCACGGCCTTGCCTTCCAGGGCGCTTTCCACTTGATGGCGCAAGTCCGGTTGCGGCTCGTCGAGGCGTACCCGCACTTCCAGCCAGGGCTGGCGCTGGTAGTCGGCCAGCAGGTCGATGATCGGCAGGTCGGCCAGTTGCACAAGGATGTCGGCCAGGGGCGCAGGGCCGATACGTTGCAGGTTCGCTGAGCGAGGGATCAGTTTCGGTTCGACGCTGACCAGGGTTTCGCCGTCGAGTGTGATGACGAGAATCTGATGCTGGTAGCCGATCTCCGAGAACGACAACGGAATGGGCGAGCCGCTGTAGCGAATGCGCTCCTCGCCGTTGACCTTCTGTGGCTTGTGCAAATGCCCCAGGGCGACGTAGCTGATGGTCGGTCCGAACAGGCTGGCGGGCAGCGCTTCGGCGTTGCCGATGATCAGGCTGCGTTCGGAGTCTTCCGACACCGAACCACCGGCCATGTGCGCATGGCTGATGGCGATCAGTGCCTGTCCGGTCTGCCGTTTGGCATTGGCCGCTTCAATCAGCCATTCGTGAACCTGGCCGATGCCGCGCAAATAGTTGTCGCCCAGATGGGCGCCGGTGACTTCGGCCGGGCGCAGGAACGGCAGCGCCAGGCACCAGGCAGCAATGTCGCCTTGGGCATTTGGCAGTGGCAGCAACAGGCGCTCGGCGTCCAGTTGCCCGTCATCCAGCCACAGCACGCGGCCCAGGGCATGGGTGCGCAAGCGGCGCATCAAGGGCGCGGGCAGTTCGATGCGTGAGCCGGAATCGTGGTTGCCGGCGATCATCACGATGGTCAGCAAGGGTTGCTGCTCATGGGCGCTGACGATGAAGTCGTAAAGGCGTTCCTGGGCTTTGACCGGCGGGTTGACCGTGTCGAAGATGTCGCCGGCGATCAGCAGCACATCCGGCTGATCCAGTTTGAGCTGGCGCAGCAGCCAGTCGAGAAAACAGCCGTGCTCGAAATCACGATCCTGGCCGTGCAGGTTCTGCCCGAGGTGCCAGTCGGAGGTGTGGAACAGACGCAAGGGCAACTCCGCTACAAAAAAGGTGATGGCCGCGAAGACAAATGATGGCGGCGAAAGGGGAGAGAGTTTACTGGCAAAAGACTGTTGTTGCAGAACACCTTTAAAGGTCAAGACGTCTGCATTCGGTGTTGAAAACCTGCGACCGTCTGTCCCCACTGTCAGATCTGTCAGTAGGCGCCAGGGCGAGCCGGGTATTCAATGGATTCGAGCATGGAGCCTTACAGTGCAAGCGACAGGGTGTGCTTTCCAATAGAAGGGAGGCGAGGCAGGTCGGACAGTGGCTGATGTGGTTAGGGCGTTACATGTGATTCCAGGGTTATCGAAGTTACTACGATTGTTAATGGAGAAATACGATGTCACAGGGTCGTCCGAACTCTATCAGTAGAAGCAACAATGCGCGTCATGGCCACGTTTTTTCTCCCTCTTCACGGGCACATTTTGAGTGGCTCGCGGGGAGACTCGACTTAGGGGCTCTGAACCAACGCGAGTCCGGCAAGTTTTTTCCTCTGACTGCCGGCGGGCTCAGGGATACTTTTGCCAAAGATGACGACGCCAACGTCCCGCCGCCTCCGGATGGAAAAATTGCCAGTGCCAATCAACTGACCGGTGCACAACTGGATGAACCAGGGAGTCATTGGAAAAAACATGATGTGCGAAGTGGCGAAACGCTGGACATTTCCTGGCGTTTCAGCGCGAAGCACGCGACCCGGCGCTGGAACTATTTCATGACCAGGGAAGGTTGGGATCCTGACAAGGTCCTGTCGCGCGACCAGTTTGAAGCGGAGCCGTTTTACACAGTGCAAATCAACCTGCAACCGCATTGGTCCCATGGCGAGCAAATGTTGCCCGCTTCACCCACCACCCATGGTGTCCCACTACCGGAACGGGACGGGTACCACGCATTGCTGGCCGTCTGGGAAGTGGCCAACACTTCCATGGCTTTTTACCAAGTGATTGATCTGAATTTCGTGCCACCGGAAGGCGGCGGTGAACGGCCGGATCCACCGACTGGACTGGCTGCTGTCAAGGTCACTGACAAGCAGGTACTGTTGAATTGGAATGCAGGAACCGGTCCCTTTCCGATCGCCTCCTACCGCATTTCGCGTAACGGAAGATTTTTGGTTGATGTAGACGCTCCGAATCTTGCTTTTGCCGATAACAGCGTGGCGCCTGAAACCCAGTACACATATGCCATCAGCGCGGTCGACGATCGCAGCCATATCTCTGCGCCCAGCCGGCCGATTCAGGTGCATACCTTGCCAGAAGGTGGCGCGGGGCCTACCGCTCCGACAAACCTGCACAGCATGGGCCAGACCACACAAAGTGTCAGCCTGATGTGGGGGGCATCCACCGGCACGGACCCAATAGTCGACTACCTGATCTATCGGGACGACATTCATATCAAAACCGTGAGCGTCACTCAGACCTCTTTTGTCGACTCTGGCCTCACACCAGACACCCCATACCGTTACGCGGTGAAAGCGCGCGACCTGAACAACAAGCTTTCGTCGTCCAGTAACGTTCTGAGCGTCAGCACTGAGAGTGGCGGGGGCGAGTATCCGGCATGGAAACTGAACACTCAGTATGCAAAAGACCAGCGAGTGAGACACGCTGCAAAGAACTGGTCCTGCCTTCAGGCACACACCTCCTACGTAGAAGACTGGGCCCCTGGGGTGGGCGACAATGTGCTTTGGGTCAAACTGGCCTGACCTTTGACGGACTCATTGTGCTTTGCTGAAAGGCCTTGATGATCGCAGCCTGCGGCAGCCCTTGGAGGGGCTGCCGCAGGCTGCGATCTTTTGATTTTATTTCGGATAAAGCGGCGGCAACCCACTGTCCCCAACCGGATCCTGAACCCGTTCGGCAATCGGAATCGTCCGGATCGCCCGCCACAAATCTTCCCCTTGCCAATGCTGGCCGGTTTCGCTGTACAGAGCGCCGTTCAAACCGTCGAGGGCGTCGGACAGCGGGACGAAGCGGGCGGCCATGTCGGCCAGGGTTTCCGGTTGCTGGCGGGCCCAGGCGTCGAGCGCCTGGCGGGTGGCGTGGGAGTCGTTGGCCTGGCAGGCACGCTTGAGGTCGTCGAGCACCGTGCGTGGGCTCGGGCCGGTTTGTGCCGCCCGCAGGATTGCCGGTTGCCAGCGTGCCCGCCACCAGAGGCCGAACCCCAGCAGGGTGGTGCAGGCGAGGATCAGGGTGCTGAGTTTCCAGCGCCAGAGGGTTTCGTTGCTGGCACTGCTGTCCATTGGTGTGGCGCCGGCCGGAGTATCGACCAGCAGGCTCGGATTGGCCGCCACCTGCAGGGTCCGGGCGGGCAGGCTGCTGTGCTCCAGATGGTCTTCGAAGGTGTTCCACCAGACCACCTCGACCGACGGCAAGTCGATGGCGCCGCTGCGCGAAGGCACCAGCGCCTCGCGATCTTCGCGGCTGCCCACCAGGCCTCGTTCGGTATTCTGGTTACCCAGCACCGGTTGATCGGGATAGCGCCGCAGGCCACTGACCTCGGTGCCGGGCAGGGGTGGCAGCTGTGAACTGGCCAGGCCTTCGGCCTTGACCGTCAGGCTGCGGGTGAGCGAATCGCCGACCTGGACGTGTTCCGGCTCTGGATTCCAGCTTTCACTCAGGGTCAGGCTGCGAGCCGGTAGCCAGGGCAGGTCGGCGGGATAGGTGATGGGTTTGGCCTTGACCGTCAGCAGGATCTCGCCGGAGCTGACGCGCATCAACTTGCCGGATTTCGGCGCTTGGGCGCTGGCGTCCTGCACGGGCTGCGCCTCCACCAGTGCGGCATTGAATATCTGCGCCGGGATGATCAGTTCACCGCTGTGTTGCGGGTAGATCGCGTAGCGCATCTCGATCACGCCATGGCGAATGCCGTTGATGTCTTTCTCGTAGGTGCGTGACTCGCCGAGCTGTTCGATGCGCGCGTTGGGAATTTGCAAGGGCGGCAGGCTGCTGTCGTCGTACAGGGACACCGAATGGTAGATGCGCAAGGTCAGGATCGCCTGGGCCTGCACGTACACGGTGGTCTGATCGAGGCTGGCGTCGATGAACACCGCTGCCTGCTTGTTCGGGCTCGCCTGGGTGTCGCTCTCGACCACTTGCACGGTGATCGGCTGGCTCTGCACGTCGCCCAGCGCGAGCGGGGGGATCACCAGGGTGCCGTTGTGCAAGGGCAGCAGGGTGACGATCCAGCGGGTGGTGGCCTGGTTGTCGCCATTGAGGGTGTTCAACTGGTTGACCTGGCGGGTGCCACGCACTTCGAACAGGGGCTCCAGTGGCGTCAGGTCCGGCTTGCCGAACTGGGTCACGTCGTTGGATTCCAGGGTCAGTTCGATGGTCTCGCCGGAATTCAGGCGAGCCCGGTCGACACTGGCGACCAGCTCGGCTGCCTGGGCCTGCACGACACAGAGCAACAAGGCGGGCAGCGGGGCGAGCATGAAGGCGGTGAAGCGGGTCATCGAGTTTTTCCCTGATCCTGATGTTGTTGCTGTTCGTACCAGAACTTGCGTCTGAGCAATTCACCCGGGTCGTCCGGGATCTGCCTGAGCCATTGCTCCAGCGCCTGCTGCTGCTCGGCATCGAGACTGTCGCTGGTCGGGGGCATGGGGGCAATGGTGTGCTGTTCATCTCCCAGTTCGCTGCCCGGGACCTCGTTGGCGCCGGGGCGCGGCGGTGTTGTGGCGGACGGCTCGGTGGCGGCTTGGGTCGGTTCGCCAGCGGTTTGCGGCTCACCCGTTGTCGACGGCTGCGCAACGCTACTGGGTGGTGTTTCCTGCGCCGAATCGGCGGCCTCCTCATTGGCGGCTTTGTCAGGGGCGGGCGCGGTGGCTTGCTGCTTGAGCAGGCTTTCCACCAGGGCCTTGTTGGTCAGGGCCGGGCGCAGATCCGGTTGGCGTTCGAGGGCCTGTTCATAAGCATCCACGGCCGCCTCCAGCTCGCCGCTTTTGGCCAGGGCGTTGCCACGATTGTAGTGGGCGTGGGCGTCGTTGCCCTCGGCGAACCGCTGGGCGGCGCCCGTGTAGTCGCCGGCTTCGTAGAGAGCCACGCCTTGCCACTGGTGATCTTCGAAGTGCCGGGCCGCCTCGGCCGGGCGTTTCTGCTTGAGCAAGTGCTGGCCCTGCTGGTCGGGGCGCAGCCACAGGTCCTGGAAGTCGAAGGCATAGCCCGGTTGCGGCAGCATGAAAAATAGCGGCAGGCAGAACAACCAGCCGCGACGACCGGCGCAGGCGGCCAGCAACAGCAGCGGCAACAGCAGCCAGTAGCCCTGGTCGGCCCAGGTGTCGAGGCGCAGGGTCTGGCCGTCGTTGCGCAGGTTGCGCGGCCCGTCGAGCAGGCCGAGGGCGCGCAGATCGCCATCGCTCAGGCGCGCGTGGCGGTAGTGTCCGTCCAGCTCGTTGACGAAGGCCTTCAGGCCGGGCTCATCCAGGCGCGACACCAGGATCGCTCCCTGTTCGTCCTTGAGGAAACTGCCATCCTCCTGGGTGATTGGGGCGCCGTCGGCGGTGCCGATGCCAAGCATGAGCAATTGCGTCGACTTGCCGCTCAAGGCGCGGCTGATGCCCAGGCGCTCCGGTTCGCTCAGGGAAGTGCCGATCAACAGGATCCGACCGTCGCCCAGTGCGGCCTGTTCCAG
Source organism: Pseudomonas sp. YuFO8 (assembly GCF_035065025.1). Taxonomy (NCBI): domain Bacteria; kingdom Pseudomonadati; phylum Pseudomonadota; class Gammaproteobacteria; order Pseudomonadales; family Pseudomonadaceae; genus Pseudomonas; species Pseudomonas sp. YuFO8. The sequence goes on along the minus strand of NZ_JAXDEQ010000002.1, from coordinate 75,231 downwards.
CAAGGCCAGGGCCTTGACCACCGCCAGATCGGCACGCTGGCCGGCTTCGGGCATCAACGACGGCTTGAGCGCATCGAGCAGGTTGCGGCTGGTGGACAGGTCGTCCGACAGCGGCACCAGGGTGTGGGCGCTGCCGGCGTAGACGACGATTGCAGTCTGCGCGTCGTTGCGGCTTTGCAGCAGGTCGAAGAGTTTGCGCCGGGCCTGTTCCAGGCGGTTTGGCTGAACGTCGGTGGCGAGCATTTGCGGGGTCAGCTCAAGGATTACCACCAGCGGGTCAGCGGGTTTCTGGCTGATCTGCTCGACGCGGGAAAAGCTCGGTCCGATCAATGCGACGACAGCGATCGACCAGGCCAGGCCCAGGGCGATCCACGGCAGTTTGCTTTCGCGTCCGCTGCCGCCACTGAGCAACGCCGCATGGAACGCCGGCGGCAGGATCATCTGCCAGCGCCCCGCGCGCTTCTGCCGATGCCACAGTTTCCAGAGCAACCAGCCAAGCAGCGGCAGCGACAGCAGCCACCAGGGGCGGAAAAAGTACGGCCAGAGTGCGCTCATCGGCGCCTCCGCAGGCGCAGGCGTTTGAGGCGCTGGCGCCAGTCAGGCAATGGCGATTGCAAGAACAGGTCCTTGGTGAAAAATCGTTGCAGCGGGTTGTCCGGCCACAGCTCGCGCACCACCAGCAGCATGCTCAGCCACAACGCCAGCGCCAGCGGCCAGTGGTACAACGCCTGGGCCGGACGGGCCTGGGTCGGTTGCTGGGTCACGGGCTCCAGTTTGTCGAGGGTGCCCTTGATCGCTTGCAGTTCCTGGCCATCGCGAGCGCGGAAGTACTGGCCGCCGGTGGCGTCGGCGATCGCCTTCAAGGTGGGTTCGTCAAGATCCAGGCTCGGATTGATCCCCAGGAAACCGGGGGTGCCGCTTTCTTCCGGGTCGGCGCCGATACCGATCGGGTAGATTTTCACCCCTTCCTTGGCCGCCAGGCGCGCGGCGGTCAGCGGATCGATTTCGCCGCCGTTGTTGGCGCCATCGGTGACCAGAATCAACACGCGGCTTTGCGCCGGGCGTTGTCGCAGGCGCTTGAGGGCCAGGCCGATGGCGTCACCGATGGCGGTGTTCTTGCCGGCGATGCCGATACGCGCTTCGTCGAGCCAGACGCGCACGGTATGCCGGTCAAACGTCAGGGGTGCCTGCACGTACGCCCGGCTGCCGAACAGGATCAGCCCGACCCGGTCGCCGTCGCGACTTTCGAGGAAATCGCCGAGCAAATGCTGGACCAGGGTGAGGCGGCTGACGTCATCGTCCTGCCACTGCATATCGGGAAAGTCCATCGAACCGGACACGTCCACCGCCACCAGCAGGTCGCGCCCGCTGGCTGCAATCGGCAACGGCTCGCCGAGCCATTGCGGGCGCGCGGCGGCGCTCAGCAGCAGCAACCAGAGCAGCAAAAACGGCGCCTGCTGACGCCAGGCGGGCAAGTTGGCCCGGGCGCGGCGTTTGGCCAGGCCTTCGAGGTCAGCGAGAAAACTGACCTTGAGTGCCGGTTCGCCACTGTCGGCCACCGGCAACAGCACACGCATCAACCAGGGCAGCGGCAGCAGGGCGAACATCCACGGCCAGGCGAACTCAAACATGTTTGCGAATCCAGGTGTCGACCGCCTGGGTCAGGCCGGCGATGGCCTTGTCGTCCAGCTTGCATTCGGGCTTGTAGGCGCCTTCGACCAGCACCATCCAGCGGGTCAGGCCGGCAGCGGGGCAGCGGTTGTCGAGAAAAGCCAGCCATTTGCGGCCATTGAGGGTATGGCTCTGGCTGTAGGGGTAATGGTTGCGGCACAGACGCTTGAGCAGGCCATTGAGTTGCTGCAGCCAGGCACCGGCGGGCGCGCCGTCGTAAGGTTTGGGCATGCGCGCCAGTTCCGCCAGTGCGGCCACGCGCACCGGGTCCAGCGGTTGTTCGACGGGGGCTACCGGTTGCTGGCGAGTCAATAGGTGCCGCAGCTTCCACAGGCCAAAGCCGATGGCCGGCAGCAACAGCAGCAGCAACCACCAGCCCGGTGCCGGCGGCCAGAACTCCACGGGGGGCGGAGAAATCAGTGGCTGCAACTGCTCGAGACTGCTCATCGACCTTTCCCCGGCTGCTGTGGGTTGAGGTACTCGCGCAGTTGCTCGACCATTTCACTTTGCGTGCTCAGCGGCATCAACAACACTCGAAGCTTCTGTGCCAGCAGCTCCCAGCGGGCGATGCGCGCTTCGGCCTGGGCGCGGTAGGTCTGGCGCAGGTCGAAGTTGAGCGTGTCGAGTTCCAGTTGTGCGCCACGCTCGGCGAAGCGCAACAGTCCGGCGGCAGGCAGGGCATGATCCAGCGGATCGGACAATGGCAGCAGCAACAGGTCGCAATGGCGCGACAACAGGCTCAGCTGTTGTTCGGCGCTTTCGGACAAGGCGCGCTCGTCGCAGATCACGATCGCCAGGCTGCCGGGCCGCAACACCTCCCGCGCGCGGCGCAAGGCAATGCCGAACGCATCGCGATCGGGCTCGCTTTCGGTGTGCAGCGACTGGTTGACCCGCACCAGGCGGTTGAGCAACTGCAGCAGGCTCTGTTTGCTGCGCCTTGGCTTGATTTCGTAATGCTCATTGTCGCCGAACACCAGGCCTCCGACCCGGTCGTTATGCCCCAGCGCGGCCCAGCCGATCAGGCTCGCGGCCTGGGCGGCGAGCACCGACTTGAACATCAGCCCCGAGCCGAAGAACAACCGACGACTCTGCTCGACCATGATGAAGATCGGCCGCTCGCGTTCTTCGTGAAACAGCTTGGTGTGGGGTTCCTGGGTCCGGGCGGTGACGCGCCAGTCGATGCTGCGCACGTCGTCGCCGGCTTGATAAACCCGCACCTGATCGAAATCCACGCCACGGCCCCGCAGCTTGGAGTGGTGCAGGCCGATCAGCGGGCTGCGCTGGCTCGGTGTGGAAAACAGCTGCACTTCACGCACGCGATGACGCATCTCGATCAACTCGGCGAGGCTGACACGGATGCCCGGTTCGGGCGGCAGGATGGCGTTCATCGGGGTCAAGCGACGGCTACGACGTCGAGAATCCGCTGGACCACCCGGTCCTGGTCGATACCGGCGGCTTCGGCTTCAAAGGAAAGAATGATGCGGTGGCGCAATACATCGAACAGTACCGCCTGGATGTCTTCGGGGCTGACGAAGTCGCGCCCGGCCAGCCAGGCGTGCGCCCGGGCGCAGCGATCCAGGGCAATCGAACCGCGGGGGCTGGCGCCGTAGGCGATCCATTCGGCCATTTCCGGATCGAACTTGGCCGGGGTGCGCGTGGCCATGACCAGTTGCACCAGGTATTCCTCCACGGCGTCGGCCATGTACAGGCCGAGAATCTCCTTGCGTGCGGCGAAGATCGCCTGCTGGCTGACCCGGCGTTCGGGCTTGGTTTCGCCGTTCAAGGCTTCGCCACGGGCTTGTTGCAGGATGCGGCGTTCGACAGCCGCGTCCGGAAAACCGATTTTCACGTGCATCAGGAAACGGTCCAGCTGCGCTTCGGGCAGCGGGTAGGTGCCTTCCTGCTCGATCGGGTTTTGCGTGGCCATCACCAGGAACAACGGCGAAAGCTCATAGGTGCTGCGTCCGACACTGACCTGGCGTTCACCCATGGCTTCGAGCAATGCCGATTGAACCTTGGCCGGGGCACGGTTGATTTCGTCCGCCAACACCAGGTTGTGGAAGATCGGGCCCTGCTGGAACACGAAGCTGCCGGTTTCCGGGCGATAGATCTCGGTACCGGTGATGTCGGCGGGCAACAGGTCGGGGGTGAACTGGATGCGATGGAACTGCGCTTCGATGCCTTCTGCCAGTTCCTTGATGGCCTTGGTCTTGGCCAGGCCAGGGGCCCCTTCAACCAGCATGTGGCCGTCGGCAAGCAGGGCGATGAGCAAGCGCTCGATGAGTTTTTCCTGGCCGAGAATCTGCGTTGAAAGAAAGGTTCGCAGCGCTAGCAGCGCTTCACGATGTTCCATCGATGACTGTTCCTGGAGAGGGTGACCGAAGACGTTCGTATAACGCCAGGGCTGGGGGCGTTACTTTAATCCATCGCGGGGGGCGGCGACTAACGGCATTTTGTGCAAAGTGCGGGAAATGGTTGGGGATTTGCTGGTTTTTGCAGGGCGACAGTCCTTAGGTGACTGTCAGGGCCTCATCGCTGGCAAGTCGAATCGTCGCACCGCAGCTCCTACAGGTATTGGCGGTGTGCAGGCAATCTGTGCGACACATCGTTCGCTGTGGCTTGCTCGCGATGGTGGTCTTAAAGCCAACCCATCTGACCGTACCCGATCCACGTTAGGAGCTGGCTTGCCAGCGATAGGGCCGGTTCAGGCACCTCAAACCTGGCTGATGAAGGTCCCGGTACCGTCAAGGATATTCTTCAGGGTTTCCTGAACCTCCGCCAGATCCACCATGTCCGGATTGAAGGTGATCTCCAGCACATCATCCCCATTCAACGCATCGGCATCCGCCGCCGCGATTTCGATCTTCAGCAGGGAAGGGCTAAGTGTGACCTTCACGCCATCCAGAGTCGAAGGCTCGCCATCCAGGGTGATCTCCAGCTCATCCTCGTCCGGGTAACGGCTCATCAGGAACATCTCGCCCTTTTCGCTGTGGCAGCAGAGCATGGCCATGTTGTCTTCTTCGTCATCACAGGGGTTGACGATCAAGAGGGCGGTTGTCATTTGCATGGGAAATTCCTGGCGCTGAGCGCGGCGTTGGCATTAAAACGCGATTTTGCCAGCGTCGTGATTTTTTTGCTGGGGTGTGTTGAACCTAGCAGTTCTGCTAGTGGTGTATCCAGGCAAAAAAATCGACAATCAAGGACGTTCCCTAAACCAGGGCTGCAGGAATCCCCCCAATGTCCAGACAATCGAAAACTGCGCTTATCCACTATCAATACGACGCTCTCAATCGTCTGGTCAGTCATGGCCTGGCGGATCCCCGCGAGCGTAAGCGTTTTTACTGTGAAGACCGCTTGGCTACCGAGATTGCAGCGGTTGAGCGGTGGTCGATCATTCAGCAGGGTGATCAGGTACTGGTGCAACAACACCAACACGTCGGCGGGGTCGCCAGCACGTTATTGGCCACTGACCTTCAACGTACCGTCCTCAGTACCCTTCAAGCGAATGCGCAACGAACCATGGCCTACTCGCCTTACGGTCATCGCACTCGCGAAAGCGTATTGAGCAATTTGCTGGGTTTCAATGGGCAGCGTGTGGATCCGGTGACCGGGCATTATTTGTTGGGCAATGGTTATCGGGCGTTTAATCCGGTTCTGAAGCGGTTTAACAGTCCCGACAGTTTGAGCCCGTTTGAGAGCGGCGGATTGAATGCATACGCCTATTGTGCGGGAGATCCTGTTAACTGGATTGATCCGTCGGGTCATTCTTTCCTTTCCGTATTAAAATCCTTGTTCAAGTCCTCTTCGAGAGAAATGCCATTCAGCACACCCTTTCAACGTATGCGTGTCAAACCAGTGAGGAAAGTAACCAAGCTGTCTGACGGCTTCATAATGTTTGAAGATACTTACAAAGGAAAGCCGAGGCTCACTTTTCAAGGGCATGGAAATGAGGATGGGGGGTACGCCTGGTGGGATGAAAAAAGAATGATCAACTCCGAACAGTTTTACAATATGGCCAAAAGCAGCGGAGTGAAATTTAGTAAGTATGCAAATTTACGAACGGCGTTCTGTCGTTCAGGCGAGGCTATTGGGGGGGCAGCGTCTTTTGCTCAAGGGCTTGCCAATCTTTCCGGAGTGCCGACAAAAGGTTACATTGGGGTAATCAGGTATACCAAGCCTACGCAAGTTTTAGCAAGACTTAAAGTGGGTGAGGTCGGTAAGAATAGCTACTATTTCGGGATTTTGAAAAACGATAGTACGCGGAGATTGATCTTCGATTTATTCGATCACCCATATCGTCCAGTCGGCTTCGAGCCATCAGTCTCCGCGGGGGTGGGTCGTCGAATCAGAAGCTAGTTTATCGGAGTCTCTCCTGACGGAAATTTCTGCTGCCTCAGGTTGCTGGAACGGCGAAAATAATCGATTTCCATTATCAGTCTGATGCATCGAAAAGCCGTTCAAAGTCGATTCTGTGAATGATGAAGGGTGCTTCTCACGGACTTTTCCTAACTTGCCATAGGAAATTTCCGATCCTGTTGCAGGAGGTTTGCGAGCCCTGAAAATAACGCCCGGAAGCAGGTTTTTTACTTGTCTTTGCGCATTTCAATCCCTTAGCGTGATCGCCCAGACGCAAAGGAGTGCGCAATCAATCATTAAAAAAGGACCTCTTTCGATGAGTCAGTATTTCGAACGGGCAGATGAGATCAAGCACCTGTCCGAGGAACAAATCGAGCAACTGTACCAGCGCTATCTGGACGGTGAAAAAAGTGCCGACCTGAAAATCGAGTTCAACATTGCGCCTGAAGTCCGCAGTCTGTTGAAGATATTGCCGCCGATCATCAGCAAGGACCTGACGTGCCCCTACTGCGACCTGCCCATGTGGGTGCGCCGGCACGCCAAGGGTACCCCTGTCTCACTTCGTAACCCTTTCAAGTGCGTGCGTTGCGAGCACTATCACCATGAGCTTGGCCACCAAGGGCGAATCAAGCGCTGTACCTGCAATGAGTGCTACAAGCTGCGCCAGCAGGAAATCGCCGCCCAGGCGCAGCGTGATCGTCTCGAGCTGCAGAAACGCTACGCCACGCCGCGTCCGTCGGTGCCTTATGCATCGCTGGGCTTCGTCCAGAAACTGGCACTGCTCGCCTTGCTCGACGACGGCCAGGTCGACGGTGGCGAGCGCATTGCCTCGCTCGCCACCGGGGTCAGGAGCGAACCTCTGGCACCCACTGATGAGGCCAGTGAAGCGCTGGTGAGGAACCTGCACGAGACCGGAGCGCTGGACGTCGACCTGGATGGCGACATCAAGGCCTTCGATCGGGCGTCCGGCTACCAGATCAAAGACTTCTGCTCCGTGCGCTGGCTACCCAATGTCGCATTGGAACCCGGCATACGCGGCACTCGCGACGCACTGTACGGAGCTTTGTATCAAGAGCTGTCAGGCAGTGTTCAGCCCGCCTGGAAAAGCGAATTGTACGCCTTGATGTTGAGCCTGGCCCGGGACGAGTCGCTTCAGTACATCCAGATCCTGGCCAGTGAAGTGAGTTTTGTATTCAGTGCCCAGGGGCGCGCCGAAACCGTTGTCGGCCAGCTTCTGCAGGACTTTTCGGTGAGCCACATCTACTACTTTGCGCGGTTGGCGGTGAAGAATGCCGCGCATTTCTACGCCACCGGCAATTCCAAGGGCCGTAACCACGCTTGCAACACCATCCCGGGCAACATGTTGGGCACGGCGCAGGATGCAAAGGCGCGAAACTGGCGCAAAACCGCCTATCGCGATTCGCGAGTGCCGCAGTCGGCCTTGCACCGAATCCTGTATGACGTGGTACTCAAGGACAGCGGAGCAGGTTTCTCCAAGTCCCCGGGCCTCTACTGGCGTGACGAACTGGTGCCACGGTTTTTCTCTGGCAATGGCTGCACGGCGGACCAGGCCGGGCATCTGCAGCTGTTTTGTCGTGAATGTGATTCAACCAACGTCGATGCCAGCATGGACAAGAAGACGATTCAAATGCTCTGTTACGACTGCGCGACAGTGAGCCGATTTCAGGCGTTCGATGACTTGATCGACTGAATCGGTCGAGGTTCCTTCAATGAGCAGCATTAGCGTCCATGGTCGGTTCGGCGATCATGGATGTTGTCAATTTCTGGTTGGGCCGGGGAGGGCGCGTCCCGACCTGCCGTTCTGGTACGGTTGTCCCGCAAAAACTGTGCAATCAGCCCCGAAATCGCCTTCGGCTGCTAGTGTTGTTCAAGGCGCGCCTGCAGAGCAGCGTACCGTTGACCGAATATGTCGCAGCACCGCAAGCATGGGTCTTGCCGCACTCGTTAAGCTGCGCAACGGATGAGCACCCGTAAAGGCATTGCGCTGCACGCAGCCCAGTCGCTTTTGCAGATGCCCATTCGCGGAAGGTGAATGTGACCCGAGTGTCTCGTTTAGCTTCACCCTCCTGTCGCCCTGTTTCCTCTGCCCGAGAATCAGGAGCAGGGTGACGGATAGCTTTGAAACATAGCCCCGAACAGGGGTGTTACGCGCGACGCTTTCATCAATAACAAGCCCAAGCGGAGTACCACAGATGGCGTTCTTCACCGCAGCCAGCAAAGCCGACTTCCAGCACCAACTGCAAGCGGCACTGGCGCAGCACATCAGTGAACAGGCACTGCCACAAGTGGCGCTGTTCGCTGAACAATTCTTCGGCATCATTTCCCTGGATGAACTGACCCAACGTCGGTTGTCTGACCTCGCTGGCTGTACTCTTTCTGCGTGGCGCCTGCTTGAGCGCTTCGATCACGCGCAACCGCAAGTGCGCGTCTACAACCCCGATTACGAACGCCACGGCTGGCAGTCGACCCACACCGCGGTCGAAGTGCTGCACCACGACCTGCCATTCCTGGTGGACTCGGTGCGCACCGAGCTGAACCGTCGCGGCTACAGCATCCACACCCTGCAGACCACCGTGCTGAGCGTGCGTCGTGGCAGCAAGGGCGAGCTGCTGGAAATCCTGCCAAAAGGCACCCAGGGCGACGACGTGCTGCAAGAGTCGTTGATGTACCTGGAAATCGACCGTTGCGCCAACAACGCCGAACTGAACGTGCTGGCCAAAGAGCTGGAGCAGGTGCTCGCTGAAGTGCGCGTGGCGGTGGGCGATTTCGAGCCGATGAAAGCCAAGGTCCAGGAAATCCTCACCAACCTGGACAACAGCCAGTTCGGCGTCGATGCCGACGAAAAGAGCGAAATCAAGAGTTTCCTGGAATGGCTGGTGGGCAACCACTTCACCTTCCTCGGCTACGAAGAGTTCGTGGTCAGCGATGAAGCCGATGGCGGTCACATCGTCTATGACAAGGACTCCTTCCTCGGCCTGACCAAACTGCTGCGCGCCGGCCTGAGCTACGATGACCTGCGCATCGAAGACTACGCCGTCAACTACCTGCGCGAACCGACCCTGCTGTCGTTCGCCAAGGCAGCGCACCCAAGCCGTGTACACCGTCCGGCTTACCCGGACTACGTGTCGATCCGTGAAATCGACGCCAACGGCAAGGTCATCAAGGAATGCCGTTTCATGGGCCTGTACACCTCCTCGGTGTATGGCGAGAGCGTGCGGGTCATCCCGTACATCCGCCGCAAGGTCGCGGAAATCGAACGCCGTTCCGGCTTCCAGGCCAAGGCTCACCTGGGCAAGGAACTGGCCCAGGTGCTCGAAGTGCTGCCGCGCGACGACCTGTTCCAGACGCCGGTGGACGAGCTGTTCAGCACCGTGATGTCAATCGTGCAGATCCAGGAGCGCAACAAGATCCGCGTGTTCCTGCGCAAGGACCCGTACGGTCGTTTCTGCTACTGCCTGGCCTACGTGCCGCGTGATATCTACTCCACCGAAGTACGGCAGAAGATCCAGCAAGTGCTGATGGATCGCCTGAAAGCCTCGGATTGCGAGTTCTGGACCTTCTTCTCCGAGTCCGTGCTGGCCCGTGTGCAGCTGATCCTGCGCGTCGACCCGAAAAACCGCATCGACATCGACCCGCAGCAGCTGGAAAACGAAGTGATCCAGGCCTGCCGCAGCTGGCAGGACGATTACTCGGCGCTGACCGTCGAAAGCTTCGGCGAGGCCCAGGGCACCAACGTGCTGGCCGACTTCCCGAAAGGCTTCCCGGCCGGCTACCGCGAGCGTTTCGCCGCGCATTCGGCTGTGGTCGACATGCAGCACCTGCTGAGCCTCAACGACAAGAACCCGCTGGTGATGAGCTTCTACCAGCCGCTGGGCCAGGTCGGCCAGCGCGAGCTGCATTGCAAGCTGTACCACGCCGACACCCCGTTGGCCTTGTCCGACGTCCTGCCGATCCTGGAAAACCTCGGCCTGCGCGTGCTGGGTGAATTCCCGTACCGCCTGCGTCACACCAATGGCCGCGAGTTCTGGATCCACGACTTCGCCTTCACCGCAGCCGAAGGCCTGGACCTGGATATCCAGCAACTCAACGACACCCTGCAGGACGCGTTCGTCCATATCGTGCGCGGCGATGCCGAGAACGATGCGTTCAACCGCCTGGTCCTGACCGCCGGCCTGCCTTGGCGTGACGTGGCGCTGCTGCGTGCCTACGCCCGTTACCTCAAGCAGATCCGCCTGGGCTTCGACCTGGGCTACATCGCCAGCACCCTGAACAACCACACCGACATCGCTCGCGAACTGACCCGGTTGTTCAAGACCCGTTTCTACCTGGCGCGCAAGCTGAGCAGCGACGATCTCGAGCAGCGTCTGGAACATGCGATCCTGACCGCGCTGGACGACGTCCAGGTGCTCAACGAAGACCGCATCCTGCGTCGCTACCTGGACCTGATCAAGGCCACCCTGCGCACCAACTTCTACCAGACCGACGCCAACGGCCATAACAAGTCGTACTTCAGCTTCAAGTTCAACCCGCACTTGATCCCTGAACTGCCAAAACCGGTGCCGAAGTTCGAGATATTCGTCTACTCGCCACGGGTCGAAGGCGTGCACCTGCGCTTCGGCAACGTCGCCCGTGGCGGCCTGCGCTGGTCCGACCGTGAAGAAGACTTCCGAACCGAAGTCCTGGGCCTGGTAAAAGCCCAGCAAGTGAAGAACTCGGTGATCGTGCCGGTGGGTGCGAAGGGCGGCTTCCTGCCGCGTCGCCTGCCACTGGGCGGCAGCCGTGACGAGATCGCGGCCGAGGGCATCGCCTGCTACCGCATCTTCATTTCGGGCCTGTTGGACATTACCGACAACCTGAAGGACGGCGCCCTGGTGCCGCCGACCAACGTCGTGCGCCATGACAACGATGACCCGTACCTGGTCGTCGCCGCGGACAAGGGCACCGCGACCTTCTCCGACATCGCCAACGGCATCGCCATCGACTACGGCTTCTGGCTGGGTGACGCGTTCGCCTCCGGTGGTTCGGCCGGTTACGACCACAAGAAAATGGGCATCACCGCCAAGGGCGCGTGGGTCGGCGTACAACGCCACTTCCGCGAGCGCGGCATCAATGTCCAGGAAGACAGCATCACTGTGGTGGGCGTCGGCGACATGGCCGGTGACGTGTTCGGTAACGGCTTGCTGATGTCCGACAAACTGCAACTGGTCGCGGCATTCAACCACCTGCACATCTTCATCGACCCGAACCCGAATCCGGCGACCAGCTTCGCCGAGCGTCAGCGACTGTTCGACCTGCCGCGTTCGGCCTGGTCGGATTACGACACCAGCATCATGTCCGAAGGCGGCGGCATCTTCTCCCGTAGCGCCAAGAGCATCGCGATTTCCCCGCAGATGCAGGAACGCTTTGACATCCAGGCCGACAAGCTGACCCCGACCGAACTGCTCAATGCCTTGCTCAAGGCACCGGTGGACCTGTTGTGGAACGGCGGTATCGGTACCTACGTCAAGGCCAGCAGCGAAAGCCACGCCGATGTCGGCGACAAGGCCAACGATGCGCTGCGCGTGAACGGCAACGAACTGCGCTGCAAAGTGGTGGGCGAGGGCGGTAACCTGGGCATGACCCAACTGGGGCGTGTCGAGTTCGGTCTCAATGGCGGCGGTTCCAACACCGACTTCATCGACAACGCCGGTGGCGTGGACTGCTCCGACCACGAAGTAAACATCAAGATCCTGCTGAACGAAGTGGTTCAGGCCGGCGACATGACCGACAAGCAGCGTAACCAGTTGCTGGCGAGCATGACCGACGAAGTCGGTGGCCTGGTCTTGGGCAACAACTACAAGCAGACCCAGGCCCTGTCCCTGGCGGCCCGTCGCGCCTTGCCGCGGATTGCCGAGTACAAGCGCCTGATGAACGATCTGGAAGGTCGCGGCAAGCTGGATCGCGCCATCGAGTTCCTGCCGAACGAAGAAGCGATCAACGAGCGCATCGCTGAAGGCCATGGCCTGACCCGTGCCGAGTTGTCGGTGCTGATCTCCTACAGCAAGATCGACCTCAAGGAGCAGCTGCTGGGCTCCCTGGTGCCGGATGACGACTACCTGACCCGCGACATGGAAACCGCTTTCCCGCCAACCCTGGTGAGCAAGTTCTCCGCAGCGATGCGTCGTCACCGTCTGAAGCGCGAAATCGTCAGCACCCAGATCGCCAACGATCTGGTGAACCACATGGGCATCACCTTCGTTCAGCGACTCAAAGAGTCGACCGGCATGAGCCCGGCGAACGTGGCCGGTGCCTACGTGATCGTGCGTGACATTTTCCATCTCCCGCACTGGTTCCGTCAGATTGAAAACCTGGACTACCAGGTGTCCGCCGACGTGCAACTGGAGCTGATGGACGAGCTGATGCGCCTGGGCCGTCGCGCCACGCGCTGGTTCCTGCGTGCCCGTCGCAACGAGCAGAACGCTGCCCGTGACGTCGCGCACTTCGGTCCGCACCTGAAGGAGTTGGGCCTCAAGCTCGACGAACTGCTCAGTGGCGAGATCCGCGAGAACTGGCAGTCGCGCTACCAGGCATACGTCGAAGCCGGTGTACCGGAGTTGCTGGCGCGCATGGTGGCGGGTACTTCGCACCTGTACACCCTGCTGCCGATCATCGAGGCCTCCGACGTGACCGGCCAGAACCCTGCGGACGTGGCCAAGGCCTACTTCGCCGTGGGCAGCGCGCTGGACATCACTTGGTACCTGCAACAGATCAGTGCCTTGCCGGTTGAAAACAATTGGCAGGCCCTGGCCCGTGAAGCGTTCCGCGATGACGTCGACTGGCAGCAACGTGCGATCACCATCTCGGTCCTGCAACAGGGCGACGGCACCCAGGACGTGGAAACACGCCTGTCGCTGTGGATGGCACAGCACGGCAGCATGATCGAACGCTGGCGCGCGATGCTGGTGGAAATCCGTGCCGCCAGCGGCACGGACTACGCCATGTACGCGGTGGCCAACCGCGAACTGCTGGATTTGGCTTTGAGCGGGCAAGCGGTGGTGACTACCCCTGCACCTGCCAGCGAAGTGCTTGAGCCGGCGGCCTGATCAGGCGTTGATTGAAAAAGCCCCGCATTGAGAGATGCGGGGCTTTTTTTCGCCCAGGTTTTTATAGCGTCAATTCTGGCCCCTTCGCGGGCAAGCCCGCTCCTACAGGGTTACTCGGCTAACCTGTAGGAGCGGGCTTGCCCGCGAAGAGGCCCTATCTTTTAATACAACTTATGACCTTGTTTATTATCAACCATCGACACTTTATCTGTCGGCCTGGTCAATAAATTACTGAGCGATTGGTCAAACTTCTGCAGTGCCCTTACTTGCACATTCTGCTGTTCATTAATATCGGCAACGATCTCTTCACTGCGTTTATAGTCGGCCCACACCGGGCTCAGTGCTACGGCGTCATGGCCTCTTGCAGTGCCGATATAGTTGAAGTTGCGATCGTAGAAGTCGGCACTGACATTGGCCTCGACGTCCGAACTGCGCGAGGTGATCAACTGGCTGCGGCTGTCGACGATGGCGACCACGTCCGGTTTCGCCGCCTTGAGGCTCTGCATGTCCGGATACACCGTGACCGAACCGAACTGCCGTTGCAGCGAGGCCTTGACCCAGTCCACCGCCAGGTCGGGCTTGGACGTGGCGACATAGGCATCGTGAATCGGTTGAACCAGCAGGCTCTGGCCGAAGCCGGTGCCGGCATTGGCCTGGTACTCCTGCAGGTAGGCGCGATTGGCCTGGGTATTGCGGCTGTAGACCACGCCCAGGGAAACGTCATGGCCGTTGGGAATGCTGGAGGCGCTACTGCGACCTACGGGGGCGGTGAAGATGCCGTCCAGCGAAGAGACCGCGGAAGGTGCCGTGGGAATCGAGCAGCCGGTTAACAGGGCCGTTATTGTCAACGTACTGACAAGTGCAAGTTTCATGGTGTTTCTCCACTGAAACAACATCAGTCGGAAAGTTAAGTTGCCGGGCGTGGCCGGCAGTGACTTCAGACTAAACCGGGAGTCACTGAATGAAATAGCCAATATCCGCTATTATCCGGTGATCAATAGTTTTATTTGGTTTAAAGAAGTGCGGTTAAGTGCCCTGGGAAATAAAAAGACCCCAATCGCAGATTAAAGCCTTTTTATTTATGGCTGTTCGTTCAGCGATCAGTCTTTCAAGGGGACCAGGACTTTTTCGTCCGGCGACAACACCATGAACACCAACAGTTTTGCAGGTTGGGTTGCGCTGGCGTTTTTCGAGACCAGATGTTCCGAGCCAGCGGGTTCGTACCAATACTCACCGGCCTTGTACGTGATCTCTTTTTCGCCCTTCACCTGAGAAGTGATCGATCCCGAAAGCACATAGGCCATGGCCGTGCCGTCATGTTTGTGGGCGATCGACGCTTGGCCTGGCTTATAGTCGACCTCGATCATCAAAGCCTTTTTGCCTGGGGCGTTTTTCAGCATCTGGTCCTGCAACACCGTGACCTTTTCTGAAGGATCACCGGCCTCATGGGCAAACGCCGAGGTGCAAACGGTCAAGGCAAGGGCAGCGAGAGAGAAGCGCAAAACGTTCATGGTTGATCACCTGCAGTGGTTAGTCGTCAGGGACCAATCTATGGCGTCGGTGGGGACAAACAAACAGCCAATTTTCGGGAAGGCCAGGGGACCAATGTGCGGCGATTGAACGAAAAAGATCGCAGTCCCCGACCACGTTTGCAGAGGTACCCATACTCTGCAAGCGCGACAAGGGACTGCGATCTTAACCGTGTTTATCTGATCGGAAAGCTGTTGAAGTCGACGGCGTTGGCCAACTGGCAATCGATCAGGTCGATGAAGCCTTGCACCTGGGGACTGTTGAAATGCGATTGCATGGCCGTTTCCGATTGCCAGTGGGCGCTGACGGTCCAACGGTTACTGTCCTCAGGGCAGCGGTCGACCATATAGGATTCACAGCCCGGTAGTTCGCGCAGGGTATCGACAATTTTTTGCAATTGCTGACCCAGTTCATCCGAGCGGCCGGCGACGGCCTGCACCTTTACGGTATTGATCACGTTGTAGGACATTGGCACACACTCCTGAATCAGGCCGGACGAATCCTGCTCATTGAGGGATAACGCCTATGCAGGATAGGCCTGCACCTCCGGACCACCAATAGCCAATCGCTTAATAAAGCCGCAGACCAATCCGTCAGGCAACCTGCTGCAAAATGTCCCGAAAACGATCCAGGGCGATGTCAATGTCCAGGGTCTCGATAGCGCCGAAACCGAGGAAAAACCCGGCCTGGGGCGCTTGCTGATAGAAAAAGCTGTCGATGGCATAGAGCCCGACTTCAACTTTTTTCGCCAGCTCGATCACCAGTGCCACATCCACTGGCACCTTGCACAGCACCACCATGTGAAAACCCGCCGTGGTCGGCACCGCCTCGAGCCAGGGTGAGAGATCGCCGGCCATGCGCGCCAGGATCCGTTCGCGCCGGCCCGCGTAGATCGTGTGGCAGCGACGAATGTGCTTGAGCAGGCAGCCTTCGGCGATGAATTTTGCCAGTGCCCATTGGGGCAGGGTGGAGGTGTGCAGGTCGGTGAGCTGTTTGGCGCGCACCACCGCCTCGAGAATCGCCGGCGGCAGGATCGCGTACCCCAGGCGCAGCTCCGGCAGCAGGGTTTTCGAGAAGGTCCCGACATAGGCGACGATCCCGCGTTCATCCATGCTTTGCAGCGAGTCCGTGGGGCGGCCTTCGTAGCGGAATTCGCTGTCGTAGTCGTCCTCGATGATGATCGCGCCCAGTTCATGGGCCTTGGCCAGCAAGGCGATTCGCCGCTCCTGGCTCATGGGCATGCCCAAGGGGAACTGGTGGGACGGGGTGACGTAGATCAGCCGCGTTCCGCGGGGGATTTGCTCCACCACAATGCCTTCGGCGTCCACCGGTACGCCCATCACCGTGGCGCCGTGGGTGCCGAACAGCAGGCGCGCCGGTGGATAACCGGGGTCTTCCATGGCCACGATGCTGCCAGGGCGGGTCAGCACCCGGGAAATCAGGTCCAGCGCCTGTTGCGCACCGTTGCACACCACCACGTCCTCATCCCGGCAATTGACCCCGCGAGAAAAGGCGATGTGTTGCGCGATGGCATTACGCAGGGCCGGCAGGCCTTCAGGCAGACTGTAGAAACCCTTGGACCCGGCAATCTGGCGCAACGCATGGGACGTGCAGCGGCGCCAGTCGTCCTGGGGGAACTGGCCCTTGCTGGTGGCGCCGCCAATGAAGTCGTAACGCAGCGAGCCTTCCAGCGTCGGGTGGCGCAGAAATACCGGAAGTTTGCGCCAGGACTCGATCACCTCAAAGCCGGCGAGCTCGTCAGGGCTCTGCTTGCGCTCGACTTTCGTGGCCCGGGCGTTGACGTAGGTGCCTTTGCCGATCACCCCGGTGAGGAAGTTTTCATAGGTCAGCTGGGCATAGGTATCGGAAATGGTCTTGCGTGAAATGCCCAGTTGCTCGGCCAGCAGCCGGCTTGGCGGCAGTTGCGAACCGGCTGCCAGGCGGCCTGATTCGATAGCGCTGCGCAGTTGCTTGTACAACTGGCCCGCCAGGTCCTTGCGGCCGTTAATGACGACGTGTAGTTCCATACCGGCAAGGCTCCTGGGCTGTTGAGGCGCGTGTGCATCGCGCCAGATTAACCGCAACTTGTGTTTATACATAAGTTGCGTGCAGGAAAAACCGCCAATTGGTCTGCAGCCCGGTGGTCCACGGAAAATTCGCCCAATTGGATCTGTAACGCCGCGTTATCAACGACTACCTTGGGGGCACATCGTCGCTACCTGAGATCGCGCCATGAAGCCCCGCCTGGATTACTACAGCGCCTCGCCCAAGGCAATGAAAGCGATGATCGCCATGGAAGCCCTGACCAGTAGCCTGAGCATCGAGATGGCGCTGCTGCACCTGGTCAAGATCCGTGCCTCGCAGCTCAACGGCTGTGCGTTCTGCACCGACATGCACTCGGTGGACGCCCGGCGCATGGGCGAGACCGATCGCCGCCTGTATTCGATTGTGGTCTGGCGCGACAGCAACTTCTTCAATCCGCGCGAGCGCGCGGCCCTGGCCTGGACCGAGGCGGTGACGCTGCTGTCGCAGAACCATGTGCCGGATGAAGTCTACGAGCAGGCCCGGGCGCAATTCAGCGAAGCTGAACTGGTCGATTTGACCATTGCCGTCACCACCATCAACAGCTGGAATCGACTGGCCGTGAGTTTTCGCCAGACACCCAGCGCCTGAGCGCCTGTCACACGTCTTTCATGCACGATGTGCAAGATGGAGCTCCCGGTGAAAGACCGACAGGGAGTCATCGATGTCATTCATGGAAACCCGCAGTTCGCTGCCTGTAGCGCAATATCGCGCAGCCTTCGATAAATCCACGTCCTGGCGCACCCGTGCGGCGCAGATCGATCCGCTGCTGGCGCAGTGCTTCAGCGTCACCGCCCGCTGCGGCTGCTTCATGCAGGCGGCTCGCCGCCTCAACATCAAGGCGACCCGGTTGCGCCAGCAATTGACGCAGCTTGAAAGGCAGTTGCAGTGTTCGCTGTTCAGCGCTTCGGAGAACGGCCTGGTGCTCAGCCGTGACGGCCTGCAACTGCACAGGCAGCTGACCGCGCTGGCGCACGAACGCGACTTGCCGGTGATCGAACAACCCCGGGTGCGCCTGGCCGTCGCCGAGACCATCCTGCACGACATCCTCGGCCGCGACCTGGTGGCTTTGCTGCGACGCAATGCCAGTGCGCGCCTGGACATCATCAGCCTCGACAGCGAATTGTCCCTGCAGGCCGTCAGTGCCGATGTCGTGGTGTGGCTGGCGGGGCCCGATTCGCCGATGCCGGGACCGAGTTTCGCCGTCAGCGAACCGCGCTGCCTGGCGCGACTCGACTACGTGCCGCACATCGCCAAGCGTTATTCCCGGGTCGCCGCGCGGCCGGAAGGCCTCGATGACCTCGCCGACTTCATGCTGGTGCAATGGCAGCACGATCGGCAGATCGACAGTTTTCGGCCATGGAACGACCTGGTCGACCAGCGCCTGGCCGGGGTCGTGCAGTCGCATTCCTACGAATTGATGCTGGAGATGGTCCGTTGCAGCGCCTGCATCGGCCTGTTGCCCGGCTACATGAGTCACTTTGATCGTGGCTTGATCGGTTTGCCGGGGTTGTTCGGCCAGCCGATGCAGCGCCAGGTGTGGATGGCGGTGAATGCCGAGTCCCTGGGTGAGGTGCAGGTGCAGACGATTGTCGAGTTGATCCAGAATACCTTCGAAGAGCGGCGGGAGTGGTTCGAAGGTTAGACAAGGCGAATAACCCAGTCGCCGGGATTTTTCCTGGGGACTGGGCTTGGCAGGTTTTGACTAGGACGTTTTGAAGCCAGGTTTGCCATTGGCGGCTCGCCATTCTTTTACTTTAGCCACAATAGCTTCCGGGGTGGATTCTTCATCGGATGCGGCGTAGTAAATCAAGTCAGACCCATCTGGATGCTCTGCGATAGCTTCGAACTCCAAAACCGCGGCCACTTGTTCTTTTTCCGTTTTGTAGGTCGATTCACAGATCATTTTAACAAACAGCAGAAACTCTGCTTCTGTGTGCTCTTCAAATTTTCTAATGCTCATATTGATTTCTTCTCATTATGTATCTGGCCGTGTAGCTTCGGAGTGACTATGCGAATGTTATCGACGTCGAAAACCTTTCCTTCTTTCGATAGGTATGTTACATGATGAAGCTCAAATTTGACTTGCCCTCCGACTCTATCTCCTTTTTTAACGAACGGTGCGCGACCGCTCTTCATCTCGAAAATGTTGTTGCTCCGGAATTGTTTCGTTAGCTCCGGGTCATTTGCCACCGTTTTCCAAAGCTGTTCTCGAAACGATCTGAAGTTCCTGAATTCTCTACCTCTCAACTGATCGGCAATGTGCGTCGGAATTGGCACTCCTTCACCTTGCGACGATGTTTCTAACCACACACCCGACACGTTTTGCCCAGTACCCGTTGCAACCCCTGCATCCTCCCGCGGATCCCTGAACACAACATAAATCGGTGGTAGACCCGAGTCTGCCGGGAATACGGTGATGAAGTCATCAAAGCCAGCTTCCGCAACCGCTGGAAAGGTGTCAATCCTCCCCTCAACAGGCGTAACCGATGCACCAGTGTAAACCGGTGGAGCAGGCAACTCAGCAGGCGAAGTGGTTGAGCTGTTTCCTGGATTGACGATGGGAGTCCACGTCAAGGTTCTCGGTGGCGTGTCTGTAGTCTGGACGCTGTAGACATTCTGCTCAGAGTTAAAAGTAGCAGTCACGACCCGCACGTTTGCCGGAACGCTCACGCCATCGGTCAAGGCGACAAATACTTCTGACAGATCCTCCGCCGTTGATTTCGAACTGATACGAACGGGCAAAACAACGCTACCACCAGCGGCGGCAATTGCTGACAGATCTTGCCCTTGATCAGGCGCCAGATCTGCGAGGGGAATACTCAATGCGTAACGCCCGGGCAGTTCCCCATTCGCCAGCTTGGGCGAATAGATCAATGCAGAAACGCCAACAAATAGACCCGCAGCGGTGCTGGCCACAAAACTGGTCAACGCAGCAATGGCGGAACGGATGGCCGCCTGCAGGGTAAGTGCCGTCTCTATGGCCGCTATGTTTCCCGCCGAAGTCAATACAACCGGGCCTGTGGATGAAAGTGGCCCAGATGCATGGAACGTATTGGCGCTACGGATAGCCTCCTCTAGCTGACGGGCCTGTTCTGCTGCCAACCGCTGAGCCTCTGCCTCAGCGGCAATCCGCGCTTGTTCTTCAGCGATGCGCTTGGCTTCCGCCAGTGCGGCAATTCGCGCCTGTTCAGCAGCTTCGGCAGCGAGTCTTTGCGCCTCTGCTTCAGCAGCGAGTCGAGCCTGTTCCGCTGCTTCGGCCGCCAGGCGCTGTGCTTCGGCCTCAGCAACGAGACGAGCCTGTTCCGCCGCTTCGGCCGCCAGGCGCTGAGCTTCGGCCTCAGCAATGAGACGTGCCCGTTCTGCCTCTTCAACGGCCATCAATTCGGCAACGATATCGGTTAGACGGTCATTGAGGATTTTCGCTTCCGAATTCAATAGGCGAGCGCTCAATGCCGCCTTGTAGGATTTAATCCAGTCCTGCGCGAATATGTAGTATTCGATGGGTGGCCAATTTCCAGGGCGCATCCTGAATCCAGTCGTCGGATCCGCTCCGTCGTACGATTGGGCGACAGCCAGTTGGGCTTGGTAATCTCTTGCCTTGTGCGCAATAAGCGCCTTGATTGCTGTTATTTGTAATGCCAGTTTTCCACTGGGTGTTGAATCCTTGATGGCCGCCTCAGCGGCAATTGCGGAAAGCTCCGCCACACTTTTTTGGATCGTTGAGTTTGCGCTTGCCTCATATTCATTTTTTGCTGCCTGGCTTCCCTCAAAGAGTAGTTTGTCAGTTCTTCTTATAATTTCTCCATGGACACTTGCTGTCCATCCAGGTACGGGTGGAGGTCCATATCCACCGCCAAACCCATCGATTGAATAATCCTGTTCTGTATCGGGAGTAATGACAATGGGGCCAATATCTAATTGTTTGAACATAACCTTTCCTTGGTTAGGGGGTATCAAAACAATAAAGCAAAATATAACGTGGGTGCACGGTTCAGTATCCAGCTGTCTGGTACTCGTGCAAGTAGTAAATTAATACATTTGTAACGAGCTCTGGTCTCTTGAGGAGATTCGCAATAAGCAAAGGTTGTTTGTTTTAAAAATGAATCTACGAATACCACCACGGATTTTTTGCCGCTACAACACTGCTAATTGGCGTACTCTTCTTATATTCCCGCCCAGTGCAAAGCGGTATAGAGTAACTGGCCATGACTGTCTCAAGGATGAATCACCCATGACCGCCACCGACGCTGTCATCACCCTCGAACGCCTCAACGATTCCCACGTTGAAGGCATCACCGAGCTTTACCGCGAACCGCTCGTCGCTCGTCAAACGCTGCAAATGCCGTTTCCGTCCTCCGAAACCTGGCACAGACGCCTGGCGACGGACAACGAGCGTGTCTTTCAACTGGTGGCCGTGCACCAAGGGACGGTTATCGGCAGCATCACCCTGGAACAATTTTCCCGTATCCGTCGCAGCCATGTCGGCAACTTTGGCATGGGCGTAGCCCCTGCGTGGCAGGGCAAGGGCGTGGGTTCGACACTGTTGGCGGCGGCGCTGGATATCGCGGACAACTGGATGAACCTGCGGCGGGTCGAGCTGAGCGTGTATGCCGACAACGAAGCCGCCATCGGCCTGTACCGCAAGTTCGGTTTCGAAAACGAAGGCCTGTTTCGCGACTATGCGGTGCGTGACGGTGCCTTCGTCGATACCTTGAGCATGGCGCGCCTGCGCCGCATGCCCGGAGCCGATTGATCGCTCGCCAGGGGTAAACGCCACCGCTCGTACGTTTAGTCGTACGTCGGTGGCGCGCATCTGCCATGCTCAATGTCCGCAGCACTGCTCCAACCATAGGAACACCGCAATGGACGATGTACAGCAACTGGGTGAGATGCTTCGCCACTACGCAGAAAGCGAAGCGCACAAGAAGCAGCTGTTCGAGACGCAATCGAGCGAGTGGGCGGCGCGCATTGGTGAGCTGTTCGACCAGATCCAGCAATGGCTGGAGCCGGTCAAGGCGCCCCATTTGCTGGAGGTCAGCCGCGAGGCGTATGTCGCGTCGGGGCCGAGCGTGCCGGTGGAGAGCTCCACCTTCAAGACTGAAAAGCTGAGCATCCTGATCGCCGGCAAACCGGTGGAGTTCGTGCCCGACGTGATGGGTGTCGGCGGTCAGATTTCACTGGCGGTGATGGGGTTTACCGCGGCGCGTTATGGCAGCGTATCGCTGGTGTGCCTGCCGCCGTCCACGAGCTGGCAGTGGCGCAAGACCAATGGCTTGAAAGACCCCGATACCTTTGCCTTCGACGGGAATTTCCTCGCCCAGCAGTTGCAGAGCCTGATTCCCCGCGAACGCGGTTGATCCAAGACCGCGATGGCTGGCTAGCCAGCTCCCACACGGGTTGTACAGTCCCTATAGGAGCTGGCTTGCCAGCGATGGCGTCCTCAGCTTCACCTCAAACCTCCAGATTACCCCAACCCTTTCGAGGCTCTTGCGGCGCCACCGCATTGATGGTCTTGCCCGTCGCGGCTTCCACCCGCCGCGCAACCTCCGGATCATCGGCAAACGGAATCAAACTGGCATCGTCCAGGCTTTCAGCCGTCTGATGGCGCAGGCAGTATTCGATGGCGACCCACCCAAACACTACCCCCAGGATATTCAACAGGATCTCGGCCATCAGGCTATCTGCGCCTCACGTTCAGCCAACGCCACGCCGGCCACCCGCACCGTGCGCCACAGGTTGTATGCCATCACCAGCATGCCGGTGAGGAACAGCACACCCCCGGCAAAACGCACCACGAACCCCGGGTGGCTGGCCTGCAAGGCCTCGACGAAGGAATAGGTCAGCGTGCCGTCGTCGTTGATCGCGCGCCACATCAGGCCCTGGGTGATGCCGTTGACCCACATCGAGGCGATGTACAGCACGGTGCCGATGGTCGCCAGCCAGAAGTGCAGGTTGATCAGCGGTGTGCTGAACATCTGCGCGCGGCCGAAGACTTTCGGCACCATGTGGTAGGTCGCGCCGAAGGTGATCATCGCCACCCAGCCGAGGGCACCGGCGTGCACGTGGCCGATGGTCCAGTCGGTGTAGTGGGAGAGGGCGTTGACCGTCTTGATCGCCATCATCGGCCCTTCGAAGGTCGACATGCCGTAGAAGGCCAGGGACAGCACCAGGAAACGCAGGATCGGGTCGTTGCGCAACTTATGCCAGGCCCCCGAGAGGGTCATCATGCCGTTGATCATCCCGCCCCAGCTGGGTGCCAGCAGGATCAGCGACATGGCCATGCCCAGCGACTGCGCCCAGTCCGGCAGCGCGGTGTAGTGCAGATGGTGAGGGCCGGCCCAGATGTACAGGGTGATCAGCGCCCAGAAATGCACGATCGACAGACGATACGAATACACCGGCCGGCCCACTTGCTTGGGCACGAAGTAATACATCATCCCGAGGAAGCCGGTGGTGAGGAAAAAGCCTACGGCGTTGTGCCCGTACCACCACTGGACCATGGCGTCGGTGGCCCCCGAATACACCGGGTAGGACTTGAACCAGTCCACCGGGATCGACAGGTGATTGACCACGTGCAGCATCGCAATCACCACGATGAACGCGCCGAAGAACCAGTTGCCGACGTAGATGTGCCGGGTCTTGCGCTGCACCACAGTGGTGAAGAACACGATGGCGTAGGCGACCCAGACCAGGGTCATCCACACCGCGCCGGAGAATTCGATCTCGGCGTATTCCTTGGTGGTGGTGTAGCCCAGCGGCAAGGTGATGAGCATCACCACAATCACCGATTGCCAGCCCCAGAACGTGAAGGCGGCGAGTTTGTCCGAGAACAGCCGCACCTGGCAGGTACGCTGCACGGCGTAATAGCTGGCGGCGAATTGCGCGCTGCCGGCGAAACCGAAAATCACCAGGCTGGTGTGCAACGGACGCAAGCGCCCGAATGTGGTCCAGGGCAAGTCCAGGTTCATCTGCGGCCACACCAGTTGCGAGGCGATCCACACGCCCATCGCCATCCCCACGACGCCCCAGACCACGGTGGCCACGATGAATTGGCGGACCACCTTGTAGTTATAAGCCTGTCCGATAGTTGTTGTGCTCATGATCAATGCTTCCACGGTTGCAATGCCATGCACTGTAGAAACCGTGGCGAAAACAAAACAGGCTCAGGAATATTTCATTTATGCGGATCAGAACCAGCATGACGTGAATGCGCGGGGTATTTCTCTGATATGGTTTTTTCACATATGGCTGAATCTGTTACGAAGATTAGCATCGGTTAATAGTCATATGCCTCTGCAGGAGCGAGCTTGCTCGCGAAAAAAACCGAGAGCGCCACGGTTCTGCCGCGTCGTGAAGTGGCGGCGGTGAGTCAAGTTGTTCATTGGCAGGGCTGACGTTTTCGCGAGCAAGCCCGCTCCCACATTTGATCTTCAGAGTTCACAAAATCTGTGACCCGAACAGATCCAATGTGGGAGCGGGCTTGCTCGCGAAGGGGCCTTGGGATCAGCCACCAATCACTTCAGCGCCGGATCTCCCATGTTCATTTTCTTCCAGCCCTGCAACAACACCTGGGCCTTGGGTTCCTGGCCGTTATCCAGGTAGTACTGGATCAACGACAGCCGGGCATTACGGTTGGCAGGCTGCACTTTCAACAGCCGTTCCAGCTCCTCACACGCCGCATCGACCTTGCCGCTGTCATGCAGGGCCACGGCCAGCACGTAGCCGTACTGCGCACTCTGCGGCTCCAGTTGTGCGGCCTTGCGCAGGAACGGCATGGCCTGTTCGGCTTTGCCGGCGCGCACCAGTGACAAGCCCTGGGTGTGTTGCAGCAGTGCCGCATCCGGGTGTTCCTTCAGGCTTTGCGCCATCAGCGCCTGGGCTTCCTGGCTGCGACCATTGGCCTCCAGCCACTGCACCAGGGTCACCAGCGCCGGGTAGAAGTCCGGGTCGCGCTGCAGTGATGTGCGCAACAAGCCTTCGACCTCGCCGCTGCGGCCGCTGGCCTGATACAGCATGGCCAGGTTGAGGTTGGCTTCGGCGCGTTCGGCCAGGCTCTTTTGCACGGCTTCGTATTCGCCGATGGCAGACTCCCAGTTGCCCTGGGCGCTGCCCAAGCCATTGCGGGCGACGCTGAGCAAGTCGCGGGCCGCCGCGATGCGCACGGCCTTCACCGGGTCGCTCAGCAGGGGCGTCAACAGTGGCGCACGCTCTGGCGGCGGCAGGAATGCGCTAATGGCACGGATGGCGCTTTCGCGCACTTGCGGTGCCGGGTTGGCCAGGTCCTTGGTCGCCAGTTTCAGCGCCTGCTCACTGGGGTACAGCGGCAACTCCGTCAACAGCGTCGCCCGTTGGATCGCCGGCAGGTTGCTGCGTTGCAGTTGCTCGTACAAGGCTTGCGCGGCTCCGGGCTGGCCGTTGCGAATCAGCCACAGGCTTTCGTCGTAGCGTGGGGCTTGCAAGGCGCTGGCGTTGGCCGTGTTCCAGAGCTTGAACTGCTCGGTGACCTTGTCGCTGGCCTTGCCCTGGTGGCAGGTCAGGCAGGCGTCCGGCGTGCCGAGTTTTTTCGCGCGCTCGGGGTTGGGGATGCTGAAACTGTGGTCATGCCGAAAGTCATTGCCCATGTAGAACTTGCCGGGCATATGGCAATCCACGCACTGCGAACCCGGCTGGCCCATGGTGTGGCGGGTATGTTCGATGGAGTCGTAGTTCTTGGCTTGCAGGCCTTTGCCGTCGACGGTTGCCACCGGTGTCTTGCCGGCGGTGTTGTGGCATTGCAGGCAGACGCCGTTACCCGGTGCCTTGAGTTCGCTGCTGTGGGGGTTGTGGCAGTTGCTGCAACGCACCCCCTTGTCGAACATTTTGCTCTGGGCGAAGGAGCCGTGCTCGAACACTTCGTCCTTGATCTTGCCGTCCAGGGCGTACAGCTCGCGGGTCAGGGCGCTTGGCAGGTAATCATCCATCAGGCGCTTGCCGACGGTGAAGCCATCGCCCAGCGGCGCGCGGCGCGAGTGACAGCGGGCGCAGGTTTCGATTTCGACGGTGGCGTTCTTGTCCTTGAGGTCGACGGCGAACCCTGCGTGGATCAGGTCGGTCTTTTTCGCCGTCCATTCCAGGTGATTGGAAGCCGGACCGTGGCAGGCCTGGCAGCCGACGCCGAGGCTGTTCCACTGGCCGTCGAAGGTGTTTTTCGCGGCATCGAAATTGCGCTTGTAACCGGTGGTGTGGCACTCGACGCACATGAAGTTGGCGTTCTGGCTGGGTTTGCTCCAGTGCAGCGGGTCCTTGAAGGTCACGCCCTGGCCCGGATAGAGATGAAACCAGCGATGTTTCTCGGTATCCCAGGCGATGCCCAGGGCTTGCAAGCGACCTTCGCCGACTTCGATCAGGTACTGCTGCAACGGCGCGATGCCGAAGGTGTAGGCGACCTTGAAATCGGTGTTCTTGCCATCGATGCCGGGGGTGTTGACCCAGAATCCGTCGTCCTTGCGCGAGAACCGGGTGGTTTCGTTTTCGGCTTTGAAAGTGACGTTGTTGAAGTCGCCGAGCATGGTCTCGGCGTTGGCTTCCTGCATCGCCAATTGGTGATGGGAACCTTGCCAGTCCTTGACCTGGGCGCTGTGGCAGCCCTGGCATTGTTGTTCGTCGACCATTTTCGCCGGCGCTACCGCGACAGTTTGCGGTTGCGGTTGCGACTTGGCGGGTTGAGCGACAGGCGCGCTAGCCGGCGCAGGGGGCACGGGGGCCGGTTGGCTGCTGAACAGGAACCAGCCGATGCCCGCGACCGCCAGCAGCAGGATGCCGATGGTGACGGGGAACAGGTAACGATTGATCAGGTTCGGTTGCGAATCAGGGTTTGGCTTTGCTGCGTTATTTTTATGTGTCGGCATTACGACTTCCGTAGTCCAGGTGCGTTTGCCGTCAGGCGCGCGTTGAGGCTCGAGGGAGCTTTGCCGGAAGGGCGGCGTGTGTCAAATGATGGTTGTGGTGAAGCGGGTGGCTCCTTCGCGAGCAAGCCCGCTCCCACAGGGGAACGCATTCCAATGTGGGAGCGGGCTTGCTCGCGATAGCGATCTGTCATTCCCCGACAAACCAGCGGAAATACGGATTCCCGCCATCCCCGCGCATCACCTCGCGCACATCCCTGGCCCAGGCATCCCGATCGCCGTCATAGGCATGCAGGCTTGCCCGATAAAACTGCATCAGGCGTTGCCGATGAGCATTCATGCGCTCATTGAACCCGGCATCGGCATTCACCAGCGGCGGCGCAACGTGCAGATCCAGCAGCGCCGGAAGCACCCGGCCGATTTCCTTGGCTCGCACCCACGGCGCGTATTCGATGCGCGGCTGATCGTCCGTCACCGCGGGGGCGTCAGCGGCGAAGCGCTCCAGGCCGGTGCGATCGGTCACCCAGGTCGCGAGTAGCGCGGCGGCCGAGCCGATACCGACGTCCTGCAAGGTGCTGCGTACGTTGTCCTGCTGGAAGCGCTGGTTGATTTTCGCCGCATCCAGCTCGATCGGCTCCATCGAGCCCACCAGCAGCATCTCGTGGAACTCGCTGGTCCACAGCGTGGCGTAGGGGAAGACATCCAGAAAGCTGCGTACCAGCGAGCGCGAGTCGTCGATGTTCTGCGTCGGCAACGGCAGCCACTGGGCGACGAGGCCCTGTTTCTGCAGGCGACTGGCGGCCAGTTGATAGAAGTCCCGGGAATACAGGTTGACCACGCCGGCAGCGGAGGGCGGTGGCGGTTCCAGGGTGATCAGGTCGTAGGGCTGCGGGTTGCGCAGCAGTTCCTGGCGACCGTCGCGCAGGCGCACGTCGACACCCGGGTCGGCAGCCGCATTGAAGTTGCCCTTGAACAAGGGCGCCGCCTTGACCACCGAAGGCAGCAGCTCGGCGACCACCCGGTGTTCCAGGCCCGGATAGCGGGTGAGGGCACCCGCCGTGATGCCCGTACCGAAACCGATCACCAGCGCCGAACGCGGTTCGCCGTTGTGGATCAACAGAGGCAACAGCGCCTGAATCCGCATGTAGCGCAGCGAAGGCATGGCATCGCCGGTATTGGACACGCCCTGGATGTACAAACGCTGGAACGCCCGCTGGCCCTTGCCCTGGGTGACCACGGCCACGGTGCCGCCGCGTCCTTCCTCGTAGAACGCCAGGGTACCGTTGCGCGCACCGGGCAGCAGGCTGGCCAGTTTGTCCACCGGAGTCAGCAGCGCCAGCGCCAGCGAGACCAGGCCGACCGCGATCACACCCTGGCGCCGGCCTTTCTTCACGCCATGACCCTTGCGCACCGCGAAGTAGCCGATTCCGGCGGCGATGATCGCCAGCAATCCCAAGGTTCGTACCAGCCCTAGCAGCGGGATCAGCACAAAACCGCAGAGCATCACCCCGACGATGCCGCCCAGGGTATTGAACGCTACCACCTCACCGACATTACGCCCGACATGCTCGCGCCCGACGCTCAAGCGCAGGGCCACGGGAAACGCCGCGCCGAGCAGCACGGTCGGCACGAACACGATGCTCAATGCGGCCACCGCAAAGCGTACGCTCATGCCCAGCAATTCACTGGCACCCCATGACAACACCCAGGCTTCGGCCACGCTTTGCGCGAGCACCAGCCAGCGTCCCAGCAGGGCAATTTCCAGCAAGGCGATCAAGCCGGCACCGGCGATCAGCAGGCCGAACACCCCCCAGGGATCGCGCAGGCGATCGACCCGGCGGGCGAGCAGGGCGCTGCCCAGGAACAGCCCGGTGAGGTAGGTCGCCAACACCACGGCAAACGCGTAGGTGCGGGTACTCATGAACTGCACGATGGATTGCGACCAGACCACTTCGTAACCCAGGGCCACCCCACCGGCAATCGAGTACAGCCACAGGGCCAGGCGATCCGGCGCCTTGTTGGCGTGGTGCTTGACCGGTGCCTCAACGGCGGGCGAACGATGGCGCTGGAACCACAGGGCGCCCGCGGCCGCCAGCAGGTTGAGCATCGCGGCGGCCAGGGCACTGCCGCGCACGCCGAGGGTGGCGATCAGCACGAACGCAGCGAGCAGCGTGCCGGCGATGGCGCCGGCGGTGTTGGCCGCGTACAGGTGGCCGCCGGCCTTGCCCAACTGCTGCGGGTCGCTGGCCAGGGAGCGAACCAGTACCGGCAACGTACCGCCCATCAGCAGCGCCGGAACGCCCACCAGCACAAACGGCAGCACCCAGGCCAGCAGGCCGATGTGTTGTTCCAGCCAGGCGAAAGGGCTGGCCGCGACGCTCATGGCGAAGGTCGCGCCGACACCCAGCACCGCCACCAGCACTTCCAGCCCGGCGTACAGCAGCACCGGTTGCTGCAGGCGGTCCGCCCAGCGGCCGAACAGCAATCCACCCAGGGCCAAGCCAGCGAAAAATGCGCTGATCCCGGTGGTGATGGCGTACACCTCGACGCCCACCACCAGCGACAGCTGCTTGATCCACAGCACCTGGTACACCAGCGCCGCGGCGCCGGAGACGAACAGCAGCAGGGCGGGGATCAACAGCGCCGGGGAGGCGACGTGGGGGGCGGGTATGGCCGACGACTTGCTGGCGACACGTGAGGACATTGCGGATTGCCTTGTTCCGGTTCAAGAACACCTGTGACTGTGCCGTCCCCTTCGCGAGCAAGCCCGCTCCCACATTTGGAACGCGGCCCCCTGTGGGAGCGGGCTTGCTCGCGAAGGGGCCGATGCGGTCCCAAGTCGAAAATAAGGCCGCCCGCCGGTGAAGGCGAGCGGCGGTCAAGCGGTCTTACTGTGCAGCTTTCATTTTTTCAGCAATTTTCGCATCTACCGCAGCACGGATCTGGTCAACGCTGAAGCTGGCCGGTTTCTGGCTTGGTGGGTAATCGATGAACGTTTGCAGGAACGCAGCCGACTTCATGACTGCCATTTCAGTCAGGTAAACGTTCTTGGTGGTCCAATCGTAGTATTGGTCGGAAACGATGTCGGCCCTTTCGTACGGGTCCATCCGCAGGTTGAAGATTTTCGGTACGCGCAGGCATACGAACGGTTCGCTCCAGACTTTGAAGCCGCCAGGTGCGCGCTGCTCGCAGAATACCGCCTTCCAGTTATCGAAGCGCATCGACACCAGCACGCCGTCGTCGTTGAAGTAGTAGAACTCCTTGCGCTCGCTTTTAGGCTGTTGGCCGGTCAGGTAAGGCAGCTGGTTGTAACCGTCCAGGTGCACCTTGAAGTTGTTACCGCCCGAAGTCGGTGCCCAGCCTTTGAGCAGTTTGTTTTTTACGTCAGGCTCACCCACGGCAGCCAGCAAGGTCGGGAACCAGTCCAGGCCCGAGAACATCTCGTTGGACACTTCACCCGGTTTGATTTTGCCTGGCCAGCGAATCATGGCTGGAACCCGGTAGGCGCCTTCCCAGTTGGAGTTCTTCTCGTTGCGGAACGGCGTGGTCGCGGCGTCCGGCCAGGAGAACTGGTTCGGGCCGTTGTCAGTGGTGTAGACGACGATGGTGTTGTCGGTGATTTTCAGGTCATCGAGGGTTTTCAGCAGCTTGCCGACGTCGCCGTCATGTTCGAGCATGCCGTCCGCATAGTCGTTGCCGGGCATGCCGCTCTGGCCTTTCATCGACTCGCGTACGTGGGTGAACAAGTGCATGCGGGTGGTGTTCATCCAGACGAAGAACGGCTTGTCGGCCTTGGCCTGTTTCTCGATGAACGCTTGCGCCGCCGCCGTGGTTTCGTCGTCGATGGTTTCCATGCGCTTGGTGGTCAGCGCACCGGTGTCTTCGATCTTGCCGTCGGCGAAGCTGTGGATCACGCCCCGGGGTGACACGGCCTTGACGAACTCGGGGTCGTCCTTGGGCCAGTACGGACGCTCGGGTTCTTCTTCGGCGTTGAGGTGGTAGAGGTTGCCGAAGAACTCGTCGAAACCGTGGTTGGTCGGCAGGTATTCATCCTTGTCGCCCAAGTGGTTCTTGCCGAACTGACCGGTCGCATAGCCCTGGGATTTCAGCGCCTGGGCAATGGTGATGTCACGCTTTTGCAGGCCGACCGGTGCACCCGGTACGCCGACTTTGGATAAGCCGGTACGCAGAGGCGTCTGCCCGGTGATGAACGACGAACGTCCTGCCGTGCAACTGTTCTCCGCGTAATAGTCAGTGAACATCATGCCTTCCTTGGCGATGCGGTCGATGTTCGGCGTCTTGTAGCCGACCACGCCCATGGAATAGGCACTGATGTTGGTCTGGCCGATGTCGTCGCCAAAAATCACCAAAATGTTGGGTTTATCGGCAGCCCCGGCCGTTGCCGAGATTGCCATCACCGACGTCGCGACCAGGGCGAGTTTGGGTAGCCACTTGCGTATGCGAGTCATAAGACTTGCTCCTTTTTGCTCATTGGCGTCGCTTGAATACGACAAACGTTTATTGCAGTCCTGCGTTACGCTTTCTTATTGCACTTGCCCGGTTGTGGCGGCATCGAACGGATAGATCCGGCGCCATTCGGCGGCCATGTCGACGACGGTCCAGCCACGTTTGTTTGCTTCGTCCAGCGCCTTGTCCAGCCGACCGATCTGCGATTGGCGGTCATAAGCCCATTCGCGTTTGGCGTCGGTGTGGTGCACCAGCCCCATGAATCGTTTGCCCGACCCGGCCGCGGTCCACTGCAGCATCTGCAGGTCGCCGTCGGAGTTGCCGAAGGCGAGAATCGGTCGACGGCCGATCACGGCGTCGATGCTCACCGGTTTGCCCGGCCCGTCATCGTTGTGCGCCAGTTTCGGAGTGCGCAGGATCGATGCCTGGCCATCCTTGTAGTCAAAAGTGGTGACGAATGTGGTGCCGATCACCTGCTCGGGCGGGATGCCGTAGACCTTTTCGGCGAAGGCGCGCATGAACGCGGTGTCGCCACCGGAAACGATGTAGGTCTTGAAGTTCTGGCTGCGCAGGTAGTCGAGCATTTCCAGCATCGGCTGGAAGATCATCTCGGTGTAGGGCTTGCCGGTTTTCGGATGGCGGGCCTGGGTCAGCCAGGTCTTGGCGTAGTCGTCGAAGGCTTCGGTGGTCATGCCGGTGTGGGTCGCACCGAAGATTTTCATCATGCCGTCGAGGCCGCTGGCGGCGAGGGCCTTGTGATCGTTTTCCAGCACGGCCTGGAACGGCTGGGTGGTTTTCCACTCCGGGTGCTGCGCTGCGGTGCGCTTGACCTCTTCCAGGGCGAACAGAAACTCGAAGTACATCGGCTGCTCGCTCCACAGGGTGCCGTCGTTATCGAACACGGCGATACGGTCCTCGGGTTTGACGAAGTCCTTGCTGCCCTGATCGGTCACCGCTTGCACGAATTCGATGATGTTCTTTTTCGACGGACCATCATTCCAGGAAGGTAGCGGCTCAGCGGCCTGCACCAGCAATGGCAGGCTCAGGGCAAGGGTCAATAGAAACCGGAAACCGTGCAGTTGGCGCAGCGATACGGAGCTCATCATGGGACATCCTTCTCGTGAACGGGGTTGAGTGGTCGCAGTGCGGTAGCGACTGATTCGTGGTTGTGTTCGGCCAGACTATGCAGCGTAGTCAAGGATTCCTTGAGTTGGTGCAGCGCCTGATCCTTGGTCGGCTGGCGGCCGTAGCACGCACGCAGGAAGGCTTGCAGGCGCGGGCCGAAGCCGGTCAGCTTCAGGCCGTTGCGGCTGCGGCGGGTCCACAGGTACAGGGCGCCCAGTTGTGGCGGTTGGCCATCCAGTTGCGCCGGGATCTGGCGCCAGGCGTAGTCGGGCGATTGCAGCCACGCCGCGTGGCGGGCACGGCGGCGGGCCTGCCAGGCGAGGTGCGCGCGGTGCACATACGGGCGGGCAAACCAGGCGAGCAAAATCACGCCCGACAGCAACGCCAGCAGGCTCAGGGCAACACCCGAGAGGTGCAGGCGATTGCCCTGACCGAGTTTTTTCAGGTCTTCGGTAATCGAGAACACGGGCTTGTAAGCGCTGTTGGCGGCGGCGTCGATGCTTACGGCCGGGACCTGGGCGATGCGGGTCTGCTGGCTGCTGGCGTCAAACCATTTCAGCTCGATGGCCGGCAGGTTGTATTGGCCTTGTTTGTCGATGCGGTAGGTCACGCTGTCGATGCGCTGGCCGCCGGTGAAGTTGCCGCGCCCGTCGTCCAGATTGCTGATTTGCGGGGTTTTCGGGTATCGACTCAGACCGCTGACATCGCCCAGTGAAGGTGTCGGCAGCGACATGGCCAGGGCACCGTCAGCCTGAAGCGTAAGCTCTCGGGTGAGGCTGTCGCCAACTTTGGGCGGCGAGGACGAATCAACGATCTTCTGGCTGAACCGCAGCCCTTGCGCAACCAGCACCGGCTCGCCGGGCTGGAAACCTGGCGGTCGCGTCGCGGTGAAGTGCAGTGCTTGGCTTTGCGCGCTGAGCTCGCTGGTGGCCTGGCCCGGGGTGACCCGCACTGTCAGCGGTGGGATGTCGAAGGCCTGGGCCAGGTTTGGCGTGATCAGGTAGGTGTAGCGCATGCCGTTGAAGGATTTGCCGTCGAGCGTCTGGTTCAGGTGCTCGGCGTGGCCATCGGACGGCATCACCAGTGCGCCGGGCAATTTGAGGTCGGGCATGGTGGGGGCGCTGGTGAACCAGGTGTCGGTGAGTACGTCCAGGCGCAATTCGACGAGGCTGCCGACCATGGCGGTGTCGGCGGGTTGCAGGGTGGCCTGGACGCGCAGGTCGGGTTCGGCGGCGAGGGTGGTGGTGCTGATCAGGCAAAGGAGCAGGGCGCTGAGTTTTGTGATGACTGGACGGGCGCCATCGCTGGCAAGCCAGCTCCTACAGTTGGGCGGGGCGAAACGGTCTCTCAGACTGATCATGGCCTGCCTCCCACCTGATCCTGCAAACTGAACTTTTGTTTCAGGAACTTCGCCGGCGATGTCGTCAGGTTCTGCAACCACTGGGCATCCGACGCCGCCTGTTCGGTCTGCACCTGTTTGCTCTGGCCCTTGCCCGGTGCCTTGTCCATCTTGATTTCGTCGGGTTTGACCTCAGGGGCGTTTTTCTCCGCGTCTTCGGTGTCTTTCTGCAGGGCGATGGCCAGGGCCAGGTTGGCCGTGGCTTCGGGGAACTGCGGCTGCAACTTCAGCGCCTGGTTGTAGGCCGCGATGGCCTGGTCGAACTTGAAGCGGCGCACGTAGATGTTGCCCAGGTAGAAATACGCCTGGGGCGTTTCCAGGCGCGCGAAACTGGCCAGGGCCAGGTCGAAATCGGCGGCGTTGTAGGCGGCGATGCCTTTCCAGTACGGGTCGACGAAATGCGCGGCGGCCTGGGGGAAGTGTTCGTGCTCGAAGGCCCAGCGACCTTGCTGGTCCGGGGTGAAAAACGCATCGGTCAGCGCATTGGCTTGTGCCGGTGCCGGTTGATAGCCGATACCGATGGCCAATAAAAGACCCGCCATCCAGTTCAGGCTCCAGCCCTTGCGCACACTGAAAAACGCCAGCAATAGCAGCGGCCAGCACAACCAGTAACCGGCATCCTTCCAGTGCAGCTCGCGCTGTTCATCGCTGGCCGACTGGAAGTGCTGCTGGGCGTGCAGGTCGACCCAATCCAGGTCGTCGTCATTGAGTGTCAGACTGCCCAGCGGCGCATCCAGGGCTGACGCCAGTTGCTTGAGGGCGGCCTGATCGAAACTGCCCAGCGCCGGGCGACCATTGCTGTCGGTGCGCGGCTGGCCGTTGGCATCGCGGATGATCCCGCCGTCTTGGCTGCCGACCGCGAGGATCAGCACTTGCAGCGCGCTGTCTGCCAGTTGTTTGTCCAGGCCGGCCAGTGCCAAGGTGTCGGCGCCGTCGGTGATCAGCAACAAGGTGCCTGGAGTTTTTTCCGCTGCCAGCAGGCGCTTGGCCTGCTCGATCACCGCGCCGACGTTTTTCCCCGGTTTGCCGATCAGTTCGGTGCCCAGCGCCTGGATGAAGGTGTCGAGCAGGGCCGGATCGTCCGTCGGCGGCAACACCAGATGCGCGCTACCGGCGTAGGCGATCAGCGCATTACGCGCACCGGCGCGACGCTGGATCAGGTCATGCAGCTTATGCTTGGCCGCTTCCAGGCGACTCGGTTGCACGTCGGTTGCATCCATGGACGGCGACAAGTCAACGGCGATGATCAATGGCGCCCGGTTCTCCAGGAAGTCCGGGCGATCCTGTTCCCAGGTCGGCCCGGCGGCGGCAACCGCACCGATCATCAACAGTGCGCAGACCAGGTGCACCGGGCGTAGCCATTGTTGATCCTGCGGGGTAATCAGCAAGTGCGGCAGCAGGTGTTCGGCGATGTTGCCGCGCAAACGCCGCTGCAAGTCGCGGCTGCGGCGCCAGAGCAGTGGCAACAACGCGGCAAAAGGCAGCAGCAACAGCCAGAGTGGGCGCAGGAAGTGGAAGTCGCTGAGGTTGATCTCCATCTCAGGCCTCCTGCCGCTGGCGTGCGATGGACAATCGAGGAGATAGCATGGCGATCACGTGATAGAGCGCGAGCAGGGCAATCGCCGCCCCGAGCGGCCACCAGAACAGATCTCGTTTGGGTTGATGGCTGAGGGTTTTCACCTGATGCGGGGTGAGCTGGTCGAGGGTGCTGTAGACCTGATCCAGGGCGTTGCGGTCTTCGGCACGGAAGAACTTGCCACCGGTGGCCGTGGCGATTTGCTGCAATCCCTGCAAGTTGACCTTGGCTTCACCGGAAGCCTCGGGGTCGCCAATGCCGATGGTGTGGATCACCACGCCTTTGGCCGCGGCCATTTCGGCTGCGTGATCCGGGGTGATGGCGCTGCTGGTGTCGTTGCCGTCGGTGAGCAAAATCAGCACTTTTTCCTGCTCATGAGCCTGATCGAGCAGTTTCAGGCTCAGGCCAATGGCATCGCCGATCGCCGTGTTGGGGCCGGCCATGCCGATGCCGGTGTCGTCCAGCAACAGCGACAGGCTGGCGTGATCGAGGGTCAAGGGCGCTTGCGGGTACGCGCCGCTGCCGAACACGATCAGGCCCAGGCGATCCTCTTTGCGTTTGTCGATAAAGCCATGCACCACTTCCTTGACCGCGGCCAGGCGATTGATCTGCTGGCCGTTGGCGTCGGTGAAATCGGTGGTTTCCATGGACTGGGAAATGTCGATGGCCAGCATCAGGTCGCGCACCGGTTGCTGGCGCTCGATGGGTTGTTCCACGTACACCGGTCGCGATGCCGCCAGCAGCAACAGCACCCACACCAACAGGTTCAGCAGCAATTGCCAGTGATTGGTGCGCGTACCGGCCTGGCTCGGCGCCTGGCCGACCGCACGGCTCATGGCGGCGAAAAAAGGCACACGCACCGCGCTGCGCGCCTCACGGTAATCGGGCAAGAAGTGATAGCCCAGCCATGGCAAGGGCAAAAGCAGTAACAGCCAGGGGTAATCAAGCTGCCACATGGTGATGCTCCACCCAGTGTTTGCAGGTGTTGAACAGTTGCTGGCGCTGCTCGTTGGGCATGGCGCGTAACACGGCATCGGGTGAGTAGGCCAGTTGTGCAAGCTGTTGGCTGAAGTCGGCGGGCAGGGGGGCTTTACTGTGCCGTTGCAGGAAGGCCTGCCATTCCGCATTCCCAAGCGCACCGGGACCCTGTAGGAGCTGGCTTGCCAGCGAAGGCGGCCGCCAGAACACTGCACGCCTCAAGGCCCCCTTCGCTGGCAAGCCAGCTCCTACAGGGGATGTGTTCGGCATGGAGATGGCGGTGCGTTTGAGCAATTCTGGAAGCTCGCGCAACGCATTCAGATCGTCACTGCGCTTTTGCAGCTGCGCCAAGCGCACCAGGGCCTCACGGCGATAACGATCTCGCCGCCATTGCCAGTAACGCCGCGCACTCAGCAGCACAACCGCCACCACCAACACCGCCAGCAGCACCCACCAACCCCAGGTCTGCGGCGCGTAACTGACCGGCGCGGGCAGGGCGATCTCCTTGAGTTGCTCGATGCTCGGCACATTCGGGTTCACCGCCGTGCTCCCGCTCGTTTGCCCAGCTCGGCGCGCAGTTGTTCGTGAGCTTCGGTGGCGGTGCTGAACATCATCAACGGCACCTGGCTGCGTCGCAGCAGCGTGGCCACGTCCTTGAGTCGACCGCTGAGGAAATCACCCAACGGTTGGTGCACCTGGCGACGCTCCACCGCCAGTTCAACCTGCAACTGGCCCTGGGTGATCAGCAGGCGGCCGTTCCTGGGCAGGTTCAGCGCCAGCGGATCGTAGACCTGCATGGCGATCACATCGTTGTGCGCCGCCAGCTGCCGCATCAACTGCAAGGTGCGCTCGCCCGCGCCGGCAAAGTCGCTGACGATGCAGATCAGATGATCATGCCCGGCCAGCGCCAGGCACTGCTGCAAAACCTTGTCCAACTGGTCTTCGCCTTCGGCGTCGGCATTGGCCGCGTTGAGTTCCTGATTCTGCTGGGCGATGCGGCTGCACAAGGCTTCGATGCGCTTGCGGCTGCGCAGGGGCGCGATGCTGTCGATGCGCTGATCGTTGAACACCAGCCCGCCGACCCGATCCCCCGCGTTGAACACCATCCACGCCGCCAGTGCGCCGAGTTCGGCGGCGACGGCGGATTTGAAGCTGCGTTGCGAGCCGAAAAACATCGACATGCGCTGGTCGACGACGATCAACGCCGGGCGGTCCCGTTCTTCGGTAAAGGTGCGCACCACCGGTTTGCCGGTGCGCAGCGACGCCCGCCAGTCCAGATGACGCAAATCGTCCCCCGGCTGATAGCGGCGCAATTCATCGAAATTCAGGCCACGGCCACGCAGGCGCGACGCATGGTTGCCGGCCAGGATGCTGCCTTGAGGTTGGCAGGCAGCAAAACTCAGGTCACGGGCCTTGAACTCCAGCGCCATCAATTGCGCCAGAGAGACATAGACCAGACCGTCGACATTCATGCCGCAATCGCGACTTTGTCGAGCAGACGGTCGAGCACCTGATCGGCCGTTACGCCGTCAGCCACCGCGTCGTAGCTCAGTTGCAGGCGATGGCGCAGCACCGGGTGCACCACGGCGCGCACGTTGTCCGGCGAGACGAAGTCCTGGCCTTGCAGCCAGGCATCGGCGCGGGCGCAGCGATCCAGGCCGATTCCGCCGCGCGGGCTGGCACCGATGTTGATCCAGCGCCCGAGGTCGGCGTCGTAATCGGCCGGGTGGCGGGTGGCATTGATGATGTCGATCAGGTAGCGGTCGATGGCGGGGGACACATGCACCGCACTGACTTCCCGGCGCGCGGCGAAGATCACGTCCTGGGACAGCTCGAAGCCTTGTACCGGCGCAGTCTTGGCACCCAACGCCACTTCTTCCTCGCGCAGCAGGCGCAGCACCTGGCTCTCGTTTTCCGCGCTCGGGTAATCCAGCAGCACCTTCATCAGGAAGCGGTCCATCTGCGCTTCAGGCAGCGGGTAGGTGCCTTCCTGTTCAATGGGGTTTTGCGTTGCGACGACGATGAACAGTTCCGGCAGCGCATGGCTGTTGCCGGCCACGGTGATCTGCCGTTCTTCCATGGCTTCGAGCAGCGCGGCCTGGACCTTGGCCGGGGCGCGGTTGATTTCGTCGGCCAGGATCAGGTTGCCGAACAGCGGCCCCGGCTGGAAGCGGATCTCGTTCTTGCCCTCGACCTGGTGCAGCACCTCGGCGCCGGTAATGTCCGACGGCAGCAGGTCCGGGGTGAACTGGATGCGACTCATCTTCGCGTCCAGGTGTTTGGCCAGCGCCTTCACCGTGCGGGTCTTGGCCAGCCCCGGCAGGCTTTCCAGCAGCAGGTGCCCGTTGGCCAGCAGGCCGACGAGAATCTGCCGGATCACCTGGTCCTGGCCGAGCACCGCTTCGGCGATGCTCGCTTGCAGGGCGTTAAGGTCGTTGAGTGCGCTCATGTCTGCTCCTAGAAAAACGCCAGGGTCATGTTGGCGGCGACGCCGTTGCCTTCAGGGCGGTTCTTGGTGTCGAACTCCGGCACCCAGCGCAGGCTGAAGTTGGCCTGGGCATCGGCGAACTTGCCGGTCCAGCCAATCACCGGGCCGGCACCGACCGAACGCCCGCGAAAGCCACTGCTGGCGCCCGACCCGGAGTCGTCGTTGATCTGCTGGATGTAACCGGCCGCCATGCCGGCCGCCCAGCCATTGCCGAAACCGTGGGTCCACAGCAAGTCCAGGGTGAAGAGATCGCCGTTCTGGTAGTCCGTCTCGTCGTTCTCGGTATAGAACTCCAGCCCACTGGACAGGGTGAACTCGCCGCTCTTGCCGTCGAGATGGGTGAAGGCCACGGTGGGCATGAAGGTGTAGGTGTTCTGCCCGGCGTTGGCCAGGCGATCGACGTCGTAGGCGCCTGTGGGCACGTAGATCGGCAGCGAGAACGAGATGTGGTTGACCTCGTCGAAGTGATAACCGGCGGCGATCGGCGTTACCAGCATGTCGGCGAACTGGGTGGCCGTGTCCTCTGTGCCCAGGGTGCGGCCACGGGGGCCGGTGATGCTCGCGGTAACGTCGGTGTACTGCACCGGCACGCCGATGGCCGAGGCGTAGTTCCAGCGACCCTTGCCGGTGTCCCAGACATGGGTGAAGTTGGCCATGGTGTAGGACACCTTCATGTCCAGGTCGGTACTGATTGCGCCGCCTATCGGTATCTGCGAGTTGCCCTTGAGATCACCGTCGTACCAGATGCTGGTCAGGGACATCACCCAGCCCGGTTCCGGCGGCACGATCCCGGCATTGGAAAACACTTGTTGCCCGGTGATTGGCCGGCCAACGCCACCCTCGACTGCGAGCACCAGCGGACTACTGCCGACCAGGCACAGCGCTAACAACGAGCGCACTACGTAAGGCTTGATCATGACTTGCTCCGCTTACTGGCTTCGATGCCGATTTTCGCGAAACGCCCGAGCAGGTCTTTTTCCACGTCCTGGGGCGGGGCGAACGACAGCATGAAATTCAGGTAGCGAAACAGGTCCGGGGTGTCGCTCATGGTCGGCGTGGGTTTCGGCCAATCGACCTTCGGCGCGGCAGGCGGGGCTTTTTGCTTGTCGTAGTGGCTGAGGGTTTCAACCTTGTAGCCCTTCTGGATCTGCTTGACCTTGGCCAGGTCCTTGTCATCGAACAACTGCGTGCGATACAGCGCGTAGGCGATGTTGCTTTCGCTGCGCAGCAGGCGGTCGATGTTCAGCGGCTGCCGGCCTTGCCAATTGGGGCCGGCAATCATGAAATGGCCGCCGTTGTTGCCGGTGCTGCGGGTGCCCAGGTAGGCGAAGTTCTGCGTGTAGGCGTCAATCAATTGCACCGAGTAATAGCGATGCTCTTCGATGGGCGGCAGGGTCAGCACCACCGGCTCGGCGCGCAGGTCCATCCAGACGAAGGAGTAGGGGGTGTCTGCATTCGGCGTGACGAACGCGGTGTCCTTGGCGGTGAGCGCCTTGGCGGTGTTGCCGATCTGGTTGAACGGCGCCTTGAAGTTCGGGCTCTGCTTGTCCACGGCCTGGGTGTAGAGGGTCTTGTACATCTCCACCACCGGGAAACCGTACAGGTAGGCCTCCTTGGCGATGCCCCGGGCTTCTTCCGGGGTGGCGGTGAAATCGGCCCAGGCACTGCTGCTCAAGGTGAGTACAAGGGCGGATAACAGAATGCGGTTATTCATGACACTTCCTTAATGAACACGCGGCGTCATTCCACGGCCGTGATGTCGTCGAGTTTCCAGCTCTTGTCGAAGTAGGCCAGGGTCGGGGCATACAGGCGGAAATAACTGAACCAGTGTTTGCCCGGCAGGGTTTGTACCCAGTTGCTCTCGAAGCCTTTTGGCGGGGTGGGGCCGAAGTACAGGTCTACCGAACCATCGGCGTTCTTTTTCAGATCCTGGCGCGACGACAGGTCGGCCTTGCGCTGCGGGTTGTCGATCAGGCAGCGGCTGTCGATGTCATACACCGTCATCGACCAGAACTGCTTGGCCGGCGGGTTGGCGCCGACGTGCAGGCGATAGCTCTTGGCACCGTCGAGCCAGTTGCCCTTGGCGTCGGTGTAGGCGCCGAGGTAGGTCTGGCCCAGGCCCGGGGTTTTCGAAACCATGCCCTTGGTGTTGGTGACCGCCTCGTAGAACCAGGCACTGCGTTCCCACAGTTGGTCGTAGTAAGCGACGCGCTGGGAAGGGTCGGCGATGTTCAACACCGTGTCCCACTGCCGGTCCGGCCAGTACTGGGCACCGGGAAAGCGCTTGGCGAAGGTGTTGGCCTTGGCAATCAGCTCGCCGACTTGTGCACCTTGTTCCAGGGCCTTGCGCTGGACATCGGTCGGGTTGAACGGTTTGCCCTTCTCGATGCCAAGGCTCGCGAGCATGGCCATGTAGAAGCGATCACGTTCGTTGACCGGTTCTTTCTGGATGATCTGGTGCAAGCGTTCCCAGTAGGCCATGCCCCGTGGCTGGGTGCCGGACCAGGCTTTGCCGCCGGGGGAGAGCAGTTTGGTCTGGCTGGGCTCCGCACGCTTGGCGTAGGGGTACATCCTGAATTGCTCGACCAGTGCCTTGCCCTTGGCCGGGTCGGGGTCGAGCACGCGAAAACCTACCAGCACGTTCATGGTTTGTGACCTGGCCAGGTAATACTGGCCTGCATCGGCCGGTGGCTCGGCGCCCGGTGGCAGCACCAGGTATTTGCCGCCCTTGCCTTTGTCCGGGCCGGTCTGGCCCATGTCGATGATCGCCCGTTGCCAGAAATCGCCAATACCACCCGCAGTGGGGCCAGGGGGCAGTTCGATCACCAGCGGCCCGGTTTCATTCAGATCGACGAAACCCAGGATGTAGGGTGTGGTGGCGTTGGCGGTGATGACGCCAAGCTTGTCTTCATAACTGTCGAGCACCATCAGGTCGCCATTGTGGGCGCCCAGCTTGTCGCGGAATTGTTCCTGCCATTGTGCGTAGGACACCAGCGGCAAGGCCCACAGATAACTCTGGGTCGCCTGCTGGAAGTCCAGTTCGGCATAGAGTTTGGCAATGGCGTCATGGGCGGGCAGTTCGCCTTCCATGGCGATCTTGCCGATCCGGGTGTCCAGTTCCTGGGCACCCACTCCGCAACTGACGAACATCGTCATCAGGCTGAAACCGGCTGCGCGAATGGCACCGTGCATAGGCGGGGGATTCCTTATTTACCGAAAGTGGCGTTGAGGCCGACGAACAGGGTGAATTGCGGCATGCCATCGCCTTTTTTCTCGACGGTCCATTGCGGTTCGATGAAGGCGTTGAGGATATTGGACCCGTCCTTCCACACTTTGCCACCACCCAAACCGAGTGGGATGTAGTGGGTGTCGTTCTTCAGGTCGAAGGTCCAGATGCCGGTGGAGCGCAGGTACCAGCCCTTTTCCAGGTTATGGATGATGAAGGGCTGCATCGTTGCGCTTTCGACGTTGGGCCGGTCGTGGTCGCCGGCGAACGAGCTCTGGTATTGCACCAGCGCGCCCAACAGGCCGCGGGGTGAAGAGTCGATCGCAACCGCGGCCAGACCGGCTTGCCATTTGCCGGTACCGAGCTCGTCCTGGTCGGCAGTGGGGGCGGTGATCATCGGGCCGATGCCCAACTGCACGCCTTCGGTCTTCACCAGGAAAATATCGAACAGGTTCAGGTCACCTTCGCCGGTGCTGTAGCCACTGTTCGGGTCCGGGTGGGTACTGATCGGCGCCGTGGCGCGTATCAACTGCGGCACGCTAATGTAGTCGTTGGGCGCAATCGGCAGGGTGCCGCGTATCAGCAGGTCATTGGTATGGATGTTGGTGTCGTAGTACTTCGGGGTGTAGTAGTCCTGAGCGCTCATGCCCGGGGCGAAATTCAGCGGGTTGTTGCTTTTGTTGGCGGTCTCGGCGTTATCCGCCTGGGCGCAAACAACAGGCGCAAGCAAGGTCGCCAAAAAAAAGGCGCGCGTCCCCGGTTTGTTCAACATGATTCCCCGATTCCTTGGTGGCTCATTTGGATGACTCGGCACTTGGCGGCCGTTACTGCGTAAGCTCTTTCCTATCAGCCTGTAGGATATGTCTGTAGACGCTAGCAGTTAACCAGCGATTCGCTAGTCGAAGGGGTTAATTCTTTGGTTTTGTGTGCGGGTTCGTATTAATTTTGTGTACTAAAAAGTTGATACGAATCAGGGGGTTGCGGGGAGTAATTAGAAGCTGGCGTATTGGGGCGCGCTTTGGTGGCAAGGCTCGCGCCTGCAAGAGGTTGCTACCTGCAGGCGCGAGGCGTCTGGGTATTTGCTGTAACCTTCAGCTCTTTTTCCCCTGCCCGAACGCCCGCTCTTCCTGCTCGCGCAACTCCGGTGTCAACTCTTCGCCGAAAT
This sequence comes from Pseudomonas sp. YuFO8, assembly GCF_035065025.1. Classification (NCBI taxonomy): domain Bacteria; kingdom Pseudomonadati; phylum Pseudomonadota; class Gammaproteobacteria; order Pseudomonadales; family Pseudomonadaceae; genus Pseudomonas; species Pseudomonas sp. YuFO8. Next base: position 32,178 of record NZ_JAXDEQ010000002.1, on the reverse strand, counting down.
CCTCCAATTCGAATACCTGGCGAATCTCGATCTCGGCTTCGGTGCCTGGCATCGGGTTGGGGCAACGCTTGACCCATTCGATGGCTTCTTCTTTGGACTTCACTTGCCACAGCCAGAAACCGGCGATCAGTTCCTTGGTTTCGGCGAAGGGGCCGTCGATGACCGTGCGCTTGTCGCCCGCGAAGCGCACGCGGGCGCCTTTGCTGCTCGGCTGCAGGCCTTCGCCGGCGAGGAGGATGCCGGCCTTGGCCAGTTCCTCGTTGTAGTTGCCCATGGCGGTCAGCAGTTCGGTGCCGGGCATGATGCCGGCTTCGGAGTCCTGGCTGGCTTTGATGATGATCATGAAACGCATGGTGGAGTCTCCGTTGGATTTGGATGGTTCAGTTATAGTCGAACGATCACCGGCCAAATCGACAACGCTGTACCAACAAATTCCTGGGTACACACCGATCCCTGTAGGAGCTGCCGCAGGCTGCGATCTTTTGACCTGACTTTATCGCTTCGAAGATCAAGATCAAAAGATCGCAGCCTTCGGCAGCTCCTACAGGGAAACAGGAAACAGGGGGGGCAGGGGCGGGTCAAGGGTTGTATGCAATTCTGTGCGCCGAAGCATGACAATTTATGTTTGGCCATAGGTCGTCGGACAATTTCGTGGTTAACTTCTGCCTCTTCAAAATTCTCCACCACCAACGTTCAGAAGGACTCCGTTCATGGCTCAAGTCACTCTTAAAGGCAACCCGGTTCAAGTCAACGGCCAACTGCCACAAGCCGGTTCCAAGGCGCCAGCCTTTTCCCTGGTGGCCGGCAATCTGTCCGACGTCACCCTGCAAGACTTCGCCGGCAAGCGCAAAGTGCTGAACATCTTCCCAAGCGTCGATACCCCGACCTGCGCCACTTCCGTGCGCAAGTTCAACGCCCAGGCCAACGATGTCGCCAACACCGTGGTGCTGTGCATCTCCGCTGACCTGCCGTTCGCCCAGGCTCGCTTCTGCGGTGCCGAAGGCCTGGAAAACGTGCAGAACCTGTCGACCCTGCGCGGTGCCGAGTTCATCGAGAACTACGGCGTGGCCATTGCTGACGGCCCACTCAAAGGCCTGACCGCCCGTGCCGTGGTGGTACTGGACGAAAACGACAACGTGCTGCACAGCGAGCTGGTCAAGGAAATCGCTGAAGAACCTAACTACGAAGCCGCGCTCGCCGCTCTGAAGTAAGTAAAGCATTACAATTGTTAACGGCCTGGCCCTGTCCAGGCCGTTTTCATTTGTGTTTCAGTATGTTGGATATCTCTCCTGTTACGTAAGCCGAAGGTAAATTGCCGGTAAAGGCGCTTTGCTTATGACCCACCAGTGCTTATCGTTCAGCCTCATGTAAAACAAGCCCACGCGCCCAATGGTTGATCACTCAATGCAATCCTCCGCTTCCCGTAGTCCTCGTCGCTGGCTGTTTGGCCTGCTTGTCCTGTTGGTCATCGCCGCCCTGTGCTGGAAATTCTGGCCGGGCAGCGCTGCGCCGAAAGAGGGTGCGGGGCAAAAAGCCGTGGCCGGGCACACCGGCAGGTCAGGCGGGATGCGGCCGGGGTTTGGCGGCGCGGCAGGGCCTGTGCCGGTGCGTGTGGCGCCGGCGGTCACGGGGGATTTCCCGCTGTATTACAAGGCGCTGGGCACGGTGACGGCGCTGAACACCATCAACGTGCGCAGCCGTGTCGGTGGTGAGTTGATGAAGATCTATTTCGAGGAAGGGCAGATGGTCAAGGCGGGTGACCTGCTGGCTGAAATAGACCCGCGTCCCTACCAGAACGCCTTGCTCCAGGCTGAAGGCACCTTGCTGCAGAACCAGGCACAGTTGAAAAACGCCCAGGTGGATGTCGAGCGCTATACCGGCCTGTACCGTGAGGACAGCATCGCCAAGCAAACCCTGGACACCGCCGTGGCACTGGTCGGTCAGTACCTGGGCACGGTCAAGACCAACCAGGCGGCGGTCAACGACGCCAAGCTCAATCTGGAATTCACCCGCATCCGCGCACCCATTGCCGGGCGTGTCGGCCTGCGCCAGCTGGACGTCGGCAACCTGGTGGCGGCCAACGACACCACCGCGCTGGCGATCATCACCCAGACCCAGCCCATCAGCGTGGCCTTCACCTTGCCGGAAAACAGCCTCGACGTGGTGCTGGCCCGCTATCGCAGCGGTGCCAAGCTGCCGGCCGAGGCCTGGGATCGTGGCGACACCAAGCTGCAGGCCACCGGCGTGCTGCAGAGCCTGGACAACCAGATCGACGTCACCACCGGCACCCTGAAATTCAAGGCGCGCTACGAAAATCGCGACCAGGCGCTGTTCCCCAATCAGTTCGTCAATGTGCGCCTGCTGGCGGACACCCTCAAAGGCGTGGTGCTCGCGCCATCCGCAGCGATCCAGTTCGGCACCAACGGCACCTTCGTCTATGCCCTGGATGGCGACAAGAAGGTCAAGATCCGTCAGTTGAAGATCGGTGCCAGCGACGGCGAGAACACCGTGGTCACCGAAGGCCTGTCCGCCGGTGATCGGGTGGTGCTGGAGGGCACCGACCGCCTCAAGGACGGCAGCGATGTGGAAGTGGTCAACGACCCGCAGCAAGTGCCGACTAACCCCGCCGGCCACCTGCAGGGCAAATCCGCGGCCACCACGACTGAACCGGCACCTGCCGACAAGGCGAAAAAGGGCGGCGCATGAATCTCTCGCGGCTGTTCATCCTTCGCCCGGTTGCGACCACCCTGAGCATGCTGGCCATTATCCTGGCCGGCGTGATCGCCTATCGCCTGCTGCCGGTGTCGGCCTTGCCCCAGGTCGATTACCCGACCATTCGCGTCATGACCCTGTATCCCGGCGCCAGCCCGGATGTCATGACCAGTGCCGTGACCGCGCCGCTCGAGCGCCAGTTCGGGCAGATGCCCGGCCTGACCCAGATGGCGTCCACCAGCTCCGGCGGCGCCTCGGTGCTGACCCTGCGTTTCAGCCTCGACATCAACATGGACGTCGCCGAGCAACAGGTGCAGGCGGCGATCAACGCCGCGACCAACCTGCTGCCCAAGGATTTGCCGGCACCGCCGGTGTACAACAAGGTCAACCCGGCCGATACCCCGGTGCTGACCCTGGCAATCACCTCCAAGACCATGCTGTTGCCCAAGCTCAATGACCTGGTCGACACCCGCATGGCGCAGAAAATCGCCCAGATCAGCGGCGTCGGCATGGTCAGCATTGCCGGTGGCCAGCGCCAGGCGGTGCGGATCAAGGTCAACCCCGAGGCCCTGGCGGCCAACGGCCTGAACCTGTCGGACGTGCGCACCCTGATCGGCGCCTCCAACGTCAACCAGCCAAAAGGCAACTTCGATGGCCCGACCCGGGTGTCGATGCTCGATGCCAACGATCAACTGACCTCGCCCAAGGATTACGCCAACCTGATCCTGGCCTACGCCAACGGCGCGCCGTTGCGGCTCAAGGACGTAGCAGAAATCGTCGACGGCGCCGAGAACGAACGCCTGGCGGCCTGGGCCAATGAAAACCAGGCGGTGTTGCTGAACATCCAGCGCCAGCCAGGGGCCAACGTGATCGAAGTGGTGGACCGGATCAAGGCCTTGCTGCCGAGCATCACCGACAACCTGCCGGCCGGCCTCGATGTCACCGTGCTGACCGACCGCACCCAGACCATTCGCGCCTCGGTCACCGACGTGCAGCACGAACTGCTGATCGCCATCGCCCTGGTGGTGATGGTCACCTTCCTGTTTCTGCGCCGGGCCAGTGCCACGATCATTCCGTCGGTGGCCGTGCCGCTGTCGTTGATCGGCACCTTCGGCGTGATGTACCTGGCCGGCTTTTCGGTCAACAACCTGACCCTGATGGCCCTGACCATCGCCACCGGCTTCGTGGTGGATGATGCGATCGTGATGCTGGAGAACATTTCCCGGTTCATCGAAGAGGGCGACAGCCCATTGAACGCGGCGCTCAAGGGCGCCAAGCAGATCGGCTTCACCCTGATTTCCCTGACCCTGTCGCTGATCGCCGTGCTGATCCCGCTGCTGTTCATGGCCGATGTGGTGGGGCGGCTGTTCCGCGAGTTCGCCATCACCCTGGCCGTGGCGATCCTGATTTCCCTGGTGGTGTCCCTGACCCTGACGCCGATGATGTGCTCGCGGTTGCTCAAGCGTGAACCCAAGGAAGAAGAGCAAGGCCGTTTCTACCGCGCAAGTGGCGCAGCAATTGATTGGATGATCGCGGCTTACGGGCGAAAGTTAAAGTGGGTTCTCAAGCACCAGCCGTTGACGCTGATGGTGGCCATTGGCACCTTGGCGCTGACGGTGTTCCTGTACATGGTGGTGCCCAAAGGCTTTTTCCCGGTGCAGGACACCGGGGTGATCCAGGGCATTTCCGAAGCACCGCAGTCGATTTCCTTCGCCGCGATGAGCGAGCGCCAGCAGGAGCTGGCCAAGGTGATCCTGGCGGATCCGGCGGTCGAGAGCCTGTCGTCCTACATCGGCGTCGACGGCGACAACTCGACACTCAACAGCGGTCGGTTGCTGATCAACCTCAAGTCCCACAGCGACCGCGACCTGAGCGCTACTGAAGTGATCGCGCGCTTGCAGCCGGAACTGGACAAACTGGTGGGCATCCGCCTGTTCATGCAACCGGTGCAGGACCTGACCATCGAAGATCGGGTCAGCCGCACGCAGTACCAGTTCAGCATGTCGTCGCCGGATTCCGAACTGCTCAGCCTGTGGAGCGGGCGCCTGGTCGAAGCCCTGGCCCAACGGCCGGAGCTGACCGACGTGGCCAGCGACTTGCAGGACAAGGGCTTGCAGGTCTACCTGGTGATCGACCGCGACGCCGCGTCGCGGGTCGGGGTGTCGGTGTCGAACATCACCGATGCGCTGTACGACGCCTTCGGGCAGCGGCAGATATCCACGATCTACACCCAGGCCAGCCAATACCGCGTGGTGTTGCAATCGCAGTCCGGCGAGAAGATCGGTCCGCAGGCGCTGGACCAGATCCACGTCAAGACCACCGATGGCGGGCAGGTGCGCCTGTCCAGCCTGGCGCATATCGAAGAGCGCCAGGCGCAACTGGCGATCACCCACATCGGCCAGTTCCCGGCGGTGATGATGTCGTTCAACCTGGCCCCCGGCGTGGCGCTGGGGCATGCGGTGGAGATCATCGAACAGGTGCAGCAGGACATCGGCATGCCGATTGGCGTGCAGACCCAGTTCCAGGGCGCGGCCGAAGCGTTCCAGGCGTCGCTGTCGAGCACCTTGCTGCTGATCCTGGCGGCGGTGGTGACCATGTACATCGTGCTGGGCGTGCTCTACGAGAGCTACATCCACCCGATCACCATTCTCTCGACCTTGCCCTCGGCGGCGGTCGGCGCCTTGCTGGCGTTGATCCTCAGCGGCAATGACCTGGGGATGATCGCGATCATCGGCATCATCCTGCTGATCGGCATCGTCAAGAAGAACGCGATCATGATGATCGACTTCGCCCTCGACGCCGAACGCAACCAGGGCATGGATCCGGAAACGGCGATCTATCAGGCGGCATTGTTGCGTTTCCGGCCGATCCTGATGACCACCCTGGCAGCCTTGTTCGGCGCGGTGCCGTTGATGCTGGCCACCGGTTCCGGCGCGGAATTGCGGCAACCCTTGGGTCTGGTGATGGTCGGCGGCTTGCTGTTGAGTCAGGTCCTGACCCTGTTCACCACGCCGGTGATCTACCTGTATTTCGACCGCCTCGGTCGGCGCTGGGGTCGCAAGCCTGAAGCCGTGGAAGCGGTAGAGCAGCCATGAACCTCTCCGGTCCTTTCATCAAGCGCCCGGTGGCAACCATGTTGCTCAGCCTGGCGATCATGCTGCTGGGCGGCGTGAGTTTCGGCCTGTTGCCGGTCTCGCCGTTGCCGCAGATGGACTTCCCGGTGATCGTGGTCCAGGCCAGCCTGCCTGGCGCCAGCCCGGAAGTCATGGCTTCCACCGTGGCCACGCCGCTGGAACGTTCCTTCGGCGCCATCGCCGGGGTCAACACCATGAGCAGCCGCTCCAGCCAGGGCTCGACCCGGGTCATCCTGCAATTCGACCTGGACCGCGACATCAACGGCGCGGCGCGGGAAGTGCAGGCGGCGATCAACGCCTCGCGCAACCTGCTGCCCAGCGGCATGCGCAGCATGCCGACCTACAAGAAGGTCAACCCGTCCCAGGCGCCGATCATGGTGTTGTCGTTGACCTCGGACGTGCTCGAAAAAGGCCAGCTCTATGACCTGGCGTCGACCATCCTGTCCCAGAGCCTGTCGCAAGTGCAGGGCGTCGGCGAAGTGCAGATCGGCGGCAGCTCCCTGCCAGCGGTGCGCATCGAGCTCGAACCCCACGCGCTCAACCAATACGGCGTGGCCCTGGACGATGTGCGCAACACCATCGCCAATGCCAACGTGCGCCGGCCCAAGGGCTCGGTGGAGGATGGCCAGCGGCTGTGGCAGGTGCAGGCCAACGACCAGCTGGAAAAGGCCAAGGACTACGAGTCGCTGATCATCCACTACGCGGACGGTGCCGCCCTGCGCCTGAAGGACGTGGCCAAGGTCAGCGACGGCGTCGAGGACCGCTACAACAGTGGCTTCTTCAACGACGATGCGGCGGTGCTGCTGGTGATCAACCGCCAGGCCGGGGCCAACATCATCGAGACGGTCAACGAGATCAAGGCCCAGTTACCGGCGTTGCAGGCCGTACTGCCGGCCAGCGTCAAGCTGAACCTGGCCATGGACCGCTCGCCGGTGATCAAGGCCACGCTGCACGAAGCGGAAATGACCCTGCTGATCGCCGTGGCGCTGGTGATCCTGGTGGTGTTCCTGTTTCTCGGCAACTTCCGCGCCTCGCTGATCCCGACCCTGGCGGTGCCGGTGTCGCTGGTCGGCACCTTTGCCGTGATGTACCTCTACGGTTTCTCGCTGAACAACCTGTCGCTGATGGCGTTGATCCTGGCCACCGGGCTGGTGGTGGACGATGCCATCGTGGTGCTGGAGAACATCTCCCGGCACATCGACGCGGGGGTGCGGCCGATGAAGGCGGCGTACCTCGGCGCCCAGGAAGTCGGCTTCACCTTGCTGTCGATGAACGTCTCGCTGGTGGCGGTGTTCCTGTCCATCCTGTTCATGGGCGGGATCATCGAGAGCCTGTTTCGCGAATTCTCCATCACCCTGGCGGCGGCGATCGTGGTGTCGCTGGTGGTTTCGCTGACCCTGACGCCGATGCTCTGTGCCCGCTGGCTCAAGCCACACACACCGGGCCAGGAAAACCGCCTGCAGCGCTGGAGCCGGCGGGCCAACGACTGGATGGTCGGCAAATACGCCACCAGCCTCGACTGGGTGCTGCGTCACAAGCGCCTGACGCTGCTCAGTCTGTTTGTGACAATTGGCGTTAACGTTGCGTTGTATATCGTTGTTCCTAAAACGTTTCTTCCTCAGCAGGACACCGGTCAGCTGATCGGTTTCGTGCGCGGCGACGATGGTCTGTCGTTCAGCGTGATGCAGCCGAAAATGGAGATCTTCCGCCGCGCCGTGCTCAAGGACGAGGCGGTGGAAAGCGTCGCCGGGTTCATCGGAGGCACCAACGGCACCAACAACGCGTTCATGCTGGTGCGCCTGAAACCGATCAAGGAGCGCAGTATCTCCGCGCAAAAGGTCATCGAACGCCTGCGCAAGGAAATGCCCAAGGTCGCCGGCGCGCAACTGATGCTGATGGCCGACCAGGACCTGCAGTTTGGCGGTGGCCGCGAACAGACCTCGTCGCAGTACTCCTACATCCTGCAAAGCGGGGATCTGGGCGCGTTGCGCGAGTGGTATCCGAAAGTGGTGACCGCCCTCAAGGCGCTGCCCGAACTGACCGCGATCGATGCCCGCGAAGGGCGGGGTGCCCAGCAGGTGACGCTGATCGTCGACCGCGACCAGGCCAAGCGCCTTGGGGTGGACATGGACATGGTCACGGCGGTGCTCAACAACGCCTACAGCCAGCGCCAGATCTCGACCATCTACGACAGCCTCAACCAGTATCAAGTGGTGATGGAGGTCAATCCGAAGTACGCCCAGGACCCGATCACGCTCAAGCAGGTGCAGGTGATCACCGCGGACGGCGCGCGGATACCGCTGTCGACCATCGCCCATTACGAGAACAGCCTGGCAGACGACCGGGTCAGCCACGAAGGCCAGTTCGCCTCGGAAAGCATTGCCTTCGACATGGCCGAAGGCGTGACCGTGGAGCAGGGCAGTGCCGCCATCGAGCGGGCCATTGCCTCGGTGGGACTGCCCGAAGACGTCATTGCGAAAATGGCCGGCACCGCCGATGCCTTTGCCGCGACCCAGAAGAGCCAGCCATGGATGATCCTCGGCGCGCTGGTGGCGGTGTACCTGGTGCTGGGCGTGCTGTATGAAAGCTACATTCATCCGCTGACCATTCTCTCGACCTTGCCTTCGGCGGGTGTCGGCGCGCTGTTGTCGATTTATGCCCTGGGCGGTGAGTTCAGCCTGATCTCATTGCTTGGCCTGTTCCTGCTGATCGGCGTGGTGAAGAAAAACGCCATCCTGATGATCGACCTGGCGTTGCAGCTCGAGCGCCATCAGGGCATGGCACCGCTGGAGTCGATTCGCAATGCCTGCCTGCAACGTTTGCGGCCGATCCTGATGACCACCCTGGCCGCGATCCTCGGCGCCTTGCCGCTGTTGCTGAGCCGCGCCGAAGGGGCGGAAATGCGCCAGCCGCTGGGCCTGACCATCATCGGCGGGCTGATCTTCAGCCAGGTGCTGACCCTTTACACCACCCCGGTGGTTTACCTCTATCTCGACAAACTGCGCCATCGCTTCAACCGCTGGCGTGGGGTGCGTACCGATGCTGCCCTGGAAACTCCGCTATGACTGACCGTTCGCTGTTCAACCTGGCTACACCGCTGATCACCGCCCGTGGCTCGCGCTTGCTGAGCCTGTCGCTGTGCGTGGCGATGCTCAGTGCCTGCGCCGTCGGCCCGGATTACCAGCGCCCGCAAACCGCGGAACCTGCGCAGTACAAGGAAGCGGCCGGCTGGCGCCAGGCCAATCCGAGCGATTCCCTGGCTCGCGGTGCGTGGTGGGAGCTGTACGGCGATCAGCAACTCAATGGCCTGATCGACAAGCTCAACAGCGCCAACCAGACCGTCGCCCAGTCCGAAGCCCAGTACCGCCAGGCCCAGGCCCTGGTGCGCAGCGCCCGGGGTGCGTTTTTTCCGACGGTGGACCTGACCCTGGGGAAAAACCGCTCCAGCCAGGGCACCGGCAGCAGCAGCTCCAGCCTGACCAGTTCCTCCAGTGGTATTCGTGACACCTACACCGCCCAGGCCGGGGTCAGTTGGGAAGCGGATGTCTGGGGCAAGTTGCGCCGCGGGCTGGAAGCCGACACCGCCAATGCCCAGGCGAGTTTTGCCGACCTGGCGGCGATGCGCTTGAGCCAGCAGTCGGAACTGGTGCAGAACTACCTGCAATTGCGGGTGATCGACGAGCAGAAACGTTTACTTGAGGCGACCGTCGCGGCCTACCAGCGCTCGCTGAAGATGACCGAAAACCAGTACCGCGCCGGGGTTTCCGGCAAGGACGCGGTGGCCCAGGCGCAGACGCAACTCAAGGGTACCGAGGCGGACATGGTCGACCTGATCTGGCAACGCGCCCAATTGGAAAACGCCATCGCCGTGCTGATCGGCTTGCCGCCGGCCGAATTCAGCCTGGCGGAAACCCAGACCATCCCGGCCTTGCCGGCGGTGCCATTGAGCCTGCCTTCGCAACTGCTGGAACGCCGCCCCGACATTGCCTCGGCCGAGCGCTCGGTCATCGCCGCCAACGCCAACATCGGGGTGGCCAAGGCCGCTTATTACCCCGATCTCACCCTGAGTTTGAACGGCGGTTACAGCAGCAGCACCTCGAAAGACCTGTTCAGCCTGCCGAACCGTTTCTGGTCGGTCGGCCCGCAACTGGCCATGACCTTGTTCGACGGCGGCCAGCGGTCGGCGGAAGTGGACCGCAGTGAAGCGGCCTACGACGAAACCGTGGCCAAATACCGCCAGACCGTGCTCGACGGCTTCCGCGAAGTGGAGAACTACCTGGTCCAGCTCAAGGTGCTGCAGGACGAAGCCGTGGTACGTCAGCAGGCGCTGGATGCAGCCCGCGAGTCGTTGCGCCTGACCGAGAACCAGTACAAGGCGGGGGTGATCGCGTACCTGGATGTGGTGGTGGTCCAGGCCGCGGCATTGAGCAATGAACGCAGCACCCTGGACCTGCTGCAGAGCCGCCTGATTGCCAGTGTGCAGCTGATTGCGGCGCTGGGTGGCGGATGGGATGGTCAACTGTAGGAGCTGCCGCAGGCTGCGATCCTTTGATCTTGATTTTTAAAGGCAACGTCAAGAGATCGCAGCCTGCGGCAGCTCCTACAGGGGGGTGTGTTATGCCACAAGATCTATGTATCACCGCAAAACCTGTAGGAGCTGGCTTGCCAGCGAAGGCGTCCGAAAGACTGGCGCAAGGTTCGAGGACGCCTTCGCCGGCAAGCCGGCTCCTACAGGGGGGCACGAGTGTGGACGGAGTTAATGTAAAACCTTAAAACAAGCGTTTCATCGCCTTGCTGGCCTTTTGCTCATTTTGTGAGTGCGTTCTCATTTGGAATCAGTACAATCGCCGGATTTATACCTCCGAGAACGGAAGCAGTACGGGGGTGATAACGAGACATCTTCATGCTCATCGGTAGTTATTCCCCAACGCTGGTAATCATTTCGCTTTGTGTGGCCATCCTCGCCTCTTACACCGCACTGGACCTGACCGGGCGCATTGCCACGGCCAAGGGCCGGGCGGTGCATTGGTGGACGGCGGGCGGGGCGTTTGCCATGGGCGTCGGGGTGTGGTCGATGCATTTCATCGGCATGCTTGCGTTCAAGTTGCCCATCGACCTGGGATACGACCTTCCCATCACCTTGCTGTCACTGCTGATCGGCATCCTGTCCTGCGGTTTCGCCCTGTGGCTGGTCAGCCAGGCGCGGTTGCCGGCCTGGCAGCTGGCGTTCGGTGCGCTGGTCATGGGTGCCGGGATCAGTGCCATGCATTACACCGGCATGGCGGCCATGCGCATGCAGCCGGGCATCGATTACGACCCGACGCTGTTCGGCGCGTCGCTGTGCATAGCGGTTGGCGCCTCGGGCGCTGCACTCTGGATTGCGTTCCGCCTGCGCCAGCACACACCTTATGTGCGCCTGATCCGTGGTGGCGCGGCGGTGATCATGGGCATTGCCATCGTCGGCATGCACTACACCGGCATGGCCGCCGCGCAATTCCCTGAGGGCAGTTTTTGCGGCGCAGCCGTCAATGGCCTGCGAGGCAATGGCCTCGATAACCTGGTCCTGATCACCACCCTGGCGGTATTGTGCATCGCCTTGCTGACCTCGATCCTCGATGCGCGCCTGGAAGCCCGGACCGCCAACCTTGCCCAGTCGTTGACCGAGGCCAATCGCGAACTGACCCAACTGGCCCTGCACGACACGCTGACCGGCCTGCCCAATCGCGTGTTGCTGGCCGATCGCATCGATCAGGGCATGTCCAGGGTCGACACCGAGGGGGGATGTCTGGCGTTGATGTTCATCGATCTCGATGGCTTCAAACCGGTCAATGACGCCTTCGGCCACCACATGGGTGACCAGTTGCTGCGCGAAGTCAGCCTGCGCCTGCGCGAGGATCTGCGTGGCCAGGACACCCTGGCGCGCATCGGCGGCGATGAGTTCGTGCTGCTGGTGCAATTGAGCGAGCCCGACGACGCGATGAACCTCGCGGCCCGCCAGGTCAGCCTGATCGGCCGTTCGTTCCGGGTGGCCGATCATGATTTGCAGATCTCCGCCAGCGTCGGCATCGCGCTGTATCCGGGCAATGGCCAGACCGCTCACGAATTGCTGATGAACGCCGATGCGGCGATGTATCACGCCAAGGGCACGGGCAAGAACGGCTACAGCTTTTTCGATGCCTCGATGAACAGCAACGCGCGCAAGCAGCTGCAATTGCTCCAGGACCTGCGCAATGCCGTGGAGCAGAAAGAGTTCAGCCTGCACTACCAGCCCAAGTTCGATGCCAACAACGGCCGCCCGGTGGGCGCCGAAGCGTTGTTGCGCTGGGAGCACCCGACCCAGGGCATGCTGTTGCCGGACAAATTCATCGAACTGGCGGAGAAGACCGGGCTGATCATTCCTATCGGTGAGTGGGTGCTCAACGAAGCCTGCCGCCAGATGCGCGAATGGTATGTGCTGGGCTACACCGACTGGCGCATCGCGGTGAACCTCTCGGCCTTGCAGTTCTGCCATGTGGGCCTGGTGCAGAGCGTCGCCAAGGCGCTGGCCACGCACCGTTTGCCAGCCAACAGCCTGACTCTGGAAATCACTGAAACCACGGCCATGAGCGATGCCGATGCGAGCATGACGGTGTTGCAGGAGCTGTCGGACATGGGCGTTGACCTGTCCATCGATGATTTTGGTACCGGTTACTCGAGCTTGATGTACCTCAAGCGCCTGCCGGCCAACGAGCTGAAGATTGACCGCGGTTTTGTACGCGACCTGGAGCGTGACAGCGATGACGCCGCGATCGTATCGGCCATCGTCGCCCTCGGCCAGGCACTGGGCTTGCGGATCGTCGCCGAAGGCGTGGAAACGGGCTCGCAGCAGGACTTCCTGACCCAGCTCGGTTGCGATTCGTTGCAGGGTTATCTGCTGGGGCACCCGTTGCCAGCCGAACGCTTCATGAAAGAAATCCACCGCGCCGAGCAGTTGGCCTTGGCTTGATCCGGCCGGACCGATGAGGGTTTCATGCAAAATCCGCCAATGGCGGTTATTCTTCCCCCCGACTGCATAGGGTTGAAAGGGGGAAAGTTTGCATGGAAAAAGTCATCGTCATCACCGGCGGGAGTCGCGGCATCGGTGCCGCTACGGCGCTGTTGGCTGCCAAACAAGGCTATCGGATCTGCATCAACTACCAGGCCGATGAGCAGGCCGCGCAAACGGTGCTGGACCAGGTCCGCGCTTTGGGCGCCCAAGCCATCGCGGTGCGCGCCGACGTCAGCATCGAAGACGAAGTCATCGCCTTGTTCAACCGGGTGGACAGCGAGCTGGGCCGGGTCACGGCGCTGGTGAACAACGCCGGCACCGTCGGGCAAAAATCCCGGGTCGACGAGATGTCCGAATTCCGCATCCTCAAGATCCTCAAGACCAATGTGCTGGCGCCCGTACTCTGCGCCAAGCACGCCATCCTGCGCATGTCGCCCAAGCACGGCGGGCAGGGCGGCAGCATCGTCAACGTATCCTCGGTGGCCTCGCGTCTGGGCGCACCCAACGAGTACGTCGACTACGCAGCCTCCAAGGGGGCGCTCGACACCTTCACCATCGGTTTGTCCAAGGAAGTGGCGGGTGAGGGGATTCGGGTCAACGCGGTGCGACCGGGCTACATCTACACCGATTTCCATGCGCTGAGCGGCGATCCGGATCGGGTCAGCAAGCTGGAGTCGGCGATTCCCATGGCCCGTGGCGGGCGCCCGGACGAAGTGGCGGAGGCGATTGTGTGGTTGCTGTCGGACAAGGCGTCCTATGCGACGGGGACCTTTGTCGATTTGGGTGGTGGCCGGTAAAGATCAAGATCAAAAGATCGCAGCCTGCCCGTAGGAGCTGCCGCAGGCTGCGATCTTTGCTTTTAAAATGATCTGACTATCCGCCCCAACGTCTCCATCGCCTTCTCCGCAGCCTCATCCCATGGGCTGCCATAGTTCAACCGAATACAATTCCTGAAGCGCTGGGTCGGCGAAAAAATCGGCCCCGGTGCAATGCTGATCCCTTGCGCCAACGCCATCTGGAACAACTTCAACGAATCCATCTGCTCGGGCAGTTCCAACCAGAGGAAGTATCCTCCAGCCGGCTGGCTGACACGGGTCTGCGCCGGGAAATAGCGGGCAATGGCTGACAGCATGGCGCTTTGCTGCTCCTCCAGGGCGTAACGCAACCTGCGCAAATGGCGGTCATAACCGCCGTGTTGCAGGTAATCGGCAATCGCGGCCTGGGCCGGCATCGAGGCACAGAGCGAGGTCATGAGTTTCAGCCGTTCGATCTTCTGCGCATAACGTCCGGCGGCGACCCAGCCGATGCGGTAACCCGGGGCCAGGCTCTTGGCAAAAGAGCCGCAATGCATCACCAGGCCTTCGGTATCGAAAGCCTTGGCCGGTTTGGGCGCCTGTTGGCCGTAATAGAGTTCGGCGTAGACATCGTCCTCGATCAACGGCACTTGATGAACGCGCAGCAATTCCACCAGTTCGCGTTTTTTCGCTTCGGGCATGGTCGCGCCCATCGGGTTCTGGAAGCTGGTCATGCACCAGCAGGCCTTGATCGGATGGCGTTCCAGGGTTTGCGCCAGCACGCCGAGGTCGATGCCGTCGCGCGGATGCACGGGGATTTCCACGGCCTTGAGTTTCAAGCGCTCCAGCACTTGCAGGCAGGCGTAGAACGCCGGGGCTTCGATGGCCACCAGGTCGCCGGGTTGCGTCACGGCTTGCAGGCACAGGTTCAGCGCTTCCAGGGCGCCGTTGGTAATCAGCAACTCTTCCATGGGCAGCATCAGGCCGCCGACCATGTAGCGCAGGGCAATCTGCCGGCGCAGTTGCGGGTTGCCCGGCGACATGTCGGTGACCACCATGCGCGGGTCCATGTCGCGGCTGGCGCTGGCCAGCGAGCGCGACAGCCGCTGCAGTGGAAACAGGGTCGGGCTGGGGAACGCCGAACCGAAGGCGACGGTGTTCGGGTCCTTGATCGAGTCGAGGACCGAGAACACCAGTTCGCTGACGTCGACTTCGGTGGATTCATTGACCTGGCTGCTGATCTCCGGCTCGGAAAACGGCCGTGGCGCATGGGCGTTGACGAAGTAGCCGGAGCGCGGGCGGGCGCGGATCAGGCCGCGCCGTTCGAGCAGGTAATAGGCCTGGAACACGGTCGAGGGGCTGACCCCGTAGGTCTGGCTGGCGTAGCGCACCGACGGCACGCGCTGACCGGGCCCGAGGACGCCGGTGCGGATCAGTTCAGCGATTTCATCGGCGAATTTTTCGTAGCGTTTCATCGTTAGCCTGGATTGGTGTCATTCAAGAAACCGAGGTGACTTTTTCGCTGGCAAGCCAGCTCCTACAGGTATTGCATCGTTCATGTGGGAGCGGCGGTGCGACGATTCGACTTGCTCGCGAATGGCGCACCGCAGTCTAAAGCCTTAACGGTTCATCGGCGCAACAAACCGGCTCTTGGCCACGCTGTAGACGCTTGGCTCATCGCTGTCGACGACCTTGAAGCTGATGCCCTGCGAGCTGCTGCCTGGCCGTTCCGTGGTCATCGCCACCGACACCGGCACATCGACAATCTCGCCCGGTGCCAGGCTCAGCTCGGTCCTGCCCTGCAACTGGAAGCCCTCGCCGTCGACCAGGGCCAGGTGGTAGTCCTGGCGTTGCTGGGTCTTGTTGATGACCTTGAGGCTGTAGATGTTCTCGATCTGCCCCTGACTGTTCTCGCGAAACAGGCCGCGGTCCTTGCTCACGTCCAGCGACACCATCGGCCGCTCCATCAGCGCGATGACCAGTGCAACGATCATCACCAGCAGCACGGCGGTGTAACCGATCAACCGTGGCCGCAACAGGTGAGTCTTGCCGCCCTGCAACTGATGCTCCGAGGTATAGCTGATCAGCCCGCGCTCGTAGCCCATCCTGTCCATGATCGAATCGCAGGCATCGATGCACGCGGCGCAACCGATGCATTCCATCTGCAAGCCGTCACGAATGTCGATGCCGGTCGGGCACACCTGCACGCACAGCTGGCAATCGATGCAGTCACCCAGGCCGACCTCGGCCGGCTTGACCTCGCGCTTGCGCGGGCCACGGTTCTCGCCACGGGCCACGTCGTAGGAAATGGTCAGGGTGTCCTTGTCGAACATCACGCTCTGGAATCGCGCGTACGGACACATGTGCATGCACACCGCTTCACGCAGCCAGCCGGCATTGATGTAGGTGGCGCCGGTAAAGAACAGCACCCAGAACAGGCTGACGCCGCCCATCTGCAGGGTCAGCAGTTCTTCGGCCAGCGGACGGATCGGCGTGAAATAGCCGACGAAGGTCAAGCCGGTGAGCAGGCTGATCGCCAGCCACAAGCTGTGCTTGGCCGAGCGGCGCAGGAATTTGTTCAGCCCCCAGGGCGCCGCTTGCAGCTTGATGCGCTGGTTGCGTTCGCCTTCGGTGATTTTCTCGCACCACATGAAGATCCAGGTCCAGGAGCTTTGCGGGCAGGTGTAGCCGCACCAGACCCGGCCGGCGAACACGGTGATCGCGAACAGGCCGAACGCGGCAATGATCAGCAGTGCCGAGAGCAGGATGAAATCCTGCGGCCAGAAGGTCGCGCCAAAGATGTGGAATTTGCTTTCGGAGAGGTCCCAGAGCACCGCCTGGCGACCGCCCCAGTTCAGCCAAACGGTGCCGAAGAACAGCAGGAACAGAACACCCGCGCCGCTGATGCGCAGGGTTCGGAACAGACCGGTGAAGCTGCGGGTGTGGATCAGGTTGTCGCTGGACTTGGCCTTCATCTTTGGTCGCGAAGGCTCGAAAGTCTGTACTAAGGGGGCGCTTTCTACGGTTCGGACGGGGATTCTATCGCTCATGGTCTTTCGCTCATCAGCCTCCATCAGGCAGGAGCACTATGAGCGGCGATCTGTTTGCATAACAGACTCAGGTATTGCATTAAAAACCGGATCAGATGCTCGCGGCAGCCCGGCTTGCGACAAGTTGAAGCACCTGTCGCGGCGGGGCGTGGGCGGCTATATCCCACGCTTGCAGGCCTTGTTGATCCAGGTCAGTCAAATCACCGAATCACTGTCGGTGGCCTTCAAATGCCGGCGACCGTCCACCGCACCTGCTACGGTCAAAGCGTCGGCTTCTGCTTCGGTGATGTAGATGCGCTGGCCTTCGAGGTCGACTGCCGACATTGCTTTGGCGCTATCGGTGATGATGGTCACATCGGGGCACAAGCGAATTTCCTCGCCGTTTTCGGTGATAAAGAAGCAGGTCTCGTTCTCGATGCGTACGGTCATGACGTGATCCTTGTTTTTTACGACTGATGCAGCATTAGGCTATCGGCGGCGAGCATCGTTCTGTGCAACTGATTAATGGTTGATGTGGTCCATCCTCCATCACTTTTTCAAAAGGGAATGCGCCAATGAACGCCTGGTGGCATGAAGTCTGGGTGACCCTGCAAGCGGAGTTCGCCGACATCGGCGATGCCTCGCAATTGACCCGCATCACCGTGCGCCTGCTGATGGCGGCGGTGCTGGGCGGCATCCTCGGGTTCGAGCGCGAGCACAAGGGCAAGGCCGCCGGGGTGCGCACGCACATGCTGGTGGCGCTGGGTGCGGCGTTGTTCGTGCTGGTACCGCAGATGTCCGGCTCCCAGGCCGACGCCATGAGCCGGGTGGTGCAAGGCGTGATCGCCGGGATCGGCTTCCTCGGCGCCGGCACCATCCTGAAAAACCAGGAAGGCGACGAAGGCCACGTCAAAGGCCTGACCACCGCCGCCGGACTGTGGATGACCGCCGCCATTGGCGTATCCGCCGGGTTGGGGCGGGAAGCGACGGCGGTGCTCAGTACGTTGTTGGCGCTGCTGATTCTTGGCGTGATGCCGAGGATCGTGAAGCTGATCGATAAAGACAAAGACCCAATGTAGGAGCGAGCTTGCTCGCGAAAAACGTTCAGCCACCGCGTTCATCCAGGCACTGCGCGTTATCGTTGACGACCATCGCGAGCAAGCTCGCTCCTACAGGTGCAGGTGCAGGTGCAGGGCTCGTTTTCGGGGGGAGCTCATGCTGGCTATAGTCGAACTCACCAAGGAGAAGATGATTGTCGAGCTCTTTGAGTATCGAGCTTCTACCGTCCTCTAGCAGACTCCGCTCGGTATGGAACCAAAGAAATTCGTAACTGAAGATTTTCAAAGAGAGACCAGCCGTCGACCGAGGGTTCACGGATAAGCGCGTTTTCCTCTGCGCTTGCTCGATCTGTGAATGTGCCGACGGTAAAAAAGATCATGCTCATGGCTGGCCGTACTCAAGGTGGGTGGCGTCGTCAGTATGTCGCTCGATAAGCGCAAATGAGCCGCCATACCTGCACAAAAAAACCATTTCAGGACCGGTACTACGCACCCGTAGGAAACGTCCTTCGGTTTCTTCCCGCAATCATTCCCCCAGCACGCCAGGGGAACGATCAACTGTCTTCATTCAGGGTTAACAATCACCGGTGGCATGGTCGTTGGTGGCTCTTCCCTGGGTGGCGGGTTGCTGCCAGGCGGATCCTGTTCGGGTACAGGCTGCGGATCGCTGGGTGGAATCACCGGGTTATCGATGTTCGGATCGGGGGTTTCGGCCGGGAATGGATTGTTCATTGTTCATCTCTCCAGTGGCACATGGCGTGAGTCGTGCTTAAGTTGGTTGACCACTGCGTGGAGGATTTGATTCCCGGCAGATCCTGCTGAACTTTTACCGGCGGCCGGCGCTCGGAACCTAAGTGAGTTCATTCCAGGGTGAAGTGCCCGGCGGGATGAAAACCAGACATCAGACACCAGACACAAGAGCGTCCATGGGGCGTAAAGGAGTGATGCTCGATGACTGCTGAAAAACCGAATGAACTGAGCTACAACCCGCACATGCCGCTTTCACAGGCACTGTTACTGCCGCGAATCGTGATTGAAAATACCCTGCCGACCCTCGAAGGCGGGCAGTTTGCGGTCAAGGCCGTGGTCGGCCAGGACGTGGTGGTGACCAGCAAGGTGTTCGCCGACGGTCACGACAAGCTGGCCGTGCGGGTGCGCTGGCGGGCCGAGGGCGATGAGGTCTGGCAAAGCGAGGTCATGGCCGACCTGGGCAACAACGGCTGGCAAGGCCAATTTCGGGTCGAGAGCCAGGGCCGTTATGTGTTCTGCATCGAAGCCTGGATCGACCAGTTCGCCAGCTTTCGCTACGAACTGGAAAAAAAGCATGCCGCCTTGGTACCCGTCAGCCTTGAGCTGCAGGAAGGCCGCCTGCATGTCCAGCAAGCAGCCGAGCGCGCCGAAGGGCAACTCAGCGAAGACCTCGCGGCATTGCACCATGAACTGTCGGGCCTGCTCGAAACCGAGCAGGTGGCGTTGTTCCTGCACCAGCGCAGCGCGCAGTTGATGGCACAGGCCGATCATCGTGCCTACCTGAGCCTCAGCCCGGAGTACCCGGTGGACGTCGAGCGCCAGCTTGCGCAATTCGCCAGCTGGTACGAACTGTTCCCGCGCTCGATCACCGACGATCCCAAGCGCCACGGCACCTTCAACGATGTGCATGCACGGCTGCCGATGATCCAGGACATGGGCTTTGACGTGCTGTATTTCCCGCCGATCCACCCGATCGGCCGCAGTTATCGCAAGGGGCCAAACAACTCATTGACGGCCGGGCCGGACGATCCAGGCAGCCCCTATGCCATTGGCAGTGAGGAGGGCGGGCACGAGGCGATTCATTCGCAGCTGGGCACCCGCGAAGACTTCCGGCGCCTGGTGGCGGCGGCTGCGGACTACGGCCTGGAGATCGCCCTCGATTTTGCCATCCAGTGCTCCCAGGACCATCCATGGCTCAAGCAGCACCCGGGCTGGTTCAACTGGCGGCCCGACGGCACGATCAAATACGCCGAGAACCCGCCGAAAAAATACCAGGACATCGTCAACGTCGACTTCTATGCCGTCGAGGCGATCCCCAGCCTGTGGGTCGAGCTGCGCGACATCGTCGTAGGGTGGGTGCAGGAGGGCGTGAAGATCTTTCGCGTCGACAACCCGCACACCAAGCCGCTGCCGTTCTGGCAATGGCTGATCGCCGACGTTCGCGCGTTGTACCCGGAGGTGATTTTCCTCGCAGAAGCCTTTACCACCCCGGCGATGATGGCGCGGCTGGGCAAGGTCGGTTACTCCCAGAGCTATACCTACTTCACCTGGCGCAACACCAAGGCCGAGCTGGCGACCTATTTCACCGAACTCAATGAATCGCCGTGGCGCGAATGCTACCGGCCGAATTTCTTCGTCAATACCCCGGACATCAACCCGGCGTTCCTGCACGAATCCGGGCGTCCCGGTTTTCTGATACGCGCAGCGCTGGCGACCATGGGTTCGGGGCTGTGGGGCATGTATTCGGGGTTCGAGCTGTGCGAGTCGGCGCCGGTACCGGGCAAGGAGGAATACCTCGACTCCGAGAAGTACGAGATCCGCCCCAGGGACTTCAATGCCCCCGGCAACATCATCGCCGAGATCGCCCAGCTCAACCGCATTCGCCGGCAAAACCCGGCACTGCAAACTCATCTGGGCCTGAAGGTCTATAACGCCTGGAATGACAACATTTTGTACTTCGGCAAGCGCAGTGCCGATGGCAGCAATTTCATTCTGGTGGCGGTCAACCTCGACCCTCATAACCCGCAAGAGGCGAATTTCGAGTTGCCGCTGTGGGAAATGGGTTTGCCCGATGACGCCAGCACCCAGGGTGAGGACTTGATGAGCGGCCATCGCTGGACCTGGCACGGCAAGTACCAGTTCATGCGCCTGGACCCGGCGTATCAGCCGTTCGGGATCTGGCGGATTACTACCTCTTAGATACACCACCGACACCTGTAGGAGCCGGCTTGCTGGCGATGGCGGTGCATCTGACAACTGGATGGTGCCTGCCGCACCGCTATCGCCAGCAAGCCGGCTCCTACAGGGGTAGTGGTTAATTCGAATTCAACAGGAGTTTCAAATGGCGAAGAAACCCAAGGCAGCCACTTTCATCAAGGATCCGCTCTGGTACAAGGACGCGGTCATCTATCAAGTTCACGTCAAATCCTATTTCGACTCCAATAACGACGGAATCGGCGATTTTCCCGGTCTGATCGCCAAACTCGACTACATTGCCGACCTCGGCGTCAATACCATCTGGCTGTTGCCGTTCTACCCCTCGCCACGCCGCGACGACGGTTATGACATCGCCGAGTACCGGGGCGTCCACAGCGACTACGGCACCATGGCCGACGCCAAGCGCTTCATTGCCGAGGCGCACAAGCGTGGTTTGCGGGTGATCACCGAACTGGTCATCAACCACACTTCGGATCAGCATGCGTGGTTCCAGCGCGCCCGCAAGGCGAAAAAGGGCTCGGCAGCCCGGGACTTCTACGTCTGGTCCGATGACGACCAAAAATACGACGGCACCCGCATCATTTTTCTCGACACCGAAAAATCCAACTGGACCTGGGACCCGGTGGCCGGCCAATACTTCTGGCACCGCTTCTACTCGCACCAGCCGGACCTGAATTTCGACAACCCGCAGGTCATGAAAGCCGTGCTGTCGGTGATGCGCTACTGGCTCGACATGGGCATCGACGGTCTGCGCCTCGACGCGATCCCGTACCTGATCGAGCGCGACGGCACCAACAACGAGAACCTGCCCGAAACCCACGACGTGCTCAAGCAGATCCGCGCTGAAATCGACGCGAATTATCCGGACCGCATGTTGCTGGCCGAGGCTAACCAATGGCCGGAAGACACTCAGCTGTATTTCGGCGACACCGATAAGTCCGGGCTGAACGGCGACGAATGCCACATGGCGTTCCACTTCCCGCTGATGCCGCGCATGTACATGGCGCTGGCCCAGGAAGACCGTTTTCCGATCACCGATATCTTGCGCCAGACCCCGGAGATCCCGGCCAATTGCCAATGGGCGATTTTCCTGCGCAACCATGATGAGCTGACTTTGGAGATGGTCACCGACAGGGAACGGGACTATCTGTGGAATTACTACGCGGCCGACCGTCGCGCGCGGATCAACCTGGGGATTCGCCGGCGCCTGGCGCCGCTGATGGAGCGTGATCGCCGGCGCGTGGAGCTGCTCAACAGCCTGTTGCTGTCGATGCCCGGCACGCCGACCTTGTACTACGGTGACGAGATCGGCATGGGCGACAACATCTACCTCGGCGATCGCGACGGCGTGCGCACGCCGATGCAGTGGTCCATCGACCGCAACGGCGGGTTCTCCCGTGCCGATCCCGCCAGCCTGGTGCTGCCGCCGATCATGGACCCGCAGTACGGCTACCTGTCGGTCAATGTCGAAACCCAGGCCGGTGATCCGCATTCGCTGTTGAACTGGACCCGGCGCATGCTGACGGTACGCAAGCAGTCCAAAGCCTTCGGCCGCGGCACCTTGAAGATGCTTTCGCCGAGCAATCGCCGGGTGCTGGCCTACACCCGTGAATACACCGGGCCGGACGGCAAGCACGAAGTCATCCTGTGCGTGGCCAACGTTTCGCGCAGCGCCCAAGCCGTGGAGCTGGACCTGTCGGCGTACGTTGGCATGGTGCCGGTGGAGATGCTCGGCGGTAACGCGTTCCCGCCCATTGGCCAGTTGAGTTTCCTCCTGACCCTGGCGCCTTACGGTTTCTACTGGTTCGGCCTCGCCGCGGAGAACCAGATGCCGAGTTGGCACGTGGAACCGGCGCAAAGCCTGCCGGATTTCACCACCCTGGTGCTGAAAAAACGCATGGAAGAGCTGCTCGAAGCACCATCGCGCTCCACCCTGGAGCAGGCCATCCTGCCGAACTGGCTGCAGAACCGCCGCTGGTTCGCCGGCAAGGACGCGGCCATCGAACAGGTCAACCTGGCCTACGGCGTGCGTTTCGGCGATGCGCAGCACCCGGTGTTGTTGAGTGAAATCGAAGTCACCAGCGCAGGCGTGACCAGCCGCTATCAACTGCCGTTCGGCTTCATTACCGAAGACCAGGTGGGCGCCGCATTACCCCAGCAACTGGCTCTGTCGCGCGTGCGCCGAGGCCCGCAGGTCGGTCTGATCACGGATGCCTTCAGTCTGGAAAACTTTATCCGCACGGTGCTGCAAGGCATGCACGACAACAGGGTGCTACCGTCGGACGGCGGCGAGATCCGTTTCGAACCCACTGCGCAGCTTGCCAAACTGGGCCTGACGGCGGAGTCGGATGTGCGTTACCTGTCCGCCGAGCAATCCAACAGTTCGGTGGTGGTCGGCAATAGCCTGGTGTTGAAGCTGATTCGCAAGGTCGCATCCGGCGTGCACCCGGAACTGGAAATGAGCGCGTACCTGACCGCTGCCGGCTTCGCCAATATCTCGCCTCTGCTGGGCTCGGTGGTGCGTCGGGATGCAGCGGGCGAAGACAACCTGCTGATGATCGCCCAGGGCTACCTGAGCAACCAGGGCGATGCCTGGGAATGGACCCAGAACAACCTGGAGCGGGCGTTGCGCGACGAGCTCGCCGATGCCATGTCCGAGCAGGAGCAGCACTACAACGCCCTTGGCGAATTGAAGGATTTCGCTGCCATGCTCGGCCAGCGCCTGGGTGAAATGCATCAGGTGCTGGCGGCGTCGAGCGACAACCCCGACTTTGATCCGTACATCACCACGCAAAAGGATGCGCTGGCGACGGGCAAGGATGTGGTGGCACAAATCGAGCATGCGTTGAAGTTGCTCAAGCAGCATCAAAATGAACTGAACCCGGCGGACAAAACCCTGGTCAGCCGTTTACTGGACCATAAAAAGGCCATACTCGGCCATGTCCAGGAGCTGGCGAAAAAGACGGCGGGTGGCCTGCGGATCCGTGTGCATGGCGACTTGCACCTGGGCCAGGTGCTGGTGATCAAGGGCGATGCGTACCTGATCGACTTCGAAGGCGAACCGGCACGTCCGCTGCCGGAGCGTCGAGGCAAGCACAGCCCGTACAAGGATGTCAGCGGCGTGTTGCGTTCCTTCGACTACGCGGCGGCCATGACCATCAATGTGCACAACGTTGATAACACCGACCAGGCCCAGGCAGCTCGCCAGCGAGTCGGCGATCGTTATTTGAGTGAGGCAAAACAGGCATTTATCCACGCTTATCGGCTGGCGGCAGCTACGCTTGGCCATGCGTGGCAAGATCCTGAAGGCGAAGATGCCGCTTTGGCATTGTTCGGTCTGGAGAAGGCGGCTTATGAAGTGGCCTACGAGGCGGAAAATCGCCCCGGTTGGCTGCCCGTGCCGTTGCACGGTTTATATGGATTATTGAGTGGGCTTAAACCCTTTTCCGATCTTGGTGGAGAGTAGTCATGAGTTTCTCGAACAAGGAAACGGGTCATCATCACAGTGAAGCGCTGCTACCCAAAGCGCGGGATATCGATGCGCTGGTGCGCGCCGAGCATCGCGATCCCTTTGCCATTCTCGGTCCCCACGGCGATGGCGCCGGCGGACAATTCATCCGGGCCTATCTGCCGGGTGCCTTGAGCGTGCAGGTGGTGGCCAGGGATTCCGGGGAAGAACTGGGCAACCTTGAAGCGACACAGACCCCCGGGCTGTTCGCCGGTCATTTCCAACGGGCACAGCCGTATCTGTTGCGAACCCGCTGGGCCGGTGGCGAGCAGATTGCCGAAGACCCCTACAGTTTTGGCCCGTTGCTCGGCGAGATGGATTTGTATTTGTTCGCCGAAGGCAACCACCGCGATCTGAGCAGCGCCCTGGGCGCCCAGTTGAAGACCGTGGATGGCGTCGATGGCGTGCGCTTCGCCGTGTGGGCACCGAACGCCAGGAGGGTGTCGGTGGTGGGGGACTTCAACGGCTGGGACGGTCGTCGTCATCCGATGCGCCTGCGCCACCCCACCGGTGTCTGGGAGCTGTTCATTCCACGCCTGCAAGCAGGGGAGGCCTACAAATACGAAATTCTCGGCAAGGACGGGATCCTGCCCCTCAAGGCCGATCCCATGGCGCTGGCGACCAGCCTGCCACCGGACACCGCCTCGAAAGTCGCCCCGCCGTTGAAGATCGACTGGCAGGATCAGGACTGGATGGCGTCCCGCGGCGAGCGTCAACGACCGACGGCGCCGTTGTCGATCTACGAACTGCACGCCGGTTCCTGGCAATGCGAGCTGGATGACCTGGGCGAAGTCGCCCGCCAGTACACCTGGCCGGAGCTGGGCGAGCGCCTGATTCCGTACGTGAAAGAACTGGGCTTCACCCACATCGAGCTGATGCCGATCATGGAGCACCCGTTCGGCGGTTCCTGGGGCTATCAATTGCTTTCGCAATTCGCCACCAGCGCCCGCTACGGCACCGGCGACGAATTCGCCGCCTTCGTCAATGCCTGCCACCTGGCGGGCATCGGCGTGATCCTCGACTGGGTGCCGGCGCATTTCCCCACCGACACCCATGGCCTGGCCCAGTTCGACGGCACCGCGCTGTACGAATACGGCAACCCCCAGGAAGGTTTTCACCAGGACTGGGACACCCTGATCTACAACCTCGGCCGCACCGAAGTGCACGGCTACATGCTGGCGTCGGCGTTGCACTGGCTCAAGCATTTCCACGTCGATGGCCTGCGGGTCGATGCGGTGGCGTCGATGCTGTACCGCGACTACTCGCGCAAGGCCGGCGAGTGGGTGCCTAATCGCCATGGCGGCCGAGAGAATCTCGAGGCCATCGACTTCCTGCGTCACCTCAACGACGTCGTGGCGCTTGAAGCCCCCGGGGCGCTGGTGATCGCCGAAGAGTCCACGGCCTGGCCGGGTGTCAGCCAGAGCACGCAACAGGGCGGTCTGGGTTTTGCCTACAAGTGGAACATGGGCTGGATGCACGATTCGCTGCATTACATCCAGCAAGATCCGGTGTACCGCGCCCATCACCACAACGAACTGAGCTTTGGCCTGGTGTACGCCTGGTCGGAGCGTTTCATCCTGCCGATCTCCCACGATGAAGTGGTGCACGGCAAGCACTCGCTGATCGACAAGATGCCCGGCGACCGCTGGCAGAAATTCGCCAACCTGCGGGCCTACCTGAGCTTCATGTGGACTCATCCGGGCAAGAAACTGCTGTTCATGGGCTGCGAGTTCGGCCAATGGCGCGAGTGGAACCACGACCAGCAGCTTGATTGGTATCTGTTGCAGTACTCCGAGCACAAAGGCGTGCAGAAGCTGGTGAGCGACCTCAACCGGCTGTATCGCGAAGAGCCGGCGCTGCACGAGCAGGACGACGTACCGCAGGGCTTCCAGTGGCTGATCGGCGACGATGCGATCAACAGCGTCTACGCCTGGATGCGCTGGAGCAAGGACGGCCAGCCGATCCTGGTGGTGGCCAACTTCACGCCGGTACCGCGCGAGGCCTATCGCGTCGGCGTGCCGTTTGCCGGGCAGTGGAGCGAGGTGTTCAACAGCGATTCGTCGATCTATGCCGGGTCCAACTATGGCAACAGTGGCGGGGCAACGGCCGAGGCAACACCGAGCCATGGGCAGGCATTGTCACTGGCGTTGAATCTGCCGCCGTTGGCGGTGTTGATGTTGCGCCCGCAAGGCTGATCAGGCGCCGTCTTCGCGGGCGATACGACGTGCCCGCGAAGCGCCTGCGTTGGGAACTGCTGAGTACCGGCAGTTTCCCTCACCAACGCATCCTTACCCCGAGGCTGCCAATCAGCCCGTTCAAATCATTGTCATCCACATCACTGCTGTAGTCGGCGCTGACGTACAGGCTCACGGTGGGTGTCATTCTGGCGACCAGACCCAAGCCCAGTTCGACCGTCGAGGAGTTGCGGCTGCTGCTGATCTTGTCGACCTGGTCGAGGGAAACGGTATTGCCGGTGTACACCGTGTGCCACAAGTTGGTGCGCACATAGGGTTCAATGGGCAGGCCGTTGATGTCGTAGCTACCTTTCAACTTGGCACCGACCCGGCCGCTCCACGAGGAGAGGTCGCTGGAGGAGGCGTTGCCGGAACCGGCATAGGGCGTATCCAGGGTGATGCGCTGATTGATCAATTGCGCCTGGGGTTCGACCACCCAGTTCTCACTGATGCCGATCGGGAACCCGCCTTCGACCGAGAGCGTCACCGCGCTACCTTCGGTAATTTGTCGGGCGCCTTGTTCATTGCGGCTGTAACCGTTGACCCGACCACCGCTGGCCGACAGATCGACGTGCCAGCCCTGTGGGCCGGTCAGGCTGTAGTAGGCGCCGAGGCTCTGCCCCTGCAGGTTGAGGGTGTCGTTGCGCGGGTCCGATTGCGCGCGATTGGTCATCAAGCCGTTGCCGGTGCCGTGGAACTCTGCAGTCCCGCCGATCAGGCCGACCCGTTGTGTATGACCGCTATTGCTTCGCAGGGTCACAAGGGCCGGGCTTTTATGTTCGCCGGAGCCGGGGATGGAAAAACCCTGGGCCAGGGCATCGGTTTGTGCCTGGCGCGAGGCCTGGCCATAGAGTTGATCCCAGGCACCGGGCGCGGCGTCTTCGACGGTCAGGCTGGAACTTCGGGTATCGGCAATCGGGCTGAAATGGCCGGGATAGGAGCTGGCGAGTGCGGGCAAGGTGAGCACGGGGATATCCTGGCGATACCAGGGGGTCGTTTCTTCCTCGGCGGGGGAGGCTTGCACTTCCATCGACGAACACAACAGCAGGGTACTGGAAACGGTGCAAATACTGACGCGGATCTCTTGTGAGGTGAATGAAGTCTTCATGGAGGTCTACCTTGCAATCGCATGCGGTATCTCGCTCTGGCGTCTCTCCTACCCCGAGTGAGGGGCGACCGAAGGAATTAGGGCAAGCCGACGCCTGCCCGTTTTCACGGGTGGCGGCGGTTGGTCCTGATGGTGATTCCGGGGTAGTACCGTGAAGTCAAGAAGACCCCTGCCATTGCGTCAAGAAAATGGCCGATAAATGGTAGGGGTATTTCAGATCATATAAGTGACTGATTTACGACGCCTCCCTAAGTTCTTGTTTATTGGTTGAAACGTCAAAAAACTCGCGAGCTAGAGCCGTTTTCGAGGCTTACCAACTCACCCTGACTCCCACGTTACCGCTCATTCCACGCAGTGGGTTGCTGTCGATATTGCTGCTGTAATCGGCATTGGCATACAGGCTCACAGCGGGCGCAAGGGTGAGGATGGCACCGATGCCCAGATCGGCCGATGAGGTGCGTTGTTCGGTCTTGATCTCGGTGCTGTCGCCGAATGTCACGGTGTCCGTTCCCGACATTGTGTGCCACAGGTTGGCGCGCAGGTAAGGTTCCAGCGGCAGGCCGGCAACTTCGTAGCTCCCCTTGAGCCGGGCGCCGAGGCGGCCGGTCCAGGCCGGGTCGGAATCGAACGACACCCTGGAAATACCGTCGTCCTGACTCTTCAGCTTAACCTGCTGATGGATGACCTGTGCCTGAGGTTCGAGCACCCAATTGTCTGCCACTGCAAAGGGGTAGCCGGCCTCGACCGAGAGGGTCGTGGCGTGGCCGTCGTTGTCGATTTTCAGGCCACGGTCGGAGTGGCTGTCGCCGTTGAGCCAGCTATACATGGCCACGGTATCGACATACCAGCCCTTGGGGTCGATCAGGGTCCAGTAGAGCCCGAGGCTGTCGCCTTGCAACTCGACCTTGCCGGCGCGCTGGTCATGGAAACCCTGGTTGAAACCGTCGACATCACCCTGCAAGCGACTGTGACCGACGAAAAAACCAGTGCGCTGGGTTTGCCCGGTGGACGTTTGCGAAGCGAACAGATCGTTGCCCACCTGGAACCCGTTCAGCGAGCCGTCGAGCCGTGGCGTGACGGTACCGGCCCAGGTCTGGTCGAAGTTTTTCCCGTAGGCCCGACCCCAGCCCGCACCAAAGGCACCGGTTTCGTTGAGCAGTCGTTGGTCACCCTGTCGATCATGGAAGGTGCCGAGCGCCGTCAGGGCCAGCTGCGCGGCCGCCGGTGGCAATACGGACCAGACCGGGACTTCCTGACGGTACAGGGGAATGGGCGCTGCACCGGGTTCAGGGACCGGCAATGGCGGCGAGCCGACGGCCGCTACCGGCGTCGCGAGCGGCGCCGCGTCCGGGGGTACCGGAATCGGTGGCAAGGCAGGATTGGGGTTAGGCACCGAGACCGGTGCAACCAGAATCGGTGGCAAGGTGGGATCCGGGTTGGGCACTGCGACCGGTGCTACCAGGATCGGTGGCAAGGCAGGATCCGGGTTGGGCACCACAAGCGGTGGAACCAGAATCGGTGGCAAGGCGGGGTTCGGATTCGGCACCTCGACCACTGGCGCGGCCACTACGGATGAGCGCAGGAACCAACTGTTTTCGCTGCCAGCGGTGACGCCGCCCTTGAACAGTTGGTAATCGAAAGCGCCGGCCGATAACGGGGTTTTTAGCGTAAAGGCGCCACTGTCGCTGATGGCCGTTCCCTGGGCCTGGACAACCTGAATGCCGTTTTGCAGGGTTGCCGCACCCGTGCCACCCAGGTTGTTGACGGTAATCGAGGTGGTGCCGGTCAAGGTGCCGTCTTTGACCACCAGTTTGTCACTGGGGGAACTGTCATCGCCCAGGACGCTTTGTACCCACAACTGGCCGCCGTTGCCCGCATAGTTGCCCTGTACCGTCAGGGTGTCGCTGGTGCGGCTATTGCCGCTGCTCAGGTCGATGACCCCGGCGTTGTTCAGCGTCGCACGCTGACCTGCGGTAAACGGGGTGAGGCTGCCCTGGGTCGAAGTCACGACACTGCTACTGTCGATGTTGAACACGCCGCTGCCAGTGTCGCTGTCACCCAGGACGAAGTTGCCGTCGAAGTCGAACCGCGAGCCTTTGTCCAGGTTGACGGTTTCCCAGTTGGTGTAACGCGCAGCGCCGCTGGACGTGGTGTTATCGAAGGTCAGCAGGTCGCTGCCGTTGCCTCCATCTATGGTCGGCGTCTGGGCCAGGATGGTGTCATTGAGATTGCGCAGGGTTGCCTGGTCATTGCCATCTCCCATCAGGATCGCCGAGCGGATGATCCCGCCGCCTTCCCAGGTCAATGTGTCATCGCCCACGCTGGTACGGATCTCGCCGACGATTTCGCCGCCGGTCACCGTAATGCTGTCGTTGCCACCGCTGACACTGATGTTGCCGCCAATCCGTCCACCGGAAACGATGATGGTGTCAGTCCCGAACCCGGTGACCAGATTGCCGAGGATCTGCCCGCCAGACATGTCGAACAGATTGTTATCGAGCTTCATGTCGACCCGGCCGATGCTGCCGCCGGTCATCCTGGCGGTGTCGCCGTCTTCGAAGGCGCCCGTGATGGTGCCTGCGCTCATCTCGAAAAAGTCGCGACTGTCGCCCTGGGCCAGCGACTGGAGGGTCCCGCCGCTCATGACAAAGGTATCGACGCCATTACCCTGGTTCACCGCCCCGGTGACCTGGCCGGCACTGATGTTGAACGTGTCGCTACCGTCGCCCTGATTGACGATCCCGGTGATGACGCCGGAATTCATGCCCAGGGTGTCGTTGCCGGCGCCGAAGGTCACATTACCTGTGATCGAGCCGCTGCCATTGGCGGGAAAACTCAGGCTGTTGTTACCGGCAAGGTCAGTCAGCGGCCCGCTGTTGCCGCTGTCGCAGACGAAGTTGTCGTTGCCGGGGGAGGGGGTGAGGTTACAAGCCGCGTTAGCGGGCAGTGACCAGCCCATGCAGAGCCAGATGGAAATGGCACAGGCGCTGTAACGGTAGTTGGGCAGTTCTTTGCAAAGCTTCATGCTCGTCTCCGCGTAAGAATCGGCACCCTGTGTCTTGCCAGCAGGGCAAGGCATCAAGTGCATCGGCAGCGCGAGTTGCGAGACATCATCAGGAAGGCAAAACCTTTCGGGCAACGACGGCTACGGGGCCTGTCCGCACGATTCGTTCGAAACGGACGGGAGCACCGTAGCAGGTGTTTTTTGGGGTATCTACTGTCACAAATGACAGGTAGAGATCAGATCAGACGCATCACAGATGTACTTCGACCGCCAATGGCAGGTGATCTGACAGGTGCGTCCAGGGCTTGTGGCTGAGGATCTTCGGCTCATGGCTGCTGGCGTTGCGCAGGTAGATCCGGTCCAGGCGCAGCAACGGGAATCGGGCTGGGTAGGTCTTTGCAGGACGGCCATGGTGGCGTTCGAAGGCTTCGTGCAAGTAGTCGCGACGGGAGAGGGCGGCGTTGCCCTGCAACTGCCAATCGTTGAAGTCGCCGGCGATGATCACGGGCGCCTCATCGGGCAAGGATTCGAGCAATTGGCAGAGCAACTGCAGCTGCAACTGGCGATGACTCTCCAGCAGGCTCAGGTGCACGCAGATCGCATGGACCTCGGCGTGACCCGGCACGTCCAGCACGCAATGCAGCAGGCCACGGCGTTCGGGCCCGGTAATGGAAACGTCGAGGTTGCGGTATTCGCGGATCGGGTATTTGGACAGCAGCGCATTGCCGTGGTGACCGTCGGGGTAGACCGCATTGCGTCCGTAGGCGAAGTCGCTCCACATGCTGTCGGCCAGGAACTCGTACTGCGACATTTGCGGCCAGTTGTTGTAGCGCGAGGAATGGCGCTCATGTTCACCGACGACTTCCTGCAGGAACACCAGGTCGGCTGAGGTGCTGCGTACCGCATCGCGCAACTCCGGGAGGATGAAGCGCCGGTTGAGTGCGGTAAATCCCTTGTGGGTGTTGACCGTCAGCACGCGCAGTCGATGGATGACCGGGGGGTTGTCCAACGGTATTGAGCCAAGGGTCTGGCGATTAGAGTCGCTGCTCACTTTCACTCCTCTGAATCCGGGTTGCTTATGTATGCGACTGATCTGGCAGCGTGCAGTTCAGCTCTTTTGCGTACTTATCTATTTCCTTGGTTTTCGCGGCTATCCCCGATCAAACTGTAGGAGCTGGCTTGCCAGCGATGGTCGTCAACGATGACGCACACTGTCTGAGTGACGGTGTTGTCCAGATTTTTTTCGGTCAACACATAAGAGGTCGGCTGTCAGGCCGCCTTCGCTGGCAAGCCAGCTCCTACAGTTTGATCGGCGTACATCTGCAGGGGATTACTCGGCTGTCAGGCCGCCTTCGCTGGCAAGCCAGCTCCTACAGTTTGATCGGCGTATATCTGCAGGAGATTACTCGGCTGTCAGGCCGCCTTCGCTGGCAAGCCAGCTCCTACAGTTTGATCGGCGTATATCTGCAGGAGATTGCTCGGCTGTCAGGCCGCCTTCGCTGGCAAGCCAGCTCCTACAGTTTGAACTGCCCCCCAAAAGTTGGACACCGATCCTGACTTTTGGGGTGTTCCAATGGGCAAGTATTCCGTTCAGTTCAAAATC